>NZ_JBFEGI010000003.1:0-462245 GCF_047228905.1 Sporosarcina sp. 179-K 3D1 HS
GTTCGATTTGCCGTATTTCTGCGCACTTTGCAGAAATTAAGGCACATCTTTCGAACAGCGCAGGGTTCGATTTGCCGTATTTCTGCGCACTTTGCAGAAATTAAGGCACATCTTTCGGCAGCGCAGGGTTCGATTTGCCGTATTTCTGCGCACTTTGCAGAAATTAAGGCACATCTTTCGAACAGCGCAGGGTTCGATTTGCCGCTTCAAGTTAAACTACGACCTAAGCCGTAAGCGAAACACAGCCGTGGTCTGTTCTCCGCTGAAACGATTCATCCTATACTACATAGTGAAGAGTGTTAGAACGATTGAGAGAAGGGTGGAATAGTGGGTGCGGAATAAGATAATCATTGTCATACTGATTTTGATTGTGGGGGTATTCGGGGTTCGGTATGCGATTAATTCCTTGTTTGGCGCAGACAAACAGATCGTCATAGCGGATTCATTCGAACGGCTTCAGGTGAGCGGGGCAAATGCGTTAGTAGAGATTCGACCGTCGGAAGAGGATACGACAACGATTGAAATCATCAGTAAGAAGAAACAGCGTAAAGGTTTGGTGAAAGCGAAAGTAGATGATGGTACTTTGACAGTCAAGTTAAAGGATAAAAGAACGTGGGTCATCCCATTTGGTTACTCACCCCCGACGCTTGTTATAGAAGTGCCCAAGAAGCAATATGATTCACTCAAGGTGAAGAGCGATAACGGTAAAATTTCAGTGGAGAGTCTTCAAATAAAGGAATTGGATTTGGAAACGGATAATGGCAAAATCGCCGTGAAAGACGTGGAAGCGAATACTGTTCGAGTAGAGACGGATAATGGATTAATCGAACTCGACCATGTGGAAGGGGCAATTACAGCGAAGACCGACACAGGCTTGATTTCCCTAGTGACTCCGGATTTGGATCGGCCGATCGATTTGAAGACCGATGTGGGGAAAATTTCTGTCCAGACAAAAACAAAGCCGACCAACACGACGATTTTGGCAGAGACCGACATCGGCTCCATCAATATTTTCGGGTCCAAAAACAATAAAACAGTCTTCGGAAACGGAGAGAACCTCGTAAAATTACAATCGGACGTCGGCGCTATAGTAGTTCAATGAAGGGGCCGTCAGGAAAATGCGTATTAAATAGGGGCAGTTTTTAATATAAGGGAGGTGCTTTTTTGCTCAAAAAGCATCTCCCCTTGCTCACTTTGTCGATTGTGTATCCATTCCCATTTTAATATCGATCAGTGTAATTCCATTGTTTTGTGTTAAGGTGTTTTTCAATACTTGTTCAAATTCATTCAATTGATTCGGTCTAACTCCTGCTATTCCAAAACTTTCAGCAAGCTGCACAAAGTCAGGGTTTCCAAATGCCGTACCAAAGCTATTACTGAATTTCTCTTGCATCATTTGTTCCTCTAATTTTAATGTTGAATCATTTAATACAATGATGATCAATGACAGGCCAAGTCGTTTGGCGGTCTCTAATTCGGAAATATTCATTAAAGCCCCTCCATCTCCCGTAATACAAATAACTGGAGCGTCCGGGCAAGCTAATTTAGCACCAATAGAACCGGGTAACGCAATACCCATTGAGGCAAATCCATTTGAGATGATGAGTCGACCTGCCTGTTTTGATTGATAAGTACGGGCGATAGAGAGCTTGTGGGCACCTACATCAGAAATCACGATGGTGTTTTCGGTAGCGTTATTTTCAATAACCGTTAAGATATTCTCGATAGTAAGTGATAGATTTTCTTTAACATCTAAATCGATTTGATAGGCTGTCTTAATTTGTTCCTTGAGATTACCAACCGGAACCCATGGTTTAGATGGTAAATCCGGTGCATTAAGTTGCTGGAAAGTCTCGTTTAAATCACCAACCAACTCTTTCTTCACCGGGTAATGCTCGTCCATTTCAGCGGGCAGCGTGTCAATATGCAAAATGGGTTTCATTCCTTTATTCCAATCCTTAGGTGCACTTTCAACAAAATCAAAACCAATGACAATTAATAAATCAGATTGCTCTATAATTGGTAATACTTCATCCTTCTTTTTAAAACCAAATGTAAAATAATTAAGCGGATGGTTTTTAGGTAAAACTCCTTTTGCCATAAAGCTATGAATAACAGGGGATTGTAGGTTCTCTACAAAAGTCAGGAGTTCATGTATAGCTGTTTGCCTAATAACCCCGTTTCCAACTATGACCAGTGGCTTTTGGCTTTGGCTTATTAATGTACGAGCATCCTCTATAGCTTGTGAATTAGGAGTACTTTTTGGAAGAGGCAATACTGGTAATGGCAGGGTTGGAGCCATTTGTGATGCTATGTTCTCAGGCAATTCAATTAAAACAGCACCTGGCTTTTCCATTTGTGCTAATCTAAATGCCTGGCGAATGATTTTTGGTATGGATTGCGAATCTTTAATTTGAACACTCCACTTGGTAGCGGGTTCAAATATTTTAACTATATCTAAGTATTGATGAGATTCTTGAAGTTGCCTTTCAAAGCCTGCTTGACCTGTAATGGCGACAACCGGAGAATGATCCAGATTTGCACTAGCTATTCCGGTCAAAAGATTTGTCGCTCCAGGTCCTAAAGTTGCCAAGCAAACACCGACCTTATTTGTTAGCCTGCCATAAACATCTGCCATAAACGCTGCTCCTTGTTCATGACGAACATTTATGAACTGAATTTTTTTAGACTTAGATAATGAATCCATCAGGTCGAGGGTTTCCTTACCCATGATGCCAAAAATATACTCAACCCCTTCATTTTCCAAGCACTGAATAAGTAAATCTGTTGCTTTCATGATACATTACTCCTCTACCTACTGTCTTTTCCCTATTGTCCCCTTAAATCTTTTAAAAAAACCGTCTGCATTTATGGTGTGGTGAACCGTATCATAAGTAAACGCGGATAAAATAGAAAATTGAAAAGGGGTCTGTTTCAAAACAGGCCCCCTTTCAATTTTTATTTTCCTCTTTATAAAAGCGTTCTCCAGTTTCTGGGTTGTAATAAACGACTAATCTTTTATTTGTTATTGGATCAATTGAGACCTCATTTGTCCGTATGAATCCTTTTGGTACTTGCCTGCCGTGTTTCGTTTTAAAGCGACGATCCCAAATTAGCCAGGACCCGATAATTAAAACAACCAGAATAAGGAATTGGATACCGTAAAACCCTATAATCCATTTCATTAGTTATCTCTTTTCTACAATAACTGCTGTTCCATAGGCTACGATTTCACTCATATTTTGACCGATTTCACCTGAGTCAAAGCGCATCATAATAATAGCGTTTGCACCCATTGCTGTGGCATTTTTCACCATACGATCCATTGCTTGTTTTCTGGCATCTTCAAGCATTTCTGTATACTGATTTATCTCTCCACCTACTAGCCCCTTAAAAGCAGCAGCAATATCTTTACCTATTCCTCTTGCTCTTACGGTTAAACCAAATACTGGACCTAACACCTCTGTAATTTGGTGATTAGCAATATTTTCAGTTGTTACGATCATCATCTGAATCCGCTCCTTAACAATAATAATAATTATATAGATGAATAGGAGTATTTACCAGTACATTTAGGTTAAAATCTCATTTAGATAAATTACGGTGAACCGTATCATGAGTGGACGGCAAACAGGAAGTAGTGCTGAAGCTTGATTTATTAAAACGAGGCTAAATATCAAATAGTATTAGAAAACTCATTTGCATATGCAAATGAGTTTTCTGCTGTTTCGAAGTGATTTTCTTTTCCGGACAATGCCTATCACTCAATCTCCAACGTGATTTTACCGAAATTCTCTCCCTTTTCCATGTACACCAGGGCTTCAGAGGCTGCCTCGAGGGGGAAGGATTTATCAGTGTACGGAGAAATCCGATGTTCTTCAAAAAATTGAAGCATCTCCCTGAAATCTTCCGGGCTCCCCATTGTGGTTCCTCTAATATCTAAATGCTTGAAGAAGATACGGGGAAGTACGAGTTCTTTTATTGGACCGCTTGTCGCACCGAAGTTGACGATGCGACCGGCCGGGTTCGCTAAAGTGATCATATGATTGAAGTTTTCGCCGCCGACGCCATCAATGATCACATCAGCACCGCCCATTAATTTTTTCATATCTTTTACCCAATTGTCCGAGCGATAGTTCACTCCGCCTGCTGCTCCTAACTGTTTCGCCTTTTCGAGTTTTTCATCGCTACTCGATGTAACAAATACATTGGCACCATGAGCGACAGCGATTTGTAGTGCCACTAATGCAACACCACCACCGATGCCAGGAATGAGAACGGTTTCACCCTCCTGTAGATTTCCCCTATACATCAGAGCGCGGTATGCTGTTAAGCCTGCCAATGGGAGTGCAGCTGCTTCTTCCCAAGTAAGGTAGTCTGGCTTGGCATAGACGTTTTCGGCTGGAACGGCGACGTATTCGGCGAACGTACCATCAGATGGCATTCCTAATATCCGATGATCCGGATTATAGTGGACTCTGCTATCCCCCCAATTTAAGCTTGGGTTAATGACAACAGTGCTGCCGACCTTTATTTCTGTTACTTGATCTCCAACAGTTACAACCTCACCAGCCCCATCCGCTCCCAAAATAGACGGCAGCTCCATCCCAGGGTACATTCCATAAGTGATCCATAAGTCTCTTCGATTTAATGCTGCATACTTCACCCGGACTACCACTTCATTTGATTTTGGAGTCGGAATTTCAACTTCTTCGTAACTGACTTGATTAGGTCCTCCTAATTCTCTTAACAAGATCGCCTTCATCTCAATCCCCCTTGAAATTAATATATTGAAGCATTGGATACTTAGTTGCGTGATTGAGCGCTCGCTCATTTTATAGTGTTAACTGTAGCATAATTTTCCTGTCTCATCAAGCAATGATTTACCAATTTAGAAAAATCGAATAATTTTACAAGTAATGATAAATAATAAGCTAATGGGGCTTATGTGTTTCTCAAAGTAATAATGTATACTCAATTTATGCAATAAATGTTCTTGAATATTATTTATATATGGGAGGAGAAATTATGAAACTGGGCGCATTCTCTGTAAGTTTAAATGTAAAAGACATCCACAAATCAAAATCATTTTACGAAGAGCTGGGGTTTCAGGTCTTCGGAGGGGATATTACCCAAAATTGGCTCATTATGAAGAATGAGAACTGCATAATTGGCCTTTTTCAAGGAATGTTCGAAAAAAAACATTTTGACGTTTAATCCGGGATGGAATGAAAATGCCGAAAACCTTCATTCGTTTACTGACATTCGGGAGATTCAGAAACAGCTGAAAGAAAAAGGTATAAAGATGCTATCTGAGGCCGATGAAACTAGCGAAGGCCCAGCAAGTTTTACAATTGAAGATCCGGATGGTAATCCAATTCTTTTTGATCAACACAGATGAAGGAAAAGATATTCTAAAAAGGTAGTGGTAAACGATGAATTTAGATATGGTTATGCAGGAGCTTGAAGCCCTTGGCAAGGAACGGACTAAAAAAATATACTTGTCCAATGGTGCGCGTGAACCACTTTTTGGTGTAGCGACAGGTGCGATGAAGCCGATCGCAAAGAAAATAAAATTGGATCAAGCTTTAGCTGAAGAGCTTTATGAGACAGGAAACTATGACGCCATGTACTTTGCAGGTATTATTGCAGATCCAAAAGTAATGACTGCGTCGGATTTTGATCGTTGGATAGATTCGGCCTATTTTTATATGCTATCCGATTATGTGGTGGCCGTCACTTTAGCGGAAGCGGATATTGCACAAGAAGTTGCCGATAAATGGATTGCGAGCGGTGAGGAACTGAGAATGTCAGCGGGCTGGAGTTGCTACTGCTGGCTATTAGGAAATCGCTCAGACGTTGAATTTTCCGAGAGTAAGATTGCCGACATGCTTGAAATGGTGAAAAATACGATTCACGATTCGCCAGAGCGAACCAAAGCTGCCATGAATAACTTCCTTTATACTGTCGGCTTTTCATACTTGCCACTCCATGAAAAGGCGGTCGAAACCGCAAAGGAAGTAGGTCTAGTAGAAGTCAAACGGGATAAGAAAAAGAGCAGTATTCTAAACGCTTACGAAAGCATTCAAAAGGAAGTAGATAGAGGGAAGATTGGTTTCAAACGCAAATATGTTAGATGTTAAACAGTAGCTTCGCTATTCAACTATCGGGCGCTTTCCTAGAACTCGGAAAGCGTCATTTTTATTGGAACAAAGGATTGAGGTCGAAAGTTTTGTAATGAAGTTTTATTAACATGGCAATACTAAAGTTAGAGAATGGAGAGGATGCCACAATGAAAATAAATCAATTGATTGCGAATAATATTAAGCGATTAGATGCAGCACTTCCAATAGATAAATCATTAGGTATCGCTGGATTGTCTGGATCAGGAAAAACAACTTTTTGTCAAACAATCGGCGAAGAATCGAAGAAGCGTCTCGTTTCCTTATTGCCAAAGGCCGAATACCAGTATTTATTCCCCAATATTATGGAAACGAATTTCAGTGCCATAAAAATGGAAGAGATGCCATTAGTGTTGTTTCTCGGAAGATCATCCATTTCTTCCAATCCACGTTCCACAATTGGCACACATACCGGCGTTTTTACAGAAATTCGTGTTTGTCTTGCTGACAAATTTGATATATCCCCGGAAGTGTTTTCATTCAATAATGAATTAGGCTGGTGCCCAAAATGTAAAGGGCGCGGTAGTACAAGTAATGTTGAATGTAAAACGTGTGGTGGTAAACGCTATAGCCCAGAAGTTGAGAAATATGCGATTGATTTATTTGATAAACCTCATACTGTTTCCGATATCAACGACTTGAGCGTCGAAAAGATCCTCTTACTAGCAGAAGAATTACATATTAGTGAAGCGAAACAACATATCCTCAAAAATATTATCAATATGAATATCGGTTACCTAACTTTAAATCGAATTATGGGTACATTGTCAGGCGGAGAATTGACACGACTCTACTTGGCGGAGTTTATGGCTGCAAGCGAAAACACCGTCATTATCATCGATGAAATCTCTGTCGGTCTTGATCGCCAAACGCTGTTGAAAATCTTAGCGCAGATTAAACAATTAGGCTATAAGAATCAAATTTGGCTCATCGACCATTCTGACACGGTGCTCGATACAACTGATGAGCAATTGTTCTTTGGACCTGGCAGTGGTAAATACGGCGGAAAAATTGTGGAAGAATCACCTCGTCCAAAACCTGTGTTTCAGGAACGGAATGAGACAAAGCCCACAGAGTACTATCAATTTAAGGATCTTTACTGCCGTAATATTCAAATGGCTGAATTTGAGATTCCAAAAAATAGACTTGTAACGGTTACAGGTGAGTCTGGCTGCGGTAAGTCTACACTTGTCAATGAATGTGTAGCCAAAGACTTTCTGAAGCGATACCCGAAAGATAAACTGGTGATGGTAGGGCAGGACCGCAACCAATCGATAACGAGCCGATCAACTGTTGCAACTTTTCTTGACATCAAACAGAAACTCAACAAATATAGTGACGAAATTGATGATATTTTTGAGCGCTCGATTGAAGATATTATTGATGAACTGCCAAATGGAGACATCGCTCATAAACGCTTGAGTTTATTGATCAAACTCGGCCTCGGTTATTTGACGTTGGAAAGAAAGACACAGACTTTATCTACTGGTGAATTTCAATGTGTTCATTTAGTTTCGGAGCTGTTTGCTAACTCAAGAAAACCGCACACGCTTTTCATTTTTGACGAGCCATCAAAAGGTTTATCCCAAAATATCTTAAATCAATTCATTGATAGTATTCGGCTGATTTTGCAAGTGAAACAGTTTCAATCGTTATGATTGAACATAATGAATATATGATGGAAAGCTCCGATTTCATAATCGATTTCGGAAAGCGGAAGAATGAGCCTGTAACGCATTTGGATATTGTTAGTCATCATTGCTATTATGAGCATGAAAATAGGGAGGATATCGAACTACCGTTACCTATTTCCTCCGCGCTCAAACAGCAAAATGGCATTAGCGTTTTAAAAGAAAATCATATCGAATACTTTAAAAATGCAGAGAATATTTATAAAGGAGGCATCTTAAAAAGTTTGTCATCAATGGCCCGATTAATTTATGGTGAATTCGAATCTGACACTATCGCGCCAGTCATTGCGATGGATCTTGAAAGACACTTGTATAGCCAATATAGCTTTCTCTATGAAATTGGAGGCCTCATCAACCATATCGTGGCGGCGCATCCGACGAACAAAGACACGAAAAGCTTTGATTTCTATAATAAAGATAATCACTGTCCATCATGCTCAGGACGTCTTCAGATAGAAATATTTGATAAAGATCTTATCATTCAAGACAAAAATGTTCCATTTTGGGATGGATTGTTCCATCCAGACGTGATGGAAGTATTGAAGTTTTATAAATACGAAAAGCTTGAATTCCTATTTGATGAAATGAAGAATGAATTAGGTCATGACCTGACAAAAAGCTATAACGAGATGTCCGATGAAGAAAAGCATACATTTTGGTATGGATATTTTGAGAAGTCATTTTATGACAGGGAAGGCAAGACGCGAAGAACATGGGTAGGCTTCAATACAATCCTTGGGATGTATATGGTCGTTTCAAAATCAATCATTAAAGAACAAATGAAAGCTTCTAAAGAAATGATTACATGTCCAATTTGTGAGGGGACTGTTTTAAACCACAATAAGCCGCTTAAATTCGGAGTCACAGATATTCGTGAATTGATCAGACAGCCGGTTGACGAAGTATTGAAGATCATAGGTGACTTGCCTGCACTCGTCAAATTGAAATCGATTGTAGGCGGCGAGATGAACTTGACGGAAGATGTCTCTTTGTTGTCTAGAAATACACAAGTCGCCCTAAAAATGTTTGAATTGGAGCAGGCAAGCTTTACGGGTTATGAAATCGTATTACAAAATGTCTACCCATTCTGGGATACAATCAATGGCAATGTCGAATCCATCAGCAATAATAATCAAGTGACAATCTGTGATTTCCCAAATATCAATGAAACGAGAGAAACGATTATCGATCAGTATTTCACAAATGGGAAATACAAAAAACTGACATATGTTTATGAAGCATTTGGTTACAAAAAATTAATTACCCAAATTAATAAAATCAGAAAGGGCAATCCATGTCCATTCTGTAAAGGTAAAAAAGTGATATCGGAAGATAATCTGCATGATGGTGTGTTTAAATTAACCATTCCATGTGTAAGTTGTCATGCTACAGGCATCAATGAAGAAGGCCTTAAGGAACTTGTTGAAGGCATACAAATAAAAACGTGGTTAACTGGAACAGTAAGTGATGTTGTTGATGAAAGCTTAACTATTGAGGCTGTTGCAGACATTCAGATTTTCAATCGCATCCGTGAATTGAATAAGCAAGATATGATGGCAGTTTATCAATGCCTTGAGCAAAATAATTAAATTAGAATTTTGAAGGATAGATGTCAGCTAGTAACGGAAAATCCCAACTTCTCTATTTTTATTTGCAGAGAAGTTGGGTTTTTATTATATTAACCGAGCGCATCTGTATGTTTATTTTATTGTTGTGTGGTATTTTCAAATATACAGTTACAGTTCTATGTCTTTTCAACTCTAATGGATGTTTAAGAGAAAGAGGGTTTTGCCAAAATGAAAAGAATGGCCCTGTTTTTGTCCATCTTTTTATTCTCCTCCACGTTGCTCGGCTGCTCGGGTGGTGGATCGGAAACTTCGCAGACACCAAAAGTGGAATTGATGGTGTCGGCTGCCGCTAGTCTGACGGATGCACTGACGGATATTAAACGTACATATGAGAGTCGCCAGGAAGGTGTAACATTGACTTTCAATTTTGGAAGCTCCGGAAAATTGGCTACGCAAATTGAACAAGGTGCGCCTGCAGACGTCTTTTTATCCGCAAGCGAAAAGGATATGGATGGCTTGGAGGCGAAGGGGTTAATCGTGGAACATTCACGTGTCGATTTCACGTCGAATTCCCTCGTTTTAATTTCGGCTAAGGAGTCGACCTTAGGCATTCCTTCCTTTCCAGAAATCAATCCCCGCTCTATTCAACACCTTGCCATTGGCGAACCGGAAGCTGTGCCAGTGGGATGGTATACGAAAGAAGTGTTTGAACACCTAGGATTGTGGGAGCCACTGCAGGACAAACTCGTGCTCGGTTCGGATGTCCGGCAAGTGTTGACTCATGTGGAGATGGGAAATGCAGATCTGGGGGTCGTCTATTCAAGTGACGCGGCTATATCAGACAAGGTGAAAGTGTTGGCAGAAGCGAATGGGGAATGGCATACCCCAATTGTCTATCCGGGTGCCATCATACGGGAATCCGAACACCAACAAGCGGCGCAGGCCTTTCTGGATTATTTGATAAGTGATGATGGGGAAGAATTGCTGCGGAAATGCGGGTTTCAGTAAAAGGGGGGAGGGCCTATGTCCGAAATCAGTTACACACCACTACTCTTGTCATTGAAAGTGGCAGTCATCTCCACCTCCTTCGTTTTCGTCATCGGTTTGTTTTTTGCTTATTTTTTCAGGCGGAAATCCTTTTTTGGAAAAAGTATAGTGGAATCATTTTTTCTTCTGCCACTTGTGCTACCTCCTACGGTTGTTGGATTTGGCTTACTCATTCTTTTTGGAAAAAAGGGGTGGATCGGTGGGTGGCTATGGAATACATTTGACATCCAAATCGTCTTTACTTGGTATGCGGCCGTCATCGCATCAATCGTCGTTTCATTTCCCTTAATGTATCAAAGCGCCACGGCCGCTTTCGAAAACATTGATGTTCGACTTGAAAATGCGGCGCGGACGATGGGAGCCTCCGAATGGCGTGTCTTTTGGACGATAGCCTTTCCGCTTGCCTGGCCGGGTTTATTGGCAGGGCTTGTCCTGTCTTTCGCCCGGGGACTGGGTGAATTTGGTGCAACTCTCATGCTGGCGGGCTACATCCCTGGAAAAACGGATACGATCCCGATGGCGATCTATTTTGCTGTAGAAGCGGGGCAGATGGAAAAGGCGACATTTTGGGTAGTTATTATCGTTGCGCTCGGTTTTAGCACGATTCTCTGGTTAACCTGGTGGAGCAAACGGAACATGCGGCGCTTCACCAATGAAAAAAATAGGGTGTGATACATATGCTTGATGTCCAAATGAAAAAGCAGCTTGCCCATTTCGAATTGGATGTTCATTTCACGATGGATCGGGAAATCGTCGTTTTGGTCGGGCCATCGGGCTCTGGAAAAACGACCATCTTGAATGGAATTGCCGGTCTTATGAGACCAGATGCAGGTATCATTAGCTTGAGGGAAACCATTTTTTTTCGGACTGGCCATACATCACTTCCAGCACGTGCTCGGCGTGTTGGTTATCTGTTCCAAGACTATGCGCTTTTCCCTCATATGACCGTAGAGAAAAACATTTCGTACGGAGTGAGAAAGAAAGGGGAAGGACACGCTGTAGCGGACAAATTGACCAATCTGTTAAAAATCCGGCATTTATTGACCAAATACCCTCACCAAATCTCTGGCGGTGAACAGCAACGGGTCGCGTTGGCACGTGCACTTGCAACGGAACCGGACATCTTATTGTTGGATGAACCTCTTTCCGCATTGGACAGGGAAACACGGGTTGATTGCCAGAACGAACTTCTTCGGCTACATGATGTTTGGGAGATCCCCTTCCTGATCGTTACACATGATATGGAGGAAGCCCGGAAACTGGGGGACAGGATTCTATATATAGAAAAGGGCAAAATCAAAAATCAGGAAGTGGGGGACCGAGTAGGATGTTCCACTTCAACTTATTAAGGATAAATGCGTTATACTGGGTTATATAGGGAATAGGGAAAGATACTATCGTTTAGGAGGCAACTATGTATGTTAAAGCAATTTTTATCAAGCATTGGCTATGGAGCAATGAAAGTGGATACAATTGTAGGCTCACCATCTGTCGCATTCGGTGAAACCCTTTCGGGAACGATTTATATCGAAGGCGGGAATAGTGAGCAGTTGATCGATCATATAGAGGTTGAATTATTGAAAAGGACGACACGAGATGTGCGGGACAGTGATTTTTCAATTATTGATAATACGATATCGAAGCAGGAATTTCAAATGGTCGGGAGCGTAAAATCGAAAGAGACTCACATGATCCCGTTTGAAATCGTCCCAGATGAACGTTGGGAGACTGAGGAGAATGAATCTCTCATCTTACGGACAACCGTTTTTATTAAAAATGCGGTAAATGTACACGATGAAGATCAAATTACATACGGTTGACGCGAAGCGCACTTTTTAGACAGGTGCGTTTTTTGGTCGCGTAATAATATTATGTAAACAAAGGGGTGGAAGTTTTGCTGAAATTTTATTTTTCTCTGACTCGATTTATCAAGAGAGTGTATGAGGAGTTTCCCGAAGAGCTATCATTGACCCAAGTGACGATAATGTTTGAGCTGGACGGTCTTGACGATACGACGATGCAAAAAGTCGCCCGGCAAGTCGCGATGGATATAACTACGTTTTCCAGGCAAGTGCAAACTCTGGAACGGAAGGGATATGTCGAACGGGTACCGTCCAATCAAGATCGCCGATTCTATTTTTTGGGACTGACAAAAGAAGGGGAGAGAGTTGTCAAGGAAGTGAAACAGCTGTTTGAAACACGTTTTTCCGAGTTCTTCAGTGGGATGAATGAATTTGAGAAGGAAACAATCATGAGATCTGTCCAAGCACTTACGAATAAGCTCCAAAATGACTAGAAGTTGCACTTTGCAAGTACATGAGCACTAATATAGTTGCAATATTCAATCGAATAAAAAGATGTTTGCAAATTGCGAATAGTTGCATATTTTAATAGTTGCAATACACAAGTATAGCTATCGGACAATTAATGATCCGATCACGTAACGCAAAAAGCCCCCTCGTCACTATGACAAAGGGGAACTTTTCAATTCGCTCAATTATGGAGTCGGTTTATCATCCTCAACAAACTTGCCGTAATCCGGGACGGCCATCGCCACGAAGTGATTGGCAAGATTGGTCAGATTCTCTTCCAGCCATTCGCCTGAAACAGGAACACCGTGTCCGGTAACCGCCACTTTCGGATGTAGCGCTTGCAATGCTTTTACCGACCGTTCGGCGGCTTCCCAATCCGGAGTCAAGTAACGGGGCGGGCCGGTTATTTCACGTTTCTGCGTAAATACTTTATATAAAGCATCTTGGCGGACGGTCACAAAGGCGTCCCCCGCTATTAAAGCCCCATCCGATTCTCGATAAAAGGAGACATGACCTTCCGTGTGGCCTGGAGTATGAATCCATTTCCATCCCGGCATGAAAGGGACGGAGCCGTCGGCGGGAAGGGGATTTGCCCGATTCCCGATATCGATCGCTTCAGTTGGAAAAATGGAAGACATTTTTGCTACCATCCCACCTTCCACCATGAAATCAGGGTCAGGAAAATCTTTTTGTCCCGTGATATACGGAATTTCCAAAGGATGGGCGTAGACAGGAACGTCCCATTCCTCGAGTAGATCAATTAAACCTCCAATATGATCGAAGTGGGCGTGAGTCAAAATGATGGCTTTCGGAGGTTTCCCGGCTCCGAATCTTTTTTCGGCCTCTTCTTTAAGTTTTGCCCCAGAGGTAGGCATTCCGGCGTCGATCAAGACCCAGCCTTCTTCTCCTTGCCTTCCGTAAAATATGACATTGACGATTTGGTTTGTGAAACAATAAATGTCCGGCGTCACTTCCACTCCGACGTCACTATTGACGGAAGTAATGGGCTGGAAATTCTCAGTTGATGAACTTCTCTCCACAAACAATACCTCCTATTTCGGTAATCAACTTATTTTGGCCTTTATATGAAGAACTATACAGTTTTCATTCCCGTGATGCCTATTATTAAACTCGGTTTTCGGTGTCAGTCAACGAATCCTCCGATTGACTGACGCCTTTTTTTGCATGTCGCCTTTTTGATGTTTGTACGGGGGAAATGATGGAAATAATGGGGTGAAATACTTCTATTTATGTGGATTGGGAGGAGATTGAAGTGACAAATAAACCAGATGATACAAACAATACCGGAAAAGAGGGCATGAGCCGCCGTACGTTTTTAAAGAACACTGGATTAGTTGCCGGCGGGGTAGTAGGGGGTTCGTTACTAGGCGGTTTGTTGACTAATCGGAGACAGGAAAATACAGAGACCCAAACGGAACAGATGAGCGGAGGCTTACAAGATGCCCGGATGTTTTTCAGCCGGAAAGAGGACTTTGATATTTTATCGGCAGCTACGGAACGAATTTTCCCGGAGGACGATCTGGGTCCTGGCGCTATTGCGCTTGGAGTCCCGTACTTCATTGACAAGCAGCTAAACGGGGAATGGGGGATGAATGCCAAAGAATATATGAATGGGCCATTTTATCAAAACGAATATGTTCAAGGAGCACAAGATAAGGAACGAAATCAAGATCGGCAAGGGCCAAACGTGGAAACCCAGCAACCACTCCCAACACCGAGGTACCAAACGAGATTGCGGAGGAATGAAATTTTCCTCATTGGTCTGAGAGAAATGGATCATGTCGCTCAAAAGGAATTCGGTGCCCGTTTTATCGAACTGGAAGGACCACAGCAGGATCAAGTGTTGCAGATGTTCGAGGATGGCAAAGTGGATATGAAAGGATATGGTTCCAAAGATTTCTTCCATCTGTTGCGACAAACGACGGTTGAAGGGGCTTACGCTGATCCGTTGTATGGAGGCAACAAAGATATGATGGGTTGGAAGATGAAAGAATACCCGGGTCCCCGTGCATCATATCTACCGCAGATTGAAGAGGAAGAATTTGTCGTCCTGGAACAACAAAGCTTGAAAGATTATCAAAAAAATGCGTAATGGGAGCTGGAAAGCATGGCAACTAAATTAGAAAAAGTCGATGTAGTGGTCGTCGGCACCGGATGGGCAGGTGGCGTCGTCATGGCGGAAATGGCCAAAGCCGGCTATAAAGTGGTAGCGCTGGAACGCGGAGAAAACAAAGAACGAGCGGATTACACAGGCGTGAAAGACGAACTGCGCTTCACCAACCGTTTTGAAATGATGCAGAACCTTTCGTCGGAAACCATCACCTCCCGTAACACGTTGGATCAAATCGCCTTGCCGGTCCGGACGCGGCAAGAGATGATGGCGGGCACGAATTTGGGTGGCGGCAGTGTGCACTGGGCTGGTGCTACGTACCGTTGGAAGCCGTATGATTTCGAGATTTACACTCAGACAGTCGATCGGTATGGGAAGGAAAAGATTCCAGAAGGCATGACCATCCAAGATTGGGGCATCACGTATGCCGAAATGGATAAGTATTATGATCGGTGGGAGAAGACCGCGGGCATCTCAGGGGAACCCGACCCACTGGGCCCCGAACGTTCCGATGACTATCCGAATCCACCGATGAAAGAATCTCCGGCTATCCGTTTGTTCAAAGATGCTGCAAAGAAACTCGGGTATCATCCCTATCAAGTGCCATCCGGAAATCTATCGCAAGGATATACGAATCCGGACGGAGAGGTGATGAGTGGATGTGTGTACTGCGCGTATTGTACCCAGTACGGTTGCGATTTTGGAGCGAAATCCGATCCGCTCGTCACTGTCATTCCGACCGCGGTGAAAACCGGGAACTGTGAAATCCGTACGAATTCCAATGTCCGCCGTGTACTGTATAAAGGCGGCAAGGCTACCGGTGTTCTATATGTCGATACGATTACCGGACAAGAATACGAACAGCCGGCAGATGTCGTCGTATTGGCCGCCTTCACGTTCACGAACAACCGTTTGTTAATGCTGTCGGAAATTGGACAGCCATATAACCCGAGTACAAGGAAAGGCGTAATTGGCCGGAATTACAATGGGCAGTTCGGTATCACTTTCTTAGGAGCCAGAGGGTTTTTCAATGAACGTAAATTTAATTTCTATGCAGGTGCGGGGGCGCTAGGCGGAGCGCTCAGTGACTTTGCTGGCGATAACTTCGATCATACGAATCTGGATTTCATAAATGGTGGCGGAATCGAATTGAGGCAATATGGGGATGCGGCGATCGCCAGTAATCATGTACCCAAGGGCACACCACAATGGGGCCCCGAATTCAAGAAAAACTCCATATATTATGCCCACCGTAATTTGGTCGTCTGGTATACGATGGCCACCATGGCCTGGTGGCATAATTATCTCGATCTGGATCCGACTTATAAAGATGAATTTAACGACCCGCTTCTTCGGGTGACGTATAAATATACGGACCATGACCGGAACATGGCGAAGTTCGGAATCGAAAAGTGTAGTGAGATCGTGGAGGCGATGGGAGCTGACATTGTTGACAAGGACACCATTCCACATGAATTTGACCATGTTTATCAAGGTGGCCATTATGCGGGAGGGGTCATCATGGGGTCCGATCCGGCCACGTCAGCAGTGAACAACTATTTGCAAATGTGGGATGTCGATAACATATTCGTCGTCGGCGCCTCTGCATTTCCACAGTTCGCCGGCCATCACCCGACTGCTACAGTTGGTGCTTTAGGCTACCGGGCGGCGGAAGGGATCGATAAATATTTGAAAAACGGCGGCCAACTGGTAGTAGGGAGGCAGCAGAAAAGTACGGTATAAACCGGCAAGAGTATTTCGTTTTCCATCCCATGGAAGGCATTATTTATTGTAGCTTATCTCCTTTGGGGAATATAACAGGGTCTGGATCCTATCTTAGGGTCCAGGCCTGGTTCTATTTGATTTTGGATTGGGAGGTCCTGTGCAATTATGCCATGTTATAATTGGATGAGGACTCAATACCTGTACATGGATTTAGAATGAAAGGAATGATGCAGCGATGGAGTCGCTAAATAATTTGCCGCCAGGTATGGCAAAACCGGCTGTACGTGCATTGACAGAAGCTAAGATCGAATCATTGGAACAACTGGCCGCGATGACAGAAGCCGATCTAAGTAAACTTCATGGCATCGGACCCAGAGCGTTACAACAATTGCGGGAAGCATTGGCCTATAAAGGAATGGCCTTTAAGGAAGAGTGAATCGCTATCAAAAGATCTTCTAGGCTGATTTCTTAATGATAATTTGAGTAGTAAAGTAAAAGAGGTGTAATGAAGTGAGTAGGAAAATGAAAATTCTTTTATTTGCCATTTTAATTATTAATACAGCTAGATACACCAACTATTTATTGAAAGATAATTCAAGTTCTTATTACATAGCCATGCTCACTTTACATTTTGTAGCCTTGATATATTTGATATTCTATCTGGTTTTCGAAGCTAAAAAAACCGATTAACTTTCTGGGCCTAAGCATTCCTGGATAAATACGGCAATCAACGCTATGGCGGACGCTCGCCTCCATTTTGATATGGCAATGGAAAACAATGCGGTGGAACATACGACGGTGGCGATTACACAACTGGCAGTTTAGTTTTCCAAGAAGAAGCATCAGTTGAAAATCCCGGCTCGAAATGAGGAGCCGGGATTATTGGTACTTATTTTGAGTCATTGGAATTGTTTACTTGCGTGTTGGCATTTTCCATCTCACTGATCCGGCAAGCCTCTTGGACAGCTTCCCGATATTTCTTTAACTCAAATGCTTCCTCTGCCATTTCGACGTGCATCTGGCTCAACGCCGCTTTCCTTTTCTTAATCTCCGACTGATTCCGCTTCGTTGGTTCCAAGCCAATACCTCCTTTATCCATCTGGAGTCTTAATTTGGCTTGAAACTTTCTTTTCATTCATTCCAAATTATCGGATGATCCGCTCCGGATGCGTGTACACATTAAACGATTGGCCACGGATGAAACCGACTGTTGTAATTCCAAGATCTTCGGCCAAACTCAAAGCCCGTGCCGATGGGGCTGATTTTGACAGGACGATTTCACAACCGATTTTGGCGACTTTCAATAAAATTTCAGATGAAATACGACCGCTGAACACGATTACTTTGTCTCGTACCGCTATTCGATGCTTCAAGCAATGCCCGTATAGTTTATCAAGCGCATTATGACGTCCAATATCCATCCGTGACACAATCAGTTTGGTAGGAGTACAAAGTGCGGCATTGTGGACGCCGCCTGTTTGACGAAACAGGTCTGCGGATCGCTCCATTTCCTCCATTAGAGTGAAGCATTGCGTAGGAGTGAGGCTTACATTCGTTCCCGTCATCTTTTTTGCGGTAAGTGCGTCATGGGCAAAGACAAATCCCGGTCGGCTCATTCCACAACAGGAATTGATAAACCGTTTATTTAATAATTGTTCGTAATAGGGATAGATGGTGTCTGTTTCAATATGGACGACGCCAACCTCTTCTTCTACCCGTAACTGCTTAATGTGATCGTATTTTGGTATGACTCCTTCGGATGCCAGGAAACCGATCACCATTTCTTCTATATGATCAGGAGAGCAAACAATGGTCATGAACTCCCTTCCGTTAATCCGGATTGTCACCGGGTGCTCCGCAACTATCACATCTTCCTGTTGCGTGAAGGAGCCGTTGGCAAACTGGAGAACGGTTCGTTTCTCTGCTAGATTCATTTCTACGCGCCCCTTATCTCTTCGTTCAAATCCTAATCTACCTACACAATACACTGTTTTCTCTCATATTAGCAATATTGTAACTAGTGCTAGAATGGCTTATACTGAGTGGAAAGTAGGGTGCAATGGGTTTTTATTTTGATACAGAAGGGAGCGATTGCATGTCAGTCTGGTTAGATGGTACGCCTTTTGAAATGACAGAAGGCGAGACGATCTTACAAGTGATCAACCGCAACGGAATGGCTCATCCGCAAATCTGCCATTTGCCAGAAGTCGATCCGATTGAAACTTGCGATACGTGTATCGTGGAAGTGGACGGGCGGCTCGAACGCGCATGCTCCACATTCGCAGTGGATGGGATGCGAGTTTCTTTGGGTTCGGTTCGTGCGAAGGAAGCGCAGACAGAGGCGATGGACCGTATTCTTGAAAATCATTTGCTGTATTGTACCGTCTGCGACAATAACAACGGCAATTGCAAAGTGCATAATACGGTCGACATGATGGGAATCGAGCATCAGAAATATCCATATGAACCGAAATGTCCAACGGATGCCCTCGACTTCACGCATCCTTTTTATCGATATGATCCGAATCAATGCATTGCTTGCGGGCAATGCGTGGAAGTGTGCCAGAACTTACAGGTGAATGAAACGTTGTCCATCGACTGGGAACGGGAACGACCAATTGTCTTGTGGGATGGCGGCGCGAAAATCAATGACTCCTCCTGCGTCGGCTGCGGGCATTGCGTCACCGTCTGCCCATGCAACGCTCTTATGGAAAAATCGATGCTGGGGGAAGCGGGATTTTTGACGGCTATGCCGCAAAATGTGCTGGAACCGATGATTGACTTCGTTAAAGAGGTGGAGCCCGGGTATAGCGGCATTATGGCTATTTCGGATGCAGAAGCGGCGATGCGGGAAACGCGAACGAAGAAGACGAAGACGGTTTGTACGTTTTGCGGGGTTGGTTGTTCATTTGAAGTATGGACGAAAGATCGGCACATTTTGAAAATCCAGCCGGTCTCGGAAGCGCCAGTCAATGCGATTTCTACGTGTGTGAAGGGTAAGTTCGGCTGGGATTTTGTCAATAGCGAGGAGCGGTTGACTGTGCCATTGATTCGCAGAGGAGATTCTTTTGTGGAGGCATCATGGGAAGAAGCGCTCGATCTCGTTGCGCAGAACTTGGGCGGCATTTGGCGAGACAATGGAAAAGATAGCGTCGGCATTATTTCCTCCTCTAAAATTACGAACGAAGAAAATTACGTCATTCAAAAATTGGCGCGCCAAGTATTTGAGACAAACAACGTGGACAATTGTTCCCGTTATTGCCAATCGCCTGCGACAGATGGTCTTTTCCGTACGGTCGGAATGGGCGGGGACGCGGGAACAATCAAAGATATTGCGGAAGCGGGGCTTGTCATCATTATCGGGGCGAATCCGGCGGAAGGGCATCCAGTCCTTGCGACTCGAGTAAAACGGGCTCATAAGCTGCATGGCCAGAAATTGATTGTGGCGGATTTACGGAAACATGAAATGGCGGAGCGATCCGATATTTTCATCAGCCCTAAACAAGGGACCGATCAAGTGTGGCTCATGGCTGTGACAAACTACATGATCCAGCAAGGCTGGCATGATGATGCTTTCATCCGGGAGAACGTCCTTCATTTTGCAGAGTTTCGGGAAGTGCTACAAAGATACACATTGGACTATGCTGAAGAAGTGACCGGCGTTGCAAAAGACCAGCTTATCCGGACGGCGGAAATGATCCGGGATGCGGACGGAACGTGCATCCTTTGGGGAATGGGGGTCACCCAAAATACCGGCGGGTCGGATACGTCGGCCGCTATTTCCAATTTACTGTTGGCGACAGGGAACTACCGTCGGACGGGAGCCGGGGCCTATCCGCTTCGTGGGCATAATAATGTCCAAGGTGCCTGTGATATGGGGACGCTCCCGGGATGGCTGCCTGGTTACCAGCATGTAACGGATGATGCCGCTCGCAAGAAGTTTGAACAGGCATATGGCGTGGAGATTGAAGGGCGGCCAGGATTGGACAACATCCAGATGCTCCAGGCGGTGGATGCGGGCACAATGAAGGCGATGTACATCGTTGGGGAAGATATGGCGCTCGTCGATTCCAATGCGAATCATGTGCATGATGTGTTATCCAAATTGGACTTTCTCGTTGTCCAAGACATCTTTTTTTCAAGGACTGCTCAATACGCGGACGTCATCTTGCCTGCCGTTCCATCGCTGGAGAAAGACGGTACCTTTACGAATACGGAGCGACGAGTTCAAAGGCTCTATCAAGCATTACCAGAGCTTGGCCAAGCGAAAGCCGATTGGTGGATTGTCCAAGAAGTCGCTAACCGTCTCGGCGCGAAATGGGATTATACGCACCCGAGCGAGATTTTTGCAGAAATGGCGAGCTTGTCACCACTTTTCAGTCAGGCGGATTACCAGGGATTGGAAGGCTGGAATAGTTTCCTTTGGGGGAGTCTCGACGGATCCAGCACACCGCTTCTCTATGTAGACGGGTTTAATTTTCCCGATCAAAAAGCACGGTTTGCGCTTTCCGATTGGGTGGAGCCGGCCGCCTTCAATGACGAATTCGATCTGCATATCAACAACGGGCGCCTGCTGGAACATTTCCATGAAGGGAATTTGACGAATAAATCCGAAGGCATCCAGTCGAAAGTGCCTGAGATTTTCGTGGAAGTGTCCCCGGAGCTGGCCAAAGAGCGCGGCGTGGTGAGCGGTACCGTTGTTCGACTGATTTCTCCTTATGGCGCATTGAAGCTGCCAGCGCTCGTCACGGATCGGGTGAAGGCTAATGAGTTGTTCTTGCCGATGAATTCCACGAAAAAGGAATCTGCCATCAACTTCTTAACTGGCCCGGCGGTCGATCAACGGACGAACACACCTGCATTCAAACAGACGAAAGTCCGGATGGAAGTCCTTCGGGAAGTGCAGAAAAATCCATTGCCCGCATCGAATCCGAGAAATAAAAAACGCCATCCACAAGACGGGGTGGAAGTGGAACGGAAATGGGCCCGTCCCGGCTATGTTCATTTAACCGATCAAGAAGGGAGAGGGTAGTATGGCTGTACCAATTACATCCATCCGGAAATCGGAGAAAACGGCCGAACAACTTCATCAGGAAAAGTTGGAACAATTACAGGCGCTGATCACCGAGCAGGATGAAGCCCTCCAGAAGATTCTTCAACTTACGGGTGAATTGGACAAGATGGGGGTGCTGGACGCTGCACAAGCGATGGTCCAAGCGAAGGAGAAAATCGCAGGCATCGCACTTGAACAAGTATCCCGCGAGCCTGTAACACATCTGATTAATCATGTAATGGGGACGGCCGGCGTCCTCTCTTCGATCGAACCCGAAGTGACGGCGAAACTAGCTAAAGGCGTCAAACGAGGGCTGGATGAAGCGGAATTATTCCGTGGAAATGGCGATCAGGTGAGCATCTTTCAGTTGCTGTCAGCTATCAATGACCCCGATATTAATCGAGCCTTGAAATTTGGCCTCGATTTTCTGAAGGGGATGGGGAAGGAATTGGCGGGTGAAACGCCACGTGATTGATGATTATCCCATGGTGGTAAAATAAAGCAAGACCGCAAATTCGTATATGAGTTTGCGGTCTTTCATAAGCCTATATTTACTGTTTCAGGAAATCAATTTCCACTTCATTTTTCCGTGGTTCCCGTTTATACAAATATTCACCGTTCCGAATGGATGCCAGGACTTCGGCACGTTCGCGAATAGCTTCATACGCATCTGTTGCATCTAAGACGATGAAGTTCGCTGGTTTTCCTGGCTCGATTCCATACTCGTCGTTCACCCTCATAACGTTTGCACCGTTATATGTAATCAAGTCGAACGCCTTATTGATTTCGTCAATATGTGTATAATGCGCTAAATGGATTCCATTGTCCAAAATGTTCATCATATTTCCATTTCCTAAAGGATACCAGTAATCCGCAATGGAATCTTGTGCAAACGCTACGTTATTCCCGTTGGCTAACAATTCTTTTACTCGTGTCAAGCCACGACGTTTCGGATAACTATCGCCCCGTCCTTGCAAATGTGCATTTTCCGTCGGACAAGAAATGAAGTTGATTTGTGATTCTCTAAATAAACCTAACATTTTATTGGCATAGCTGTTCTCGACAGAACCGAAGCTCGTTGTATGGCTTGCCGTGGTGTAAGGACCATAGTCTTTTTCCATCACAAGCGCATTTAGCACTTCTAAAAACCGGCTATTTGGATCATCGTTTTCATCACAATGAATATCGATCATCACGTCATATTTAATCGCCATATCAACGATACGTTTTAATGATTCAACACCATGCTCATATGAAATTTCAAAGTGAGGGATTCCTCCAGCGACGTCAGCCCCCATTTCAAGTGCTTTCTCCATCAACTGTTCTGCGCCTTTATAGCGGAAGAATCCTTCTTGAGGGAATGCGACAAGTTGTAAAGTCACAATATCTTTTAATTCCTCACGCAGTTTAAGGAGAGCTTTCATTCCAGTTAGATTGGGATCCGTAATATCGACATGCGTCCGAATAAATTGAACCCCTTTACTCACTTCTTTTTGAATCCCTTTTATGGCACGCTCTCGCACGAGTTCTTCGGTCAATGATTTCTTATTATCACTCCAACGCTGGATCCCTTCAAATAGCGTTCCTGACACATTGGCATTCCCTTCGCCCAGTCCTGAAAAGATGTAATCCAAGTGTAAATGAGGATCCACATAAGGCGGCAACACGAGACGGCCTTCTAAATCAATGACTTCATCCGCGCTCCCTAAATCGCTGCCTATTGCTTTAAACTGATTGTTCTCCACTAACATTTCATTGGATTCCGGGTCTCCGTATATAGTGGCATTGATAAATTTTTTCATCCACATGACTCCTTTACATAATTATTATATATAGTTTATCAAATTATATATATTTGTATTAGTAATACAGCTTCAAGAATTAACAGTACCGGCGATTAAGCATCTATTATCACTTCAAGAAATCTTCGATGATTTCCATGAACAGGCAAGGTTGTTCCACATTCGGCGCATGCCCGGAAAGTTTGAACTCCATGTAGGTCGCATTTGGAATCAATTCCGCCGTCTCTTGTCCATATGCGGGTGGATTGAGGCCGTCATGGGTTCCGCTAATGACTAGTGTTTCCGCGGTGATTCGGTGAAGTTCCTTTCGGAAATCGAACCCCATCAATGCTTGAGAGGCGATCTTCTGTTCATCCACCGTCAGTTGTCTGCTATGTTTTGCGGTCTCATGGAGCCTATTATTCACCGCTGTCTCGTTGTAATACATGTACCGTGAAGCGTGTATCAATTTTTCAGGCAGGGATAGGCCTTTCATCTCTTCCGCATGGCGATCCAGCAATTGTACGAGGGATGATTCGCTTCCATGCGATTTCGTGACGACTAGAACCAATTTTTTAACGCGCTCCGGTATTTGTACAGCCACACCTTGTGCAATATAGCTTCCCATTGAAACACCGAGCAGGCGGATGGATGGCAATTGCAAATGATCAATGAGTGCCAGGATATCCTCTATATGGTCATCCAACGTAAAATGCGGCATGCGATCGGACGCCCCATGGCCACGAGCATCCGGGGCGATGACGCGATAATCTTTCTTCAAAGCTTCGATTTCAGGGCGGAACGATTCGTGGTTGCTCGTCAAGCCATGTAGCATTAAGATCGGCTGTCCGTCTCCCGTATCTTCGTAATATAGATTGACACCATTATGTTGAAAAGTAGTCATTTTACTCCTCATTCCTCCTCAGTGGTTTATGTTTCATTCTAGCAAAACATGGTATAGTAATTTCAGAGTATTCGCGCATGAGAGTCAATTCGTTTCACTTATTGTTATACCCTTCTAAGCGATGAGTATAGCGATATGGGATAAATATTATGAAAAGAGGGATGGATATGAGATTGGAATCCAAAGTGGCTATCGTAACCGGGGCGGCATCGGGGATGGGCAAGGCGATCGCCCGATTATTCGCAAAGGAAGGAGCACAAGTCGTCGTATGTGACCTGAATCAGAATGCTGCCCAAACGACTGTGGAAGAGATCAAACAGGATGGCGGACAAGCAATCTGGGTTATGGCTAATGTGGCGAAAGAAGGCGATATCCAACATGTGTTTGATAAGACACTGGAGGCTTTCGGTACGGTCGACATCTTAGTGAACAATGCGGGCATCATGGACAATTTCCTGCCGATCGGTGACGTATCGGATGAGATGTGGGATCGTGTGCTGGATGTCAACCTGACCGGGCCCATGCGCGCCATCCGGAAAGCGATGCCAATTTTTCTGGAAAAAGGGCAAGGCGTCATCGTTAACGTCGCCTCGGCGGCCGGCTTGCAAGGGTCAAGAGCGGGAGTCGCCTATACCGCTTCCAAACATGCAGTCATCGGGATGACCAAGAATGTCGCTTTCCAATACGCCATGAAAGGGGTCCGCTGTAACGCGATCGCCCCGGGCGGCGTCAACACGAACATCGGAGCGACGATGAGCGAGCCGAACGCCTTCGGAATGGAACGGGCCATGTCCGGAAGCGGAAATGCCCCGCGGACGGGGGAAGCGGAGGAAATTGCCACAGTCGCATTATTCCTCGCTTCCGATGAATCCAGTTTTGTCAATGGCGCGGTTGTGACAGCGGATGGCGGTTGGATGGCTTATTAATCGGATGAACCGGATTGGGAGAGGTTCGCTTCTGCTGATCCGGTTTTTTCATTCGTCACGAAGCGGGTTTTGGCTTTCTTTCCAATAAGGATATGAAGTTCTTCCGATAAGAAAATACTAAAAAACTAAAGGTGATGACTAGTAACACAGCCAAAAGGAGCAAAGAAGGATCAAGGAAGAGATGCAATAATAAGATATTGGCTATAATCGGGGACAGGATGGCAAGAGCAAGCGGAACGAATTGATTCATAAGAAGTAGAATACCACAGATGATTTCCAAAGACTTTTCTACAATCAATAAATAATCGAACTCGAACAAAGCCATGGCTTCGGGACTTGTCGCAATAAACGGCTCCAAACCGAAGATGACGAAATAACCGTTAACACCCGCTACAAGAAAAACAAACCCTAAAAAGAATCTGCATAGCTTCGTGAGAACATTTGCCATGAATTCACCTCCGAGTATAGTTACTTACTAGTTTAACGAATTTTCAAAAATAGGGGAGACGCATTTAGTCCTATTTCGAATCCGGCTATGATTGGATCACTAGATTCATTTCCAAACTTTAACAAGGTAGCCTACTGAACAGCCGAATAATACATGGCCGAATGTCCAAGAGACCCAAGCCATGATGTCATTAGCTGCCGGCGGTTGTTCCGTGAGCAAGGTCAAAAAATAGAGAGCACCGCTTCCAATCGTATAAACGGCCACATAAGGGAAAACGTTTTGTTCAAATTGGAAAATCTTCAAAATATAAAACAAACCGATGACACTTGCTATGCAGAAAACAAAATGAAAGAAGATGCCAAATAGGGGGACGTCTTCCCATTGATGAAGGACTGGTATGTAATCGACGTTGTATAGTAATAGGTATGCCTGATTGCCGGTGGTTTGATAAATGAATTTCAGGAATCCTGCTAACAGGCAACCAGCCAAAACTCCAATTGTCATCAGTTTTAGAAGTTGCTTCATATTCCCACCTTCCCATTGCTCATCTTTCTTCCACTTTTCCCCTTGGTCCTAGTCCCTGAAACATTCTGGTATACTGATTTGAAATGGAATTTGGAGAGGGTGAGATACATGAAAGCAGTACGGCAGGGATGTTTAGGAATCATCACACTAATCATTTTGTTGGTAGGAGTGGTGATTGTATATTGGAATTTCGGTTGGCCTTGGAACTACATAGAAGAGAAAAAAGCGTTGCATGCCGCCGCGGAAGAAAAGTATGGGAAAGAGTTTACTATGAAAAAGATGGTCTTTGATGTGATGCATGGGTCGGAATACTATGGCTATGCAACGGATGAAGACGGTGTTTTGTTCTACGTCGGCTTTGAAGACGGCAAGTTTGACGATTCGTACCTGCATGAAAGATGGGATTATGAATTAAAAAAGGAGATCGAACCGATCATACGCCCCTTTTTCACAGATGCAGATTCTGTCATAGTTTCTGTCGGATCGGTTGAGAATAAAAAAGATACCGGCTCGAGCATCCCGGATTATAAGGAATCGGTGACAGTGGAGCTAGGTGCGAACATGAGTGAAGTGACCGTACAAGACGTAGAAGCGGAACTGGACCGGGTCTGGCAAGCAGTGGAGGCTATTCAAGAGGCGGGTGCGAGAGTCAGTGCCATTCATATTGGATATGAAAATAAAGTCCTTAATTACCGCAATGAACTTACAACCAGGGAAGAGTTGAATGGATTTTTAGTGGATTACGCCAGGTAGGGCATGACAGAAAACTCTGAGGTGAATGGTATGTCGAAGACCATTGTAGAAAAATTGAACTTGACGAAATATAACAAGGCGGCTGTACTTCATGCGCCTGGGGATACTGACTATTTTCAAGGATGGGACGGTTATGATACAAGTTTCGCCAACCAACCGTATGATGTGATTTTCGCCTTCGTTGTGGATTTGGAATCTCTCCGGACAATGGTGAAGGAAGTCATTGCAAATCAATCCTTGAATCCGAACGGCTATCTGTTTATCGCCTATCCTAAAAAGGGCAACACAGTGTATCCGACGTATATCCACCGGGATGAGCTATTGCCAGGAATGGGTGCCGATGAGGATGGGTATGTAGGGTCAAGCACATTGAAGTTTTCCCGGATGGTCGGTTTGGACTCCGTGTTTACCGTTGTCGGCTTGAAGGAAGATTCCAAGGGGGTCAATAAAGTCTCTACCAAACCGAGTTCGTGTGTGGATGATTATATTGAGTTCATTCCTGAAATAGAAAAAGATTTACAGGATGCGCCGGATTTGCTCGCTTTTTATCAAGCGCTGACTCCCGGATACCAAAAAGATTGGGCGCGATATGTGTATAGCGCAAAACAAGAGGCGACGAAAGCGAAACGACACGATGAAATGAAGAGGATTTTACGTGCCAGTTACAAGAGCCGTGATCTTTACCGCAGGGACAACTAGTGATTGTTAAGCGAACGGAGTTAGATCTCATGAACGGACAGCAGTTTGAAATGTTTTCGTTGGCACATTTCTCGGCCATCGGTTTCATAGTCTTTGTGATTGCACTTCTATTCCTTGCAAGAGAGAAATGGGCTTCCCCAATAAAAAATAAGGCATTGCTTGAACGGATATTCGCTTTCACTCTCCTTTGGTTCGAAATTATGTATCATCTATGGATGGTATCCACCGGTCGATGGCATTTATATGAGTCGCTCCCTCTGGAATTATGCAGCCTGACCCTGCTTGCGTCCATCCTGTTATTATGGACAGGGAACCGGCATTTGTTCGACTTCGTCTTTTATGCCGGCATCGGTGGGGCGATTCAAGCCATTGTGACGCCCGTTCTCGATCTGAGCTTTCCTCATTTCAGATATTTTCATTTCTTCTATACGCATCTAGGTATCATCCTGACCGCCCTCTATTTTGTCTGGATGAAAGGATACCGTCCCACATGTAAAGGGATCTGGAAAACGATGCTTGTTTTGAACATCCTTCTTCCGTTCATTACCATCATTAATTGGGCAGTGGATGGGAATTACATGTTTCTACGAATGAAACCCACAAATGGAAGTTTGCTTGATTTCCTAGGACCATATCCATGGTATATCCTTTCTCTGGAAGTCGTTGCTGTGCTACTGTTTATTTTATTATGGCTAATAGTAGGGAAGCGGTCCTCCCGATAAATCAATAAGAGCTTCCAAAATTCGAATGTAGTCGATTTTGGATAGCTCTTATTTAAATTACTTCGTATTAATAATGATGGTTTGACTGGCGGCATCCCAACGTACATTGACAGGCAATGATTCGCTCAATAGTTGAAGCGGAACCATTGTTTGGCCGTCGATCAGTTTCGGTGACGTGTCTAAAGTGATTGCTTTTCCGTTAATCGTTGCATTTTTCTTGTCAATTGTAACAGTGACGTTCATATTTTGACTAGTTGCCGAAATGACGTTTCCTTTTTTGCTAATTTTTATCGATGAGTCGATTTTTTCGTATACTGAACGAATGGGAATGAACGTATGGCCATTTTGGATAATGGGCAGTTGTTTCAGCGCAAGCCATTCGCCATCCACCATCACACTGATTTCATTCAAATTAGGAAGCAACGGTTCAAAAGAAATGCCTTCGCCAAAAGAGGTAGCGCGCAATTTCGAAATTTCTTCGAGTGATTTATTGCGCTGTTTCAGAATGCCATTGACTGTTTTGTGTTTTTGATTCAGTATCGCATGATCGGTTTTTTCGATTGTTTTATCTATGTTATCTTTGGCTTTCTTACTGTTGTTTTGAATGTGTAAGGTTTCTTTTTTAAACAACTGATCCCATTTTTTTCGTGCATTTTTTTGGGAAACCCGGCCTTTATTGTACGCATACATGACGCTGGGAAGGGAGTTTACACTACTGCCCTTATCGAGAGCATACATCGGACTGCTTAACGAATTTCTATTGACCGTTTGGCGGTAGCTGTACATCGGGCTGCTCAATGAATTTTCATTGATAGCTTGACGATAGCTATACATGGGACTGCTTAGGGAGTTTTCATTTGTCGCTCGTTGTAAATCGCCCATGGCACTACTTAAAGAAGTCGAACTGATGCTCCGCGAATAGGCTCCCAGCGGACTGCTTAATGAGTTGGGATTAATGGCATTTTTGTAGTCATTTAATTTAGATGCGTATTCTTTTTGACTCCCATACTGAATTTCTAACCGTGCAACGTCATCATTCAATAATTGGGTGAGTCTCGATAAATCATCGCTCGTTTGCATATCGAAGGCATTCAAAAAAGCTACTTGTTTCTTATGATAGGCTTGATACGCGTTAACTGACTTTTCCCTATACTCCTGATAGGCAGTAGTCGACTTCTTCTCATACTTCACATATTCATTTCGGACTTGATCAATAAAGCTCTGGTTTGCTGCAAACACATGGCTTGATGTTCCAAAAAATAAGAACAACGTCAGTAGGAACAAGAAAACTGCTTTACATCTTTTCATGTATTCATTCTCCTCCCCAGCTATTTTTATAAGTCCAAGAGTAAGTTAGTTTCCACTATTTTGAAATACGGAGGAAGTACCAATTTATGTATATGTGTTTTTAGTCATAACAATCAAACAACTCATTCTGATTAGTTTCTGTCAGAATGAGTTGTTTTATAATTATCTTCGTTTCCGGATGGTGAAATTATCATCAAGTAACAGCCAGTTTTGCGGGTATGGATAGCCGAGCACCCAATAACTGATGCCGCGTAAGTTGTATTGTTTCACCAAGTCGAATTTTGCTTGGGCGCTCCTTGCATCTTCGAACCAAACTTCGTGCTGCCGCCCTTGATCATCCGTATAGCGGAAGAAAGGGGATTGGGCTACCGGATCATATTGAATCGCAGACCAATGCTCGGTCGCCCGCCGGATGGCCTCTTGCTGGCTGAACGTCTCTGCTTCTTGACCCCGTTCGTGCGGGATCAGCCAATCCCGTGCATAGATCTGGAAACCGAAGAATATCTTGTTGCGCGGTATGACGGTTACCGCATAATCGAGCACACGCCTGATCTGGTTGAGCGGGGAGATGGCTTGGGGCGGTCCGAACCGGTATCCCCATTCATAGGTCATCAGGATGACAAAATCGACGATTCTTCCATGTGCTTCATAATCATGCGCCTCATATAATAAGCCTCTTTGTTCACTGCTCGTTTTTGGAGCGAGGGCAGAGGACACGAAATAGCCTTCGGGATGGAGACGATCCACCGCCCGCTGCAAAAACTGATTGTAATTTTCACGGTCGGCAGGGAAGACATTCTCGAAATCCACATTGATCCCTTTATAGCCTTTGTCCCGCATGATCGTCAGTAGATTGGTGAGAAGTCGGTTTTGCAGTTCCACACTGTTTAATATGGTGGAAGCCAGGCGGGATCCAGCTTCGGTTGCACTGAAATTCGTTATGCAGAGGACGGGAACGATGTCTTTCTCATCCGCGGCTTCCAGCATGGTCTCGTCATCCACGGCACTCAATCCGCCGTCTACTTGGATCGTATAGGCAAAGGGCATCCAATACGTCAAATAGTCGCCCACATCGAGGATTTCTTGTGCCCCCGTTTTTCCAGTGCTGATCGTATAGGCATTGACATCGATGATCGGCTTATTGACAGGAATGACAAGCGTGGTGCCTGTAGTAATGAGGTTGATATCCCGGATCAAATTGGCGCTGACCAGATCCTGTACCGTCACCCCATAGCGCCTAGCAATCGTACTTACCGTTTCCCCGGGTTGGACGACATGTGTTTTTTTATCGGTGGGAATCACCAAAGACATGCCGATCGGCAATCTGTCAGGGGTTTCCAACTGGTTGGCCGATATGATTTCGGCAACTGGAACCTGATATTGCTGGGAAATGGTCCATACCGTTTCCCCTTGTTGTACGACGTGGATATTGATTACAATCGCTCCTCACCAATTCATTTCACCTAGTATCCTATGAAACTTTTTGGGTAAGAGTGAAAATCATGTCAAAATCCAGATCGGCAATAAAATATGTTTATATTTGATATCCCGATAGTCGGTATTTTGGACAGGGAAGCGGTAGACCATCGTGTCGGCACCCGGATCCGTCCATTCGATCACTTCGATGAATTGACTTTTGAAAAATCCGAAGATTCCCATATGTATCCCCCTTATGTCATATAATCTAGTGTAAGTATAACATAACCCTGAATCGGTCCATTCCTTAATTTTACACCTGAATCAGAGTAGATAGGGGGATTGCAAATGTTGGATCAAATCAAAGGCGGTTTGTTCGGCCTGGCTATCGGCGATGCTCTCGGGGCAATGACGGAGAAGGAAATTGGGGACAAGTATGGAGTTGTCACTGAAATGAGAGGCGGCGGATATTGGGGTGTGGCGCCGGGGGAAACAACCGATGACACGGCAATGACGTTGGCTGTCGCCAGAGGAATCATGGGCAATGTTGCAGAGCCGATTGAAGAAATCGGCCGACACTTCCTGTTATGGGAAAATACTGAACCGAAGGATATGGGTGTAACGGTTTCAAAAACGTTTCGGAACTTTGCCGGTGACTGGTTCCAGGCGGCCGAGCAAACGCATTTCGATTTACGGGGCAAGAGCGCAGGAAACGGCAGTTTGATGAGATGCTTACCTATCGCTATAGCCTATTCGGATGAAAAGAGGATAGGAGAGCTGTCGATACAGCAGTCGAAGATGACCCATTTTGATGATCGGCGGCGGAGGCCTGTGTCATTTACAATCGGATAGCTAATCGGCTATTGAACGGGGAGGAGCTATCCGCTTCCATACGAACTGAGGTTCGAGGGTCGAGATATGATGTAAACTACAGCAAGGAGCCGGGTTGTCCCCCGGACGGATTTGTCTTCCATACGATGGAATGGGTCTTTTATTGGCTTCTAAACAGCCGGACATTTGAAGAAGTGGTGATCGGTGCAACAAACAAGGGCTATGACAGCGACACGATCGCAGCGATTGCGGGAGGGCTGAAAGGGTTGGAAGTGGGATATGAAAATCTCCCTGCCAGGTTTGTAGAGAGGCTGGTAGAACGGGAAATGATAGAAGAGTATGCGGAAGCTTTATATGAAATTCGGAATAAGAACATTGTTTCGTTGAAAAGGGATGGTTTTGACTAGTTTGATTGAGTTGGAGACTGCAACGACTGTCATACCGAAAATTTATCATTCATAGGAACATCCGTGTGGTATACTGGAAGGGTAATAGAATAGGTGACTCAAGGGTGGTTGGCTCACTCCCGATTTGGAAGGGGGTGTTGCCATGTCAGTATTTGAATCGTTGATGCTCGTTTTTACTTTCGGAGCATTATAGGAAGGCAGTCTAAAACCGCGACATCCTGTCGCAACGACTGCATGACCCGCTTCCTGCGGGCCTCAATATTGTCATTCAACCATAAAAAATAACCCATCCTTGAGTTGACGGCTCGATTAGGATGGGTTATTTCCACCAATTAGCCAATCCCCTTGGCGGGAACCTGCTATTACATAGACCGTTTCAATGTTAGCGCATTGGACGGTCTTTTTTATACTATACATTTATTATATTAAGTATACGTTAAATCTCATTGCCATACAACTGATTTGAAATCAATCCCTTAACAAGCCGAATTGATTAGAGAGGAATAAAAATATACCCAATTAATATTAACGGGTTCGGTACACGGGGAGAAAACGTTAAAAAGCATAGCAAATGGGGACGCAATTCGCACTTGAATTGATGTCCCCATTTTTGTTGCTATATCAATGTTTAAGGCAATTATCGATAGAAAACAGCAATACAATTGGTAAACCAATTAACAACAGCACATAAATTTAGTGCCTCTGCTAATTGCACTGCTAATAAGATTGTTGATTGGAGGTTGAGAAAATTTTTTTGAAATAACTGAAGACGTGTAAGGGAGTAAAAGATTTTGTGCTAAAATATAAAAAGACAGCTTATTCAGCAAACGGGCCATTTTCTGGAGGTGGAGAAATGAGAGAAATAACCGGATTGTTGTTATTTTAGCTGCAATGTTTTTTGTAAACCTAACAAATATGACTTTGTTAAAAAACGAATGGGATGGCATAGTGATGTGGCTTAACACAGGATTATTCATCGCTGGCACTGCTTATTTTTTAATGAGCAGAGATGCTATTAAGAATAAAAATAGCAATTAATACAATCGGGCCATTTTGTTACTTATTGAATCGGAATGAAGAACTGATATGAGTAAAGTGTTTTTTATCTCAGTCTTAGCTATGCGGGAGGTGGGTTTGATGAACAAGGTATTGGCTTTCTCAATTTCAGGGATGGGGTTAACTGGTGCCGTCCTGATCATCTCGGTTGCTCTGTTATTCAACACTCCAATAGGAAATGTATTGAAGATAGTTTCTGCGGGTTCAACAACAGCTTTCGTTATATTTACTATTTCGGCTCTAGTGCTTCGTCGGCGATTAGATGAAAATTGTGAGTAATATATTTATAAATAACGAACAAAGTTTTACGCTTTTGATACAACAAATCGGCGCAATTCTCTAATAAGGATTAGCGCTAATATTACATATAGGGGCCAAAATAAAAAATAACAAGGATGTAAAAACATGATATTTATTCAGATTTTAATAATTGCGATATGGGTTATACCAATAGTCTTCTTTACAAACATGTACTTGAAAATGGATAAGGAAGATCGAGTTACAATTAGAACTGAATTAAAGAGTCCTTCTGGCTATCTTGGTTTAGGAATCCCGATTTTAGGGGCATTGCTGTTGCTTACTGGAATTTTTTCAGCAACGAAAATAATTCAACATATAGGGGTCATAATGTTGCTTGGTAGTTGGTTTGCAACGAGTTTTATAAGTTGGAAAAGGGGAAACTCAAGCACCACGACAAGTGCAGCACTTGTCGTGGTGCTTGCTGGTTTTATAGCTTATAGCTATTTGATTTAAGCAATCGGGCGCGATTGCTTTAAAAACGATTGTGTCTGTATCGCAATCGAGACATTTTATAGAGAAACCTTATTGAACGAAAGCCAGCTAAATACAATGAACAGGAATGGTATTAAAAGCAATAGATCATGTTGATTTATATAACTTTCAACCCTGAAACTTTTTTAACATGCATTCGTATGTGTTGTTAAGCATTCTACTTCATGGAGGTGTTACCATGTTATTAAGTTTTGGTATTCTTGTATTTACTATTATCGGTGTATTTCTGTTGAATGGAAAAGGAACGTTTCTTATCGCAGGATTTAACATGTTATCTCAAGAGGATAAAGAAAAATACGATAAACTGGCGTTGGGTAAATTTTACGGAAAAACAATTCTAGCTTTATCAGCAAGTATGGTATTTTGGGTATTAAGTGACATACTAAAAAACGATGTACTATTCATTATTGGTTTAATTTTATTTGTAACTATTATTATATTTAGCTTAATATATTCTAACTTGGGAGATCGATTTAAAAAGGAATAGATTAAAAGGGAAAGATTTTATTATCTAAGGAGGCTTGACATGACTTTTCAGCTACATCCAAACCTACGATTGGATTCATTAACTGGCCGGAATTGTCGTACAACGTTATGCCAGAATCGGGCGCGATTGTTGAACAAATGATAGGACAAAAAAATGCCCAGGTTATTATGCCTGAGCATTTTTTTGCTTTTTCCACTGTCAATTGGAGGGCGAATCATATGCTGTTTTAGTTGCTTATTGGGGTGTGTTTTTGCATTTTCTCCCCATCAACCGAACCCGTTAAACCAATGGCGGCTTTTTGAGCTTTGTGGATGGTTTAATCTGGCGACCTAAGGGAATCCTTCCTTTATCTGTATGAATACCGAATGGAGGATATATTTGTGACCCAGAATCATGAAAATGGAAAGCTGCCGCATGACGTGGAATCATTTTGGAGGGCGAAGGTTGATTTTCCCGAGTTCCCAAGTTTAACGGAGGATCTTTCTGTAGATGTGGTAATCGTCGGGGCGGGAATTACGGGCATTACAACCGCCTATCTTTTAGCGAAGGAAGGTTTGGAAGTTGCTGTGCTCGAAGCGGGACAAGTATTGAACGGAACGACCGGCCATACCACTGCTAAAATTACAGCTCAACATGACCTCATCTACGATGAATTCATCAATAATATTGGAAGAACCAAGGCACGTTTGTATTACGAGGCAAATTCGGAGGCTCTTGCATTCGTTAAAGAAACGGTAGAGCTGCACCAGATCGATTGTGACTTCAGCGTGCAGGATGCGTACATATACGCCACTACCGAACAGGGTGCAAGGAAGGTTAAGAAGGAAGCGGAAGCGTATGAAAAGATCGGTATCAACGGCGGATTGGCGGATGTCACTCAATTTCCTTTCCCGATTGAAAATGTACAAAATATGATCGTCATGAAGGACCAGGCGCAGTTTCATCCGACCAAATATCTTGTCCATCTCATCCGGCTATTTTTGGAAAAGGGCGGGCGGATTTTTGAGGGAACGACAGCCGTCAATATTGAGACCGGGGAACGTCCTGTCGTTCTGACTCGAGACGACCATCGGGTATCCGCGAAGCATGTGCTGGCTTGCACGCATTTCCCGTTTTATGAAGGCACGGGGCTTTATTCGACCCGAATGTATGCGAATCGGTCGTACGGTCTTGCGATTCAAACGAAAAAGAAGTTTCCAGGCGGCATGTATTTGAGTGGAGATCAGCCCAATCGATCGCTTCGTTCTGCGGATGATAACGGGCAAGAATTGGTGATCATCGTCGGGGAAAGCCATAAAACCGGTCAAGGAAAAGATACGATGGAATACTACAAAGCATTGGAGGCGTTCGGGGAGCAAGTATTCGGCATAAAGGAGGTCGTTTATCGATGGTCAGCGCAGGATTTGGTCACTTTGGATAACCTCCCGTACATCGGTGCGTTAACGGAAGGACAGTCCAACATCTTGATTGCAACCGGATTCCGGAAATGGGGGATGTCCAATGGAACGGCCGCTGCCTTGCTTTACCGTGATCTAGTCACCGGGAAAGAGAACCGGTTCCAGAAACTGTATTCGCCTTCCCGGTTTTACGTGCAGCCCAGCCTGAAAAATTTCCTTGTCCAAAACGCGAATGTGGTCGGGCAATTAATTAAAGGAAAATTGGACTCGCCTAGTACAAAACCTGAGGAGCTATCGAATGGGGAAGGGGCGGTCATTATGTTGGATGGGCATCGGAAAGGCGCCTTTCGGGATGATGAGGGGAACGTTCATATTGTGGATACCACTTGTACCCATATCGGCTGTGAGGTCGAATGGAACAGTGGGGACAGGACGTGGGATTGCCCTTGCCACGGCTCCCGATTTTCTTACGACGGTGAAGTGATCGAGGGCCCAGCGGAAAAGCCGCTGCAGAAATATGATTATACGATGCTGGATAACTTGACGTCGGAAGACTCCGGGTATTGAGGGAGATGTAACTACAGTGTGAAAGGTGCACTGTAGTTTTTTTGTTTAGAGATGGGGCAAAAACCGAAAGCCCGTATGGTATGATGGAGTGGTAATAGAATAGGTGACTCAAGGGTGGTCGGCTCACTCCCGCAAGAAGGGAGGTGATGCCATGTCAGTATATGAAGCATTGATGCTCATGCTTACATTTGGAGCATTGATTGTATTAATACTGTCATTCAACCATAAAAAATAACCCATCCTTGAGTTAGACGCTCGGTGGGATGGGTTATCTCTCCTCGAAGCCGATCCCCTTGGAGGGAACCTGCTATTACATTGGCCGTTATAATGTTCGCGCATTGGACGGCCTCTTTTTATTCTATTCATTTGCTTATTTTAGTATACGTTAGATTTAGACGTCATACAACTTTTTTGATATGCACGTTCAAGAAAATGATGCAATGTTAACTGGAGCAATGGATGGCTGATCTAATGGTTAAATTAGCTACTATTATGACCATAAATTTGAATTTACGAACATATGATTGTATAATTGGGATATAAACAATATTCAAAAAGGGGGGAGGGGACGTGATTAGAAATCGAGGGATAACGGATGAAATGATTGTTGAGATGTATAAAAATGGGATGTCATATGCGGAAATGAAACCAATCATCGGCATTTCAGATTCTGCGATCAGAAATGTATTGAAGAAGCATAATGTGAAATTAAAACCGCCGGGACAACCGAGAAAAAATAAAGTGAATGAAGATTTTTTCAAGACTTGGTCAGATGAGATGGCTTGGGTACTAGGACTGCTAATAACAGATGGACACATTAGAAAATCAACTCACACAATATGCTTTGCCCAAAAAGATGAGCAAGTACTAAAAAGAATTGCACAAGCAATGCAGGCCGATTATATCATAGCCCCAGCTGGTGGAACATGTACGGTTCCAACGTTGTTAATCAATTCGAAAACAATAAAAAATGATTTAGCGAAAATGGGAATCGTGCCAAATAAATCATTGACGATTCAATTTCCTGAAATTCCTGAACAGTATATGCCAGCATTTATTCGTGGTGTCGTTGATGGCGATGGTTGGGTGCAACCGAAAGGCTACGTAATGAATATTACCACTGCAAGCAAACAATTCGCCGAAGGATTACTTGCAGTGATGCAATCCTGGATGCTTCGCTCAGAAATAACAATGGAAACTAGCAAAAACAATACTGCCATATATCGTGTATGGATAAAAGGTAAACATGAGCTGCCTAAATTAGCTAAAATCATATACAATGATTCTGTTTGCATTTCTACTAAGCAAAAATATATGTCACAAAGCATAAATGATTAATGAGTGGAGGAAAAAACTATGTGGAAACTGAAAGATGGAAAACTTATTCATACAACAGATCAAACGCGAGAAGCGTTCCGTACAAATATTAGTAAAGCGCTGCTTGAACAGTTATCTGATTTAGCAGCACAACATCGAACACATATTAATTACTTGCTAGAAGATGGTTTGCTAAATCTGCTGGAGCAAGGAACGATTGTATATGATAAAAAAACAAGACCAAAAGATCGCGTGCAGTACAAAACGACGTACGATAAGGAATTGTTGGAGAGTGTTAAAGATTTTGCGAAAGCGAATCGTTTAAATGCCAATGATGTAATCGAGCATAGCGTGAATCATATAGATTTTGATAGCGTGAAAAATCGTAATTATAGATATCGGATTGAATGAGAGGGTGTTAATTAACGTATTCAAAATAACGCCATGGTCATAATATAAATTATAAATAGCTGCGTGTCTTTGATAAGTATACTTGAAACATTGAGATAAAACCGAAAAAGGCGCTTTTTACTGAGTTACAAAAAGCGCCTACAAAGTGTTGCTCTCACAAGATGTTTAACCAGCCGCGCAACTCTTTGTTTTTTGCTAGTACACATTATTGTTTATGATAATATGCGGTACGTCCGGGTGTTCCTGAATTAGAGACTTCGCATCTTCTTTTGATATACTCATAAAAAGATCATTTTCTGATAATAATTCGTAATCGTTATCTTCATTAAAGATTCCGCTAAAAATGTTTGTAATTGGATTTTTAAAGTTTTTCAAGCCATTTCCTATTAATTATCCTGCAACTACAATGCTTAACATAACCAAATATAACCTAAATCCAAATTGATCTCCCCCTAATTAAAATGTGGGATGCCAGATTTCGAATTAACGAAAACCCGGCACCCCACATAATTAATCCATCTGATCCAAATACCGTTTCACTTCTTCAAATCCAATTTCCGGATTTTGCAAAATGACGCTATACCGCAAGCCTTCTTCCTGCCAGTTCAACAATCGGAAGTTCCCGCTCTCCGTTTTCGTCCCATTTTTCCCGCGAATCGTTATCTTTTTCTCGTTGGGCATGCCGCCAAAACTTAAGACATTCGACATTTCTTTGTAAACGGTGACCGAGAATGCCGGGATATCGTCTATCGTATAGTCAAAGGAGAATTCCGGGCGTTCTTCCAATCCTTCAAGTACCGTAATGGCTGACAGTTTCAGTCCTTCCATTTCGGGAACCTGGTAATAGGAACCAAGCGCTGCTTTCACTTCTTCCGCCGTCACTTCTATCGGAGCCATGCCGGCTTCGTCCATCACTTCCACAGCTGCCCCCTCCGGAATGTAGGGTGCGAAGAGATCTTCTTTCAAATCCGGCCTGAAGTCGATTTTCTTGTATTCTTGGGTCATCGTAAGCTCATTGCTTTTAGAGATGGACTTGAGCACTATCCATGTCTCTTTATCAATCCAGATTTCCTGGTCGCCAATTATGGTCTTATCGTCTTTCGTTTTAGCGATGATATGGTATGCAGGTCGTCCCGCGATTTTCCCCTCATCGCCAGTCGACAGTTCATGGGAATCCTTGATGAGTTCGAGCATTTGTTCAGCTTGCTGACGCGGCGATTGCTGGCTTAGCTCGCGCATGTCATCTTCGGTAATTTCCATGATCATCGCTGTATTGCTTGATTCATCGTACATCGATATCTGCTTGCCGTCATTCACTACTAACGTTTGCCCCGCGCCGTCACTGGACGTCATTTCGATACGTCGCTTCCCATCCGAGGCCACCCATTCCTTTGCCTCGATGTCACCTGAGTCATCATTTGTCTTTATTGTATATTCCCCATAATAGGCGACCGGTTTATCGGCATCCTGTAGCGCCGTATTGATGACTTCCAGGGGTGAGAACTTAGCATCCCCTGTGTTACATGCTGCGAGACCGATTGCAAAAAATAACAGGATACTAATCCCGGATAGTGGTTTGATCCAATTCATTCTTTGTTGCTCCTTTCCAGTGCGGCAGCCAGCATATGATGGCCGTCCCGATTCCATGATGAGAGACAATACGTACCGTTCCGCCATGCTTCTCTATAATTTGTTTGGTAATGCTTAATCCAAGGCCAGTGCCCCGTTCCCCCGCTTTTGTCCGCGCCTCGTCGGCTTGGTATAGTGGTTCGAACACATTCGCCAGTTGGTCTTCCCGGATGCCTTCCCCCTCGTTTTGGACAATCAAGTACATGCCGTCTTCCGCGTCAAGTGCCTCTTTTACGAAGTCTGAACACCTGTTCGGCGCCTCGGCCACATTCACGGCAGTAAGACCGATTATCCCTCTCGCTTCCGTGTGCGCAATAGCGTTCATCATTAGGTTATCGGCAACCCGCATTAGCTGCTTTGAATTGACCGCATATGTACCTGTAACTACGCATGTCACTCGCAGATCAATCTGCTTTTCATCGCAAAGTGTCTCATACCCTGACACGAGCATGTCAAAAAACTCTTCCCCGTCCACCGGGACAAGCGCCATCTCATAGGCGCTCGATTGCAGCAACGTGTACATGAGCAGGTCGTCCAGCATCTGCCGCATGTAATTTGCCTTCGAGATGATGACATTTCGGTATTCCCGTTGCTTTCGCGTAGATAGGGCCCTATCGTCGAGCGCCTCCGCGTATGCTCGAATGGACGTGAGCGGGGTCTTCAAGTCATGAGAGATGCTCGCAATCATAAACTCCTTTTGCTTTTGCTCTGCTGTTAGTTTTTGATTCGCCGAGATGAGTTCCGTACGCATCGCCTCAAAGCTTTCAGCGAGTTCTCCGAGTTCATCTTTCCGCTTGGGAATGGGCTGGGTGGGTTCCCCTTTGCCGAACGAGTCCATCTGCCCCATCAATAACTGAAGCGGACGATTCAATTTCCGGTTGACGAGGAAGGCCACCCCCGCGAACAATGAGAGGAAGAATACAGCGAAGAGCACGCCAACTAGCCATGTCCGCTTGCTGACGCCGGCCACCCATTCATCACGAATCCATGTGATCTCATATACACCGATAAGGGAATTCCCGACGAAAACGGGTTCTTTGTACGTGACCAACCCGAATTTCTGGCGCAATTCGTAAAACCCTTCATAAAGCTCTTTCCGTGGCATGAACGCCAGAGGACTTTGCCTGACGGGACTTGTGGAATGCACCATGAAGCCGATATCCGTGTAGAGTGTGATGGCAATCCGGCTGTTCGCCAGCTTGTCGACTTCTGACCAATCCGTATTCGGCTGGTACAACGACGGCTCCGCTAACACCCCCTGGATTTCGTTCAATTTGACAAGGTTGTCCATATATTCCGCGACATTACGTTCCTCATGATAAGAATTGATCCATGCGAACAGCCCGTACGCCGCTCCAAGCGGTAGCAGCATGACGATGAGATATGATGCCAAGAGCCACGTTCGAATCCTCATGTCAGTTCACCAATGAACCGGTATCCTTTTCCCCACACCGTTTGGATGAAATGCGGTGTCTTTACCGGATCGGCCAGCTTTTCCCGAACCGACTTGATGTGGACCGTCACGGTGTGCACGTCCCCCAGGTCCGGTTGTTGCCAAACATGCTCGTATAGATCACCTTTCGAAAAGATACGTTCCGGATTTTGCGCTAACAGTTTCAGTAGTTCAAATTCCTTTGGAGTGAGCGGAACATCCTTGTTTTTCAGGAGCACTCGTTCACTCTGCCATTCAATCGTTAGACCGCCATTGTAGTGGGACCGCTGCGCCAGCCTCTCTTGCCCCTGATACCGTCGCCACCTTCTGAGCTGTGAAGCGACTCGGGCTTTTAATTCTACGAGGCTAAACGGTTTCGCGAGATAATCGTCCGCGCCCGTATCTAGCCCTTCCACCTTGTCTGTATCCTCCTTGCGCGCACTAATCATGATGATTGGCACGTCGCTCGCCAAGCGGATATTCCGGCAGAGTGTGATTCCATCCATCTCCGGCAACATCCAATCGACAAGTACGAGATCAAAGCACCCGTGTCGGAAATCCTCCCAGCCTTCCCTTCCCGTCGTTGCCCACGTCACCCCATAGCCTTGTTGTCGTAGCGTATCCTGGATAATCCGTGCAATTTCCCTATCATCTTCCACAAGTAAAATCTGTTCACCCATCCCTACTCCTCCTGAACTAACTCTATCACCGATATCGTACATTTCTATTAACTTTATAAAAGCTTTATATATTCATCCTATCACGTCTAAAATGGAATTAATAAAGACCTGCCGAACCAGGGGCAGTCAGCAGGTCAGGAAGCCTTCGACATTCAGCTCAGCATGAATCTCCATAGGAAACTTTCCTTTATAATTGGTAGTTCGAAGTTCTAACTGGTCCTGGATGTATTTTTAGAATAAAACCAAGGCTATCGATTACTGGATAGCCTTGGTTTTTGACAATAGACGGATTGGTTATAATCGGTTGTTTAGTAATATGGACGGTTCTCTACTGTTATCAGCGCTTGGGAAGAAATATAGGCGCCAGCCTGGAGTTATAAGCGGTTCTCCGGGAATATAAGTGCGAATCCATTTTTATGAGCGCTTATGAATAGTTATGAGCGCAGCTCCACTTCCCCAAGTTCCCCAAGCGAAAAGGACTGCCTATACAGGACAGTCCTTTTCTGTTTTATTCATTTTCAGGTTTTGTTTCTTTATAGATTGCTCTCACTTGTCCTTGTTTTTTCTCATCCACTATGGCACTGCCATTTGAATATCGATCCACTAGTCTCAACGTTCCTGCCACAAGTGGTATCTTCTCGTCCTTATCGGTTGCCAATATAATGGTCTCATCGGTTTTCATCAATTTTGCGCCAATGATACGATGCGGATTGGTCTTCAATTCTTTTAGAACGACTACGCCGCGTTGGGCGCGCGCGGCTGGCTCCAGTTCATTCAAATTCATGCGTTTGACTGAACCCCGCTGTGTGGCAATCAATATGGAAGCCGTCTCATCTTGAATGAATTCTGCAGCTACGACATAGTCTTCGTCTTTCAAATTAATGCCTCGGACGCCGGCTGTCCGGACCCCAGTAACCGATATTTCCGCTAATGGGAACCGAAGCGCATAACTGCCATGGGTAATCAAAAGGACATCTTCGTCTCCTGTTACGAGACGCGCATCAATCAAAGCATCCCCTTCTTTAATACCCATGGCTCTGAATGTCCTGGAATATCGTTGGACTCTGAAGTCGGCTAGCTTCGATTGTTTGATCATCCCGTTTCGCGAGACGCTAACAATGTTCGCTTCTTCTTCAAAATTTTCTATGCCGATTGCTGCAACGATGGATTCGTTTTGCTCCAATGGGATGATGCTTGAGATATGTTGGCCCAGATCACGCCAACGGATATCCGGCAGCTCATGCACCGGCTGATAGAGATAATTGCCCGCCGAAGTGAACAGCAAGAGATGATGTTGGGTATTCATCGGCGCTTCTAATAAGCTATAGTCGGACTCTTTCATTTCCTGTCCAGTGCCGTTTGATGCGCTATAAGAACGGACGCTCGTTCGCTTCACATAACCATCTTTCGTCACCGAAACGATCACTTCTTCGCTCGGCACCAAAATGTCCAAATCGACTTTGATTTCCTCGATTTTCTCTTCGATTTCCGAACGACGCGGTTCTGCAAATTGCTTTCGGATGGCGAGCAGTTCTTTTTTTATGACGGAAGAAAGTTTCTTATCGCTATTTAATATGGCATCCAATTGCTCAATCAACTTGCGTAGTTCTTCGTCTTCTTTCTGCAGCTCGGTAATGTCCGTATTCGTTAATCGATAAAGTTGCAAGGAAACGATTGCTTCCGCCTGCACTTCGGTAAACGCAAATTTCGCGATGATATTATTCTTCGCATCCCGTTTATCTTTCGAAGCGCGGATTGTTGCAATGACTTCATCTAAAATCGACAATGCCTTCATAAGACCTTCCACGATATGAAGCCGGTCTTTCGCTTTTTGGATATCATAACGGGAACGACGCGTAACAACCTCTTTCTGATGGTCTATGTACGCATCGAGCAGCATCGGAAGAGACATCAACGTCGGCCGTCGACCCGAAATGGCAATCATGTTGAAGTTATAGGTCACTTGCAAGTCGGTATTTTTCAATAAATATTGAAGAATTCCATTCCCGTCAATGTCCTTTTTCAACTCGATGACAATTCGGAGACCGGTTCTGTCCGATTCATCCCGTACATCTGCAATCCCATCCAGCTTCCGATCCAAACGGAGCTCGTCGATTTTCTTCACCAAATTCGCTTTATTGACGTCATATGGAATTTCGGTGACGACAATCTGGGATTTGCCGCCTTTCAACTGTTCAATCGCTGTTTTCGCACGGATGATGAAGCGGCCTTTCCCGGTCTTATAAGCAGTCTTAATGCCCGCTGTCCCTTGGATGATGCCCCCCGTTGGAAAATCAGGCCCCTTGAGAACCGTCATCAGTTCATCTACAGATACGTCGGGTTTGTCCATCCGCATCAGGACAGCATCCAATACTTCATGAAGCGCATGCGGCGGGATATCTGTCGCATAACCAGCCGAAATCCCGGTTGAACCATTCACCAACAAATTCGGAAAACGAGCAGGCAGTACCGTCGGCTCCGGTTCCGTATCGTCGAAGTTCGGAATCCAATCGACGGTATCTTTCCCGATATCCCGCAGCATTTCACCGGCAATGGCGGAAAGCCGAGCTTCCGTATATCGCATCGCAGCTGCCGAATCACCGTCCACCGAACCATTGTTCCCGTGCATTTCAATCATCATATGGCGGAGTTTCCAGTCTTGGCTCATCCGCACCATCGCTTCATACACGGATGAGTCGCCATGCGGATGGTAGTTCCCGATGACATTCCCTACCGTTTTCGCAGATTTCCGGAATGCTTTCTCATGGGTATTCCCTTCATGGTGCATCGCGTATAAGATCCGGCGTTGCACCGGTTTTAAGCCATCTCGTGCATCCGGCAATGCCCTGTCTTGAATGATGTACTTACTATACCTTCCAAACCGGTCGCCGATCACTTCCTCCAAGGGTAGATCTTGGTAACGTTCCGATACAGTCATTCAAACTCCCCCTCGACGTGCAGAAATTCATTATCCAGTATATTATGTTCTTCCGCCATGCCGAAATCGACGTTGTCTTCAATCCAGCGCCGTCTCGGTTCGACTTTATCGCCCATCAACGTCGTGACCCGGCGTTCGGATGTCGCGCTATCCTCAATCGTTACCCGGATCAATGTGCGCGTCTCGGGGTTCATCGTCGTATCCCATAGCTGGTCCGCATTCATCTCCCCAAGTCCTTTATAGCGTTGCAACATATATCCTTTGCCGATCTTCTGGATGGCGGAATCGAGGTCATCTTCGGTCCAGGCGTACTCGATGACTTCCTTTTTCCCCGCCCCCTTGGATACTTTATAGAGCGGCGGAAGTGCGATATACACTTTCCCCGCTTCGATGAGCGGTTTCATATAGCGGTAGAAGAATGTCAGCAGCAACACTTGGATATGGGCTCCATCCGTGTCTGCGTCTGTCATGATGATGACTTTATCGTAGGCGATGTCCTCGACTTGGAAATCCGCTCCGACGCCCCCGCCGATTGCGTGGATGATCGTATTGATTTCTTCATTTTTCATAATGTCTTCGAGTTTCGCTTTTTCGGTATTGATGACTTTCCCCCGCAGTGGCAAAATCGCCTGAAAAGTCCGGTCCCTTCCTTGCTTGGCCGAACCACCTGCGGAATCCCCTTCGACAAGATACAATTCGTTCTTGGCGGCATTCCGGGATTGGGCCGGCGTCAGCTTGCCGGACAATAGCGTATCGCCCCGTCTCCGTTTCTTACCGGAACGGGCATCTTCCCGTGCCTTTCGTGCCGCTTCCCTTGCCTGTTGTGCCCGGACCGCCTTGCGCACGAGAGAGGCGCTTAAATCCGCATTCTCTTCGAGGAAATAAAGCAGTTTTTGGGAAACGATGGCATCCGTTGCGCTCCGGGCTTCACTTGTACCTAGTTTGCCTTTCGTCTGCCCTTCAAATTGCAGAATTTCCTCAGGAATCCGTACCGAGACGATAGCGGAAATCCCTTCCCGGATGTCCGAACCATCCAGGTTTTTATCTTTGTCTTTCAATAAACCCGTCTTTCTCGCGTATTCATTGAAGACCCGGGTCATCGCTGCTTTGGCACCGGTTTCATGTGTACCGCCGTCTTTCGTACGGACGTTATTGACGAACGATAAAATGGTCTCGGAATAGCCGTCACTAAATTGGAAAGCGAATTCAACTTCGATCCCTTCCGCTTCCCCGTCCAAATATGCGACGTCGTGCAGGACGTCTTTTTCTTCATTCAAATAGGCAATGAACGCTTCGATGCCCGTTTCATAATGGAAGACATCGTGTTTGTCCGACTCTTCCTCTTTCAATTCAATCTTCAAGCCTTTTAACAGGAATGCTGATTCCCTCAGGCGTTCACTTAATGTTTCATATTGATATTTGACAGTTGAAAAAATCGTTGGATCCGGTTTGAAATGAATGGTTGTTCCCTTCTCCCGGGTCGTGCCGATCTCTTCCAACGTGGTAACTGGCTTGCCGCCGTCTTCAAATCGTTGCCTGAATGTCTTCCCATCCCGGTAAATCGTCACTTCCAGCCATTCCGACAAAGCATTCACAACGGATGCCCCTACCCCATGGAGCCCCCCGCTCGTCTTATAGCCGCCTTGTCCAAATTTTCCTCCTGCGTGAAGGACAGTCAAGATGACTTCTGTCGTCGGTATGCCCGTTTGGTGCATCCCGGTTGGCATCCCGCGGCCATAGTCCCGGACACTGACACTGCCGTCCTTATGGAGCGTCACGTCAATTTCCGAACCATAGCCCGCCAATGCCTCATCTACTGCGTTATCGACGATTTCATAGACAAGGTGATGGAGTCCTCTTGAATCGGTGGACCCAATATACATCCCGGGTCTTTTTCGTACCGCATCGAGGCCCTCCAAGACCTGAATCGAATCATCGTTATACGTATACGTATCTTGTATTTTCGCCAAATTGCAACCCCCATCAAACGAATGTTCCTTTTTTGTTTATCATATCGCTATGCGGAAAGCTTGTCAAATCAACGTTTTCCGCTACTTGCTCAATTTATTGTATAGAAGAGTCCGCATGATTGCAATGACAGAGACCACGGCTGCCCTAGCAAAAAGAAGTCATCTGCTATGGAATTCCATGAATGATGAGTCGTTGATCAGCAAATTGAATCAGTCCGTCTTCTACCATGACCTCACCTTATGCCCGGGAACATCCCATTGTCGGCATGACGCTGTTCTGCTACACTGTTACCATACATATTAAACGAATAAAAGAGGTATCCTATGGAACTTTTCTTACTTTTGCTCCTCGCATATTTGCTTGGTTCGATCCCTTCCGCCTTATGGGTCGGAAAGTTATTTTACAATACCGATATCCGCGAACATGGCAGTGGAAATCTGGGAGCGACAAATACATTCCGTGTTCTCGGAAAAAAGGCCGGTCTGGCTGTCACCCTTTTGGATATTTTGAAAGGGACGGTAGCGGTTCTGCTGCTGGTTCTTCCGCTCTTTCATGAGTTAGCGGTCCATCCATTGCTGCCAGGCGTCCTGTCCGTTGTTGGTCATATGTACCCTGTTTTTGCAAAGTTTAAAGGGGGGAAAGCGGTTGCGACTTCCGGTGGAGTGCTGCTCGGATATAATTGGCCCGCTTTCGTCATTTTATTGCTTACATTCTTGTTGGTATTGAAGTTGACGAAAATGGTTTCCTTGACCTCCATGATTGTGGCGGTTGTCGGATTTTTGTATAGTGTGATCTATTACGTCCGAACGGGCGATTTTTACATGATGATCATGATTGGTTTATTTGGATTATTCATCTTTTACCGCCACCGCGCCAATATTGGCCGAATTAAAGCAGGAACCGAGCCAAAAGTGAAGTGGTTGTAATACAATGGGGACAGCAACCCGAAAGGCTGGTGTCCCCCGCATGAAAATCATCTTATCGGATGACGCTCTGACCTGGTTTGAAGAAGAAATGGATGTCGAATCAGGCGACAGTGTGAAATTCTTTGCCCGCTATGGCGGCGCAAGCCCGCTCCACCAAGGTTTTTCGCTAGGCATTACGAAAGAAGAGCCGGATGAGATCGCTGTGGAGTCGGAGCATAAAGGCGTGCGCTATTATATCGAACAAAGGGATCAATGGTTTTTCGTCGAACATGACCTGCATGTCAATGTCGACCCAAAACTGAATGAATTGGTATATAGCTACGAAAAAGCGTGAGGACTACACAGACCGCACGCTTTTTTGGAGCGCTTTTTTATCGATTTTTCCGACTGGCGTTGTTGGAAGGGCTTCAAGGAAATGAACTTCTTTCGGTACCTTGAATCCCCCTAAAGCCTTCTTACAATGTGCTATCACGTCTTCTTCTGTCACTGTTGCCCCATCTCGCAATGTCAAATAGGCCACTACTACCTCTCCCCATTTGTCATCGTCGAGCCCTATGACAACCGCTTCCCGGATCCCTGCCATGCGAAGCAGGTATTGTTCGACCTCTTGGGGGTATACGTTCTCTCCTCCCGTGATGATCAATTCCTTTTTCCTGCCCACGATGAAATGGTCTCCGTCCTCATCCATTTTGGCAAGGTCGCCTGTCCGCAACCAACCGGACTGAATCGCAGCCGCCGTTTCCTCCGGTTTTCGCCAGTAACCGCTAAACAGATGCGGCCCTTTTACGCAGAGTTCCCCCACTTCTCCCGTACGGCATCTCTTCCCTTGTTCATTTACCACTTGGACTTGATTGAACAGCATGCTTTTTCCGACGGACCCGATTTTTTGGCATGCCACTTCAGGCCGGATGAAGAAATTATTCGGCCCGGCTTCCGTCAGTCCATAACCTTCTTTGAATGAAACCCCTTTGTGCTGGAATGCCTCATAGATGGCATGAGGACATGGTGCTCCCCCGGACAGGAAGACTTTCATGGAGGGAAAAGAAGCTTGTTGAAAATACGGCGTTTGAATTATCGCTTGGTACATCGTCGGGACAAAGAGAGAAATTGTCGCCTCATACCGATTTGTCGCACGTAACGCCTCTTCCTCGTCAAATTGCCTCCCTAAGACAACTGTTCCGCCTGCCATCAAGATCGGTATACTGAGCGCATTTAGGCCGCCTGTATGGAATAAAGGCATATAATTGATCGTGCGGTCCTCCTCGGTCAGCCCCCAACTGGCGATTGTGTTCAGCGCATTCCAATTGACCGCTTTTTTTGAAAGGACGACCCCTTTTGGTGCGCCTGTCGTTCCCCCTGTGTACAACATCATCCACGGAGACTCATCCCCCTCATAAATCGTTGAATCGGGGCACTTTAACAGTACATCTGTCTCTTCTACTATCGTTAGTGGCATCGTCTCGGAAAATCCGGTTTGTTGAACCAATGACTCGAACTGCCGATCAAATAATAAGACAACGGGTTCACAGTCTCGTAAAAGGACTTGGAGTTCGGCCTGATGTAATCGCCAATTCAATGGCACAAAGAGCAATCCTTGTACTTCACATGCGAACAATAGAGCAAACAGATCCGGTTGATTCGGGGCCAGGACGGCGACCCGCTCCCCTTGAGGATAGCCGTTCTCATTGAAAAACGCAGTCCAACGGAGGATCCGTTCTTTCAAGTCGGCGTATGTCCATTTGTCTCCCGAAGAGATATCGATTACAGCCTCCCTGCGTGGGGAAAGCCGAATGCGGTCCATGATCCAGCCCGTTCCCTCGATCATCAATAGACACCGCCTTTCATTCCAGAAAATCCTCGATCACTTTGGTGACGGTATCGGGACAATCGATTAGCGCCGAGTGGCCTGTGTTGTGTAAGAGAACATGCTGAGCGTTGCTTCCAAGATCAGCGAGTATTTCCTCCGTCATGTGCCTGGGCACGACGAGGTCCCGGTCCCCTGATAGAACCAACACGGGTATCCGGATGGACGCCGCCTGTCCAGTGCCTTCCGTCAACCCATTAGAATGGGAACTGATGTTGAAATGGTTCAACGCATGATAGACATCCGCTACATTCCGTTGTGTCAGCATATCGTCCACATACTCTTCATATCGGGCAGGTTCCGGTTGTGTATGCGTATAGATCAAGCTGTCCCAAACCGACTTCAAACCTTTTCGATTGCCCGTATCATAGAGCGTTTGGATCGCTTGTGTCTTGCCATCTCGCTCAATGTCCCGGATTGTCAGCAATCGACGGTTCAAACGAGCCAAGCGGGATGTATAAAATGGATATCCCCGTGTCGATGCGGAAGCGAGAAGGACTAATTTTTCACAATCCCCCGGATAATCCGCGACGAACTGCATGCCTACTGCACCACCGGTTGACCAGCCGATCAAATGAAACTGCTTAAGTCCGAGTGTATCTACGAAGGCTTTCAAATCATCGGAAAAGTCCTTGATGCAGGTGATCCGCTGGTGATATGTGGAGCCACCGAATCCGCGCATGTCGATAGCGATGAGGGTGAACTTGGGAGATAGCGATTCCAATAGAACGTCCCAGTGTTTGGAAGACGTCATATTTCCGTGGACGAGAATGATTGTTTGATCGCCCCCTTCCCTTTTCTGGTAAGCGATCGTTTCCCCATTGGGCAACGTTACGTAATGCAGTCCCAACCAAACACCTCCCAGTTACTTCCTTTCCATAAGTGTATCACACGTTCATTTGGAAAAGGATGACAGTTCTTGTCGAATAGAACAAAAGAGCAGGGTGCCCCCCATTAGCACAAGAAGGATGTAATTTACTTGAGATTGACCACTACAACCTAACACTGTAAAATATGAACATACTAAATTGGAGGTTTTTGTTTGTCATACTTATGTTTAGAGCTGGGTGAGTAACACTTTCTTTACAACTTATTGCATGAGAAAGTGCCATTTATAGGATAGTGCAGATGAATTTTATTAAAAGAACAGGAGACTATAAATGGATATTTTAATTCGACAAGAACTCCCTACTGAATATTATACGACTGAAGAAATTATTAAAAAGGCCTTTCTAGCTGAAGAATATAGCGACAAGAGAGAACATTTACTTGTAAATAGGATTAGAAAATCAGATGCATTCATTCCTGAACTTTCTTTAGTCGCATTAAATCAAGGCAAAGACGTTATAGGGCATATTCTTTTATCTAAAATAAAAATTATAGATGGTAATAACGCAGTGGATTCTTTGGCACTTGCTCCAGTTTCCGTCACTCCCGAGTATCAGAAAAAAGGAATTGGGAGTCAATTAATTCACGCTGCGCTAGAAAATGCAAAAGACCTTGGTTATCGTTCAGTAATTGTTTTAGGGCATAAAGACTATTATCCCAAGTTCGGTTTTAAACAAGCTAGCTTATGGAATATACAAGCTCCATTTGAGGTGCCTGATGAAGTATTTATGGCTCTGGAATTAATAGAGAATGCTCTAGAAAATGTTCAAGGTGTCGTTCATTACTCAAAAGCTTTTTCGGAGTAAACGCTGATAAATGATTAGTTTTTTAGGATTCTTCAACTATCCTGCCCCGTAAGATGAAGTTAGATAGTTCACAACGAAAAAGGAGACACCAATTCATATGTGAATGGTTTCTCCTTTTATGTTGTTATTCAATATTTCCTCCCCATCAACCGAACCCGTTAGATATAGAATCCCACGCTTTTTCATTGGTTAAACCGGTTCAGTTGATGAATCAACCCTTCATTATGCAAGATACGGCGTTCCGTTTCGCCAAATAGATCGAAATGCGGATAATCATCGCGCATGTCGATCCATTCTTTCTTCAGACCATATTGACGGCCCCAATCGATCAACTTTTCCAAATCGGCGCATCCCGCTTTCGTAACCGTTTTGCAGCCGGGGAATCGGTCATCCAGCCAGTAATGGGTCAGAAAAGCGATTTTTCCCTGCTGGACCGCCGTTTTCCAGGCCACTAATTCGGCGCGTTTGATTCCGAATGCCATCAGTCTTTCACCCGACGGACTTCCGTATATTTCGCGTCCCATGCCGGATCGATTTTACGTAGCGGTACGGGACGGAAATTGTCTTTCTTTACGAGGACATGTTCCGATGTACCGGTCGCGGCCACCGTTCCATCCTCATGAATAATTTCATATCCATAGGTGGTCCGCAACTTCTCATGTTTTTCGATCCAGGTCCGGACTATCGCTTTTTCTCCATACCGCATGGATGCTTTATATTGAATCGATAAGTCGATGACGGGCGCCAAATAGCCGTCTTTCTCCAGGCCCGCATATGTAAACCCAAGGTCTTGAATCAATGTCGTGCGGCCAATTTCCATCCAAACCAAATAATTCGCATGATAGACGACCCCCATCTGATCGGTTTCCGCATAGCGCACTTCAATTTCCTTTTCACTGATAAACATGCAATCACCTCTGTTCTGATTATACTAAAAGTAGTGGCGAAAAGCATAGGGGCTGTCCGAGTAGCTGGATAGCCCCTTTTAAGAGGGGGGATAAGTGCTTCGATTATGAGCGGTTGTTTCGGAATATGAGCGATTCTCTGCCGTTATAAGCGCTTGTTTAGAAATATGAGCGCTCGTGGAAAGTTATGAGCGCAGCGGCACCATGCACGAAAAAGGGGCTGCCCGTATGCGGACAGCCCCGTAATCAAATCAATTCGTTGTTTTCAATTTGTCACGAAGAACCATTTGCAGGATTCCGCCATGACGGTAGTAGTCGATTTCTACTTCGGAGTCGAAACGTGCAAGAGCGTTGAACTCTGTTACTTTTCCGTCTGGAGAAGTAGCAGTCACTTTCAGGATGTCGCGTGGTTTTACGCCTTCCGCGATGTTGACGCTGATTGCCTCTTCGCCTGTTAAGCCAAGAGATTCTGCGTTTTCACCGTTCAAGAATTGAAGTGGAAGAACGCCCATCATGACAAGGTTCGAACGGTGGATCCGCTCATAGCTTTCCGCGATGACTGTTTTGATACCGAGTAGGGATGTCCCTTTCGCCGCCCAGTCACGGGAAGAGCCCATACCGTAGTCTTTGCCCGCAATAATCGCAAGACCTGTGCCGTCCGCTTGGTATTTCATTGCTGCGTCATAGATCGGCATAATTTCTTTTGTCGGCCAGTATGTTGTGAATCCGCCTTCTGTACCTTTTGCAATTTGGTTACGGATCCGGATGTTCGCGAATGTACCGCGCATCATCACTTCATGGTTACCACGACGGGAACCGTAAGAGTTGAAGAAACGTGGCTCTACGCCGCGCTCGCGCAAGTAGATTCCGGCTGGTGTATCTTTACCGATCGCCCCTGCAGGAGAGATATGGTCGGTTGTGATTGAGTCACCGAATTTACCGACGACACGAAGACCAGCAAGTGTTTGAATATCGCCCGGCTCTTTCGAAAGGCCTTCGAAGAACGGAGGATTTTGGATATATGTCGAGTTTTCATCGAAATCATACAATGCTTCATCCGTTGTTTCGATTGCATTCCATGCTTCGTTTTCAGTGAAGACGCGCTCGTATTCTTTGCGGAACAATTCAGGTGTAACTGTCGCTTTGACCACTTCCTGAACTTCTTCCGTAGTTGGCCAGATGTCCTTGAAGTAGACATCGAATCCATCTTTGTCTTTCCCGATCGGATCTTTTTCGAGGTCGATATCAACCGTACCAGCAAGTGCGTACGCAACAACAAGTGGCGGTGAAGCCAAGTAGTTCGCTTTCACAAGTGGGTGGATCCGGCCTTCAAAGTTACGGTTTCCGGAAAGGACGGAAGACATGAGCATATCGTTCGCTGAGATCGCTTTTTCGATTTCAGGAAGAAGCGGTCCAGAGTTTCCGATACAAGTTGTACATCCGTATCCGACTGTGTGGAATCCGATTTGATCAAGATATTGATCCAGACCCGAATCTTTCAAATAGCCTGTAACAACTTTAGAACCTGGTGCTAGTGAAGTTTTCACATAAGCAGGAGGAGTCAATCCTTTTTCAACTGCTTTTTTCGCTACAAGTCCCGCACCCAACATGACGTATGGGTTGGAAGTGTTCGTACAAGATGTAATCGCTGCAATCGCAAGGTCACCTGTTTTAATGTCCACTTTGCGTCCATCTTCGAACTCGACAGTGGAAGTCTTCTCAAGCTCTTTCGGAGAGAATCCGAAACCTTGGTTTCCTTCAGGCGCAACGACTGCTTCGTTGAATGCACGCTTCATGTCCGTAAGAGGGATCAAATCTTGAGGACGTTTTGGTCCGGAAAGGTTTGCCACGATTTTAGACAGGTCGATTTCAACAACATCCGTATACGTCGGATCTTCGTTGTCCGGAGTGAAGAACATATCGTTTTCGATCAAGTATTGCTTGACCACTTGGATGTGATCTTCTTCACGGCCAGTTAGACGCATGTAATCAAGAGACTCTTCATCTACCGGGAAGAATCCGCAAGTTGCGCCGTACTCAGGTGCCATGTTGGCAATCGTTGCACGGTCCGCAAGTGGAAGTTTCGATACGCCAGGTCCGAAGAACTCAACGAACTTGCCGACAACGCCTTTCGCGCGAAGCGTTTGTGTCACTTTCAATGCAAGGTCCGTCGCTGTTGTTCCGTTTGGAAGCTCTCCGACAAGTTTCACACCGATCACTTCAGGAATCGGGAAGTATGAAGGTTGACCAAGCATTCCAGCTTCCGCTTCGATACCGCCGACACCCCAACCAAGAACACCGATACCGTTGATCATCGTTGTATGGGAGTCAGTTCCGACAAGCGTATCCGGGTAAGCTTCGAATGTGCCGTCTTCATTTTGGATAGCGTGTACTACGTTAGCCAAGTACTCCAAGTTAACTTGGTGAACAATCCCTGTTGCAGGAGGCACTGCACGGTAGTTATCGTATGCTTTCTGTGCCCAGCTTAGGAATTGATAACGTTCTGCGTTACGCTCGAACTCAAGTTCCATGTTGATGCGTAGAGCATCTTCCGAGCCATAGCGGTCAACTTGTACGGAGTGGTCGATGACTAGATCAACCGGGATTTCCGGGTTGATTTTATCAGGGTTTCCGCCCATTTCCGCCATTGCGGAGCGAAGGGACGCCAAGTCGACGACAACTGGAACGCCAGTGAAGTCTTGCAGGATGACACGGGATGGCTTGAATGGAACTTCTGCGTCTTTATCTGCATCTTTGCCCCATTTAGCCAAATTTTCCACGTGGTCGTCTTTGATGACATAGCCATCATGTTGACGTAATACGGATTCAAGTAACACTTTGATCGAATAAGGTAGTTTGGAGATGTTCGCAATGCCGGCTTCTTCGATTGCTTTCAAACGGTAATAGTTATACGTTTTACCGTTCAATTCAAACGACGTGCGGCTATTGTGCAAATTGCTTTTTGCCATAGATGATTTCCTCCTTTTGTAACTGAAAAGGCTGCAACAGGCAGTCTACTAGCAGACACAAGATATGAACATAGACAAAGGGTGCGACACCCTATGAAATGTCCACCTCGACCCACTGCCAAATATAAATGAGCATCTTTTCTCTACTCCATCATATAGTAACAATGTATATAAGTAAAATACATTATATTTATAGTCTTTCATAAGTTATACCAATGACTGTATGACGCTTTTCATTTGCTGCAAAGAACTCTTTATTATGGCATGATAGAGGGGAATCTTGGAAAGGGGCGTTTATTCATGAATAAAGCGTTATTGGTCATTGATTACACAGTCGATTTTGTGGCAAGGGACGGGGCCTTGACGTGCGGCGAGCCCGGTATTGCGCTCGAATCCTATATTACCGAATTGACGCGGACTTTTTTAGATGAAGGGCAATTTGTCGTCATGCCTGTGGATGTTCATAAACTCGATGATCCCTATCATCCGGAGACTAAACTATTCCCTCCCCACAACATCAGAGGCACAGCGGGCAGAGATCTCTACGGTTCCCTACAGTCACTATACCAAGAACGGAAAGAGGAAATCCATTGGATGGACAAGACACGGTATAGCGCTTTCGCGGGTACTGACCTGGATATCCTGCTGCGCTCCCGCGGTATTACGGAAATCCATCTGGTCGGTGTCTGTACGGATATCTGCATCTTACATACTTCGGTAGATGCTTATAACCTTGGGTACGATATTACAATCCATGAACGTGGCGTGGCCAGCTTCGATCCGGCCGGCCATGAATGGGCTTTGCGACATTTCAAAAACACATTAGGAGCAACCGTGATTGAATAAAAAGAAGAACTGTCTTGAGGCATCCTTAAGACAGTTCTTCTTCATTTTCACTTTATCATTCGTATTTCTTCAAGGTATTCAAGTTACTGGCAATCAAAGCCAGGATCGTCTCGGCCTCTTCTTTGGTGAAAATAAAATGCGATTCATCTTCGATCAGCTCCTGATCGTCTGTTTGAATACGGGTCATGCGCCTTAGAATGCCATCGCCCGTTTCCTCGATGACCCCGAACTGGAGAGTCACTCGCACTTCTTCTTCATTGGTGAAGGCAACCACTTCGGGTGCGGCCCATTCGACATTCACCGCCTCCAACAAATCATCGTCTTCCTCCCAGTCTTCATCGAAATCATCCTCATCTTCCTCGAGAAAGTCATGGAAGCTCTCGTGGACCTCTTCAATAATGTCTTCAATATCCGGAAGAATGGCTTTGGAAAAATAGTCGTTCTCTAATTCGAGCGTCCGTACATAAAATTCATTATTCAAGGGATCAAAGAAAATAGTGCAAAAATATTCCCTTACATCATCATCCGAATCCACAAAAAATTCGATCCTAGGATGCTTCGCTGCGCGCACAATGGTCATCTGACCCACTTCATCATACTGCTCGCAAATGGATTCCAGATGATCTTGCAATTCCTCACAAACCCGGTCAAACCATTCTAAAGACATACAGCATCCCTTCCTTCTCAGTTCTTGTAAGTAGTATGCCTAATTGGTAATTGTTAATTCATCCAGGTTTTATGATTCGGAAGAAGTTCATAATTTGAGGGCGGAATCCGTTTTATTGTTCCCTTTTCACGAAATTTCACAATTTTTCTTCTATTAATTTCCATGTATTTTTGAAACATTGATGTTTGAGGTATTGAAATAACGGATATTACAAATACTAAGACGCGATCATACAAATCATGAAAAAGGAGATGAAGCAAATGGGCTTTATATGGTTTTTAATTATTGGAGGAATTATCGGTTGGCTAGCCGGACTAATTTTAGGTAAGGATATTCCGGGTGGTATCATCGGTAATATCATTGCCGGGATTGTCGGTGCTTGGATCGGCGGAATGCTTCTTGGGGAGTGGGGACCGAGAGTCTCTGATTTCTACATCGTTCCAGCCTTGATCGGTGCGATTGTCCTTGTATTCATAGTGAGCTTTATTTTAAGATCTATGCGTCGAGCTTCATAAATGAAGTGAATGAAAAAACGCCGGTTCTCGCTGAACCGGCGTTTTTTTATGGCGTATTTTCGATTTCCTCTCGATACAATTCAAATTCCTCAAAAAACCATAGCACGTCTTCCACGTATTTTTCACTGTGGTTGTATTGAAAAATAGCTTCTTTGTAATCGCCGGAAGCCGCCCCACTTTTGGCCAAATAATGGGCAGCGCTGAAAACGGCGTCTTCTAGATCATACGGGTCTGCTATACCATCGCCGTTTGCATCGACGCCATACCCCCCATATTTTTTAATGACGGCGGGATTGGTCTTGTCTTTCTCGGGAATATCTCCCTTGCCGAGGCCCGTGCAACCTGGATAACTCCACCCGACGAATGTGCAAGGCATGAACTGCATATGTCCTTCGGCGCCTACTGGAGAAAGGAGGGGATCCATCGTCGAAAATTTGGTTTCAATTCGATGATGGGCGGCCAGTAATGTCCACGGAACACTGTACTGGTCTGCTGCTTTCTTATAAATCGGAATGTATTCTTCCGGAATCGTCGTCCCGGTATGTCTCTCTTGGAAATCAAGCAAGGTGCTCGCTGACTTCTTGATAATTTCAGGATGTTTGATACCGGTCCAAATAATGGCGGTCAATGTAAATACGGTGACTGCAATCGGAATGAGCAAAACGATGAACATCGCTTTGAGCTTCATCGATATCCCTTTCTTTTTCCGTTTCTTCATTGAACCCCGCCTTCAATTCAACGATTATGCTCCTGCTTTAATGAGGGCCTTCACGTCTTTTTCGATTTGTTCGAATGGGACATCGACATTACCACTATATAACTTGACAACTTGTCCTTCCTGATTCACCAAGGCAAACGTAGTGCCGTGAAGCACTTGGTCGGAATCCGGAATATCGGCCACGACCGTCTTGAAAGACTTCATTGCCAACTCCCCGATCTCCTCTTGCGTGAATCCAGTGAGCATCTCCCATCGATTTTCATCCTTAACATTAAACATTTCCAGATAGTTTTTCAACTTTTCCGGCGTGTCGACTTTCGGGTCCACGCTGAATGAGACGATTTTATAATCTTCCACACCGGCTTTGTGCAGATCTTCTTCAATTTGGGCCATATTCATCATCATTGGCGGACAAACGGTTGCACAATTCGTGAATACGAATTGGGCAAGCCAGACCGTTCCTTTCAAGTCGTCCAGTGAAACGGACTCGCCGTTCTGATTCGTAAATTCAAATGCAGGCACTTCGTATTTGTGATCCGCTTTGAATCCTCCTGAGCCTGAACAAGCACTTACAATTATCATTAAAATGAACAGAATTGGAAGTTTAATTAATCTCAATACACTGTCTCCCCCGCTATGTGTTATTAAATTTATCATAGCGGAAGAAACAGCTTGAAACAAGTAAACCGGGATTGGTTCCTTGTCCAAACTACGACGAATTTGTGAAGTTTACTTCACTTTTAACGTGATCAGCGCTTCGTGAATGGCGGTTAATTTCGACTCAAGACGGTGCAATAGGTAAAACGATACGAATATGGGAAATCCGATTTCCTGTATAAGATCCAACCATGGTTCCATCTTGTCTCCCCCTTTTCTTTCTTTTTTCATAAAGTCTCTATGTTCTTCCGGACAATTTCAGCAGGTTCTTCTGAATGCTGAAAAGCCGGCGTCCCAGTCTGGAAACTGGAAGGCCGGCTCGTTTACAGGATTACCCCTTTACAAAGTCTGTCACATGGCGTTCGACAATGCGGGCGCCTGTCGCGGTTTCAAGCGGATAGCCATCCACCCGGAAGGCACCTGAAGCGATGATTGCCTGCATCGCGGATGTCACTTCTTGCGGAGTCAGATTCTCCCGCGGATCGTCCACCGGCAACATCAGTTTCTTGCCGGTTGCCGTCGCAAAATTCAATTGTAATGTTTTCGCCATAATTTCTCCCCCTTTTCAATTAGTTAATCACGTCCGAAGTTTCCACCTTTTCCGCTCCGATGAATGGCAGGGCCGACAGCGAAGCCAGTTGGCTCAATGCTGCGTACAAGTTATCTGCCGATACATTCTCCGCCAGGTAGCGATAGGATTTCGATTTGCGGATCAGCTTCCCCTCCTCCGACATGCCGCCATCGAAATACACCCGCCCGATGGCGCTTCTGAATTCGATTGTTACCATGTAATCACCTCCCTTCGCTCTTTATATAGCGAGTTAGGCAAGAAAGGGATACATTCTTCGTGAAATTTTTCGAAAAAGCTCTTATAATGAGGATAGAATGGAAGAGGTGAATTCTGTTGCAAGATCTATTTATGTGGTTCATCCTGTTCTGGTGTGTCGTCCTGGTTGTCTTGTTCGGGATCGGCGGCTTTTTCATGTTCCGGAAATTTTTAAAGGTATTTCCGAAGGCGGACGGGAAATCAACACTTGATTGGGAAGAGTTTTATGTCAATAAATCGCTCCATCTGTGGAATGACGAAGCGAAAGCGTTGCTGAATGAGCTTGTCAGCCCGGTCCCGGAACTTTTCCGGGATGTCGCCAAGCAAAAGATTGCGTCCAAAATTGGTCAAATCGCCTTGGATGATAAAGCTAAAACAATCGATTTCGATCATATTATCCGCGGTTATATACTAGCTACTCCGAAACGGGACCATAATTTTCTTCGCAAAAAGTTGAAATCGATGGAAATCGACATGACTCCATATGAGCATTTATTTTAATTTACTATCATGGAGCGGTTCCATCCAATCAAAAAAGTGTCCTCGGTCATTGTGTATTGACCGGGACACTTTTTTCATTTCGTATTTTATTGTATTTGAGGAGCATGCCGATCCGCCATGGCACGATCATGGCGAAGGCGAGGATCCAAAACATGCCTCCCAGCTCCCCGACATCAATAGCACTGCTTAATATCAGTTTCGCTATAAGCCGGAAGACGAGAAGGCCACCGAGGATGAAAAGAAAAGCCTTGGACCGCTTGACATAAATACCGTCCGGCTTGATCTCAAAATTGGTCGTGCGGATCAAGAGGATGGAAAACAGCAAGCCTACTATAATAGCTTCCACTACTTGCAGCGAAGGGACCCGGAACTCTTCAAACAAAAACATGAGAGCCCCCGACGACATGAATAAGGGAGGCAAAATAATCCGTTTGGGAGAAATCGGCCTCTTTGCCGCTTTTGCACGGACGAAAAAGGCGAACGTTCCCATGACGAGGAACAGAACGGTAGACCCGACAATCAAATACAAAGGCGGAATTTCAGTAAAAATAAAATCGATGAGTTCCTGCAGTTTAAGCATCAGCGATTCCCCACTTTTCAAGTTCGTCCATTCGCTGCTTCAATTGCTCCATCTGGACAAACCGGGCAAATCGCGCCGTCTCTTTGCCTTCGTGAAACAGGAGGACGACAGGAGCGGTGAACAGGGAAAGTTGGCCTGCAATCTCTGGCACTTCCGCTGCATTGACCCGATAGAACGGGAACCGGTACCGCTCCGCAAGAGCCGCCACTTGAGGGTAAAGCCCCTCGCAGACGGAGCAGTGGTCCGTTTTCACGAACAGTCCAAGTTGCGGCTCTTTCTCTGCGATGTCATTCCATTCCTGAAACGAACCGATGTCCTTCATCATTCACTCCTCCACTTCATAATCTATTCGACGACTGTGTTGATTTGATTCCCATTAAAATCCTTGAAAGTCTCCGAAGATCGGACTGAGGAGACTCGTCAACCATTGCAGTCCGTTAAAGAATAATAAAATCCCAACCGCAATCATGATATACCCGCCGACTTTCATAATAAGGGCATTGTGTTTGCGGATCCAGGTGAGCCGTGTAATGAAGAACGACAACACAAAGAATGGAATGGCAAAACCGAGCACGTACAGAAGCATATACGTCATGCCTGATCCCGGATTAGTGCCGGCAAGAAAGATAATGGAACCAATGATCGGACCGGAGCAAGGCTGCCATCCAGCTGCAAAGGCAATACCGATCAACAGCGTACCTAAATAGCCCGCCGGCCGGTTTTTAAATTGCAGTTTCCGTTCCTTCATCAAGAACTCGGGCGTGAATAAGCCGATAATCATCAAACCGAACAGCACGATAAAGATGGCTCCGATTTGCCTAAGCAACTCTTGGTTTTCGATAAAGAACTTCCCGACGAACGTCGTGCCGAAACCAATGACAATAAAAATGATTGAAAATCCGATTAGGAAAAATAGCGTGTGGAGCATGCCGCTCTTGGTCATCCGTTTGGAATCGGGTTTCAACTCATCCAGGGACATGCCCGTAATATACGAGACAAATGCCGGATAAAGCGGCAACGTACAAGGCGAGATGAAACTGAGAAAGCCGGCTCCGAACGCTAGAAGATAGTTTAAATCTGTTGCCATCATTCTCTCCCCTTCATATATCTGTTTCAATCGTAACAAAATTGAGGCCGGAATACGCCTATTTTGACTGTGAACAGTTTATGACAATCCGGGAGGACACATGGCACTGCCCTGTTTTTTCAAAGTGACTATCATTGTCATGGAGCAGTTTATTAAATGGGCAGTTTCCCGAAAAAGCGCGGAACTCCAATTACCCGATATCGGAAATATGTTCAATGGCCCCGATCGGAATGAGGCAGGACTCCCCTTTCACCGATGACAGCCGTAGCAAGGATGAGGACGAGTCGATATGGGCAATGACGCCCTCCACGGTACATGATGTTCCTGCCTTCCAGAACGTGACGGCAAGCGGACTCCCCTCTTCTGCCGCTTTGGCCATCAACCGGTTCCATTCCTCATAGTGCTGTTCATCCGGCTCCCTTCTCTGCGGGAGATGCTCTTCTTCATGCCAATCCCGCAACTGTTGTACATGCTCCGGCAACATCATCGCCGTCCATTTTATGCGTCCCCGATCTCGAATCAATGCAATCACCTTCCGAACGTTTGTTTGTATTCATTCTAATGGAAAACGGACAGGAAAAGCAATTCTCCTCTCTCCATTCGCCTTCATTTCAAATTAAATATTTGTGAATATTTACACAGCCTTCGGATTTCATGTTATCATTGTAAAATGTTCAATTGATAGTTGGAGGTAATAAAATGGCGACAAAACAAGCGGAAAAGGAAGCGAAGACGATGCACGTCGAAGATATCTTAAAAGCGCATCAATTTTTAAAAGATGTGGTTATCCATACGCCTTTGCAGTTAAACGAGCGACTCTCCGAAAAATATGATTGCCATGTGTATATCAAGCGGGAAGATCTGCAATACGTTCGTTCTTTCAAATTGCGAGGCGCTTATTATAAAATTAAAAAAGTGGAGAATATCGCACGCGAAAAAGGGATTGTTTGCGCCAGTGCCGGCAACCATGCGCAAGGCGTGGCCCATGCTTGTGCCCAACTCGGCATTCACGGCAAGATCTTTATGCCCCAAACGACACCGAAGCAAAAGGTGAATCAAGTGCGGATGTTCGGCCGCGACCAGGTTGAGATCATCCTTGCAGGAGATACGTTCGACGATTCGTCGACCAATGCGATGGCTTGCGCAACAGCGGAAGACCGGCTGTTCATCCATCCATTCGATGACCATGATATTGTGGCGGGACAAGGGACTGTCGCGGTGGAGATCATGAATGATATCGAGGAGCCGATCGATTTCGTTTTTGCGGGCATCGGCGGAGGCGGACTGATGTCCGGTCTCGGCACATATATTAAAAACGTCTCTCCGCATACGAAGATGATCGGCGTGGAGCCGGCAGGGGCAGTGAGTATGCAGGCAGCTCTTGCGAACAAAGGGCCGATCGCTTTGCCATCCATTGACAAATTTGTCGACGGGGCAGCCGTCCAATGTGTAGGTAGTCTAAACTACGATTTATGCCGTAAATATCTATCGGATATCGTCCCGGTCCCGGAAGGCAAAGTATGTACGACCATTTTAGAACTGTATAATCTGCATGCGATCATCGCGGAACCGGCAGGCGCCTTGTCGATTGCGGCTCTGGACTTCTACAAAGAGCAGATTAAAGGTAAAAACGTCGTCTGTGTCATCAGCGGCGGCAATAATGATATCGGCCGGATGCAGGAAATCAAAGAAAAGTCCTTGATTTACGAAGGATTGCTCTATTACTTCATCGTCAATTTCCCCCAACGCGCCGGAGCTCTGCGTCAATTTTTGGATGAGGTGCTCGGACCGGATGATGACATCACGACATTTGAATACACGAAAAAGAACAACAAAGAGAGCGGTCCGGGACTAGTCGGCCTAGAGCTGAAAAACAGAGAAGACTACCCTGGCTTAATTGAGCGCATGAACAAATGCGGTTTCGAATATAAAGAGATCAATAACGACCATACGTTGTTTGACCTGCTCGTTTAACGTAACAATTTAAGCCGTCAGCCTCCTATTTACGGGCTGACGGCTTTTCGCATCCAAAGTTATGTCAAGTTCCGCAAGACATTGAAGCCAAAAATGAAGATGCCGATGACCGTAATGACTCCGCCGATGGTAGCCGTTACAAAGAAAACTGGGTTTGCTGTCAAAATGGCGAGCGCAATTGCGATCATCATGACAGGCAAGCCAAGATTATGCAGCCAAAAATGGGCTTTGGCGCTTCCGGTTCCCGCTAAATGCGGATAGAGATGATACAAGATGCCGATAATAGCCAGTGACATCCATCCGAGCAGGTTGATATGCACATGCACAGTCGCCAAATTGAACACATGAGTAATAGACATGTATAAGCCCAAAGCAATCCCGATCAGAAAGTAAACGACTGCAATTTTAATCAGTTGTTTTCCCAATCCACTCCCCCCTTTCTGCTCAAAATGAACTTTCTCTTCATTCTATGCGCCATAGGTGGGGGCAACTACTGCTGGGCCAACAGCATGCTTCTTTTATTTAAAATGTCCGCCGATCAGTTTGGCCCGTTCAATCGCCGTACCCGCTTCTGTGTAGGAAGCGGCACGGAGAACGGCGGTGGAACCGTATTTCGTGCGAAGGGCGTCCATCGTTTCGCCGAGTTGCCGGTTCCGCCACTTATGCTCGTCAAACAGGCTGAGCTGCATGGAATGCTCCTCTTCCAGATTGCCGAGGCTGATATGCAAACGGCGCACCGGCCGCCCGTCATGGAACTCATCCAGCAGTTCCGTGCAGAGCCGATGGATGACCATCGTATCATTGGTCGCTTCCTCCATCGTGCGCGACCGGCCGAATCCGCCCCCGAGCGCATGCTTGGAATAGCCGACCGCCAGATGGACGGTACGCCCCATCCTTCCCGCTTGCCGTGCGCGCATCGCCACGTCTTCGCACATTTCCAGCAATACGGTCAGGATGTCCTTTCTTTTCACATAATCGCGGTACAGTACTTGCCCTTTTCCATAGCTGACCTGCCCTTCGACAAGGGGAGGCAGTCCGAGGTCGGATAGGTCGATGCCGTGCGCATGGTAATATAATTGATTGCCCATGATGCCGAACCTCTTTTCGAGATGTTCAAGAGGGGTGCGGGCCAGATCGCCGACCGAAAAGATACCCATCTGATTCAATCTCTTTTCCATGCGGCTGCCGATCCCCCACATCCGGCTCAGCGGGGCGACCGGCCATAGCTTTTCAGGCACATCTTCATAACGCCAAAGAGCGACCCCCGTTTTTTTCGCCTCGAGATCGAGCGCCAGTTTCGATAGCAGCATATTCGGTCCCATCCCGCAGGCGGAGCGCAGCTGGAATTGCTGGAACAGATCCTCCCGTATGCGCTTGGCCGTCTCGACGGGGGGACCCCATAGGCGCTCGGTCCCGGTCAGGTCGACAAAACTCTCATCGATGCTGTAGACATGAATGGCTTCCTTCGGTACGTAACGATGCAGCAGCCGGGTGATTTCCATCGAGACGTCGATATAGAACTGCATTTTCGGCTCAATCAGATGGATGGCGGGATCGTCCGGGATTTCGTAAAGCCGCATGCCGGTCTTGATGCCGAATTGCTGCTTGAGCGCCGGTGAAGCGGCGAGGACGACACCGCCTTTGCGCTCTTTATTCCCAATGATGGCGATCGGTGTCTCCATCACTTCCAGCCCCTCGATTGCGGCCGAGCAGCTGGCGTAAAAGCTGCGCATGTCGAGGCAAATGATATTTCGTTCGGGCAGATGTTCATACATAGGCATTCTCCTCGCTATACAAACATTTGTTCTATTTCTAGTATAGCGTGAGAAAGCGCCTTTATTCAAGTTGACATATTTTCCAGAAAAGGAAAACAACCAATCCGCATCGACTCACGGATTGGTTGTTTTTGGTGAATGAACGAATGGTTCGGCAACCGGACGCTCGGCACTCTTCTTCTCCACCTTGAAGGACAGAAGGAAAGCGACTAGCAACAGCCCTGCGCATAACAGCAGTGCGGTAGGGATTCCGCCGACATTGTCGATGATCCAGCCGCCCAGACCCGGGCCGAGCAATTGTCCCGCCGCAAAATAAATCGTGACGTAGCCGAGGGCGATCGGAGCGTAGGACGGATGGATCTGCTCAGTGGACAATGCTTGAATGAGCGACAGCATGCCGACCACGGTAACTCCCCATAAAAATTGGCTGATGATAAAGCCGAGCGCAGCCGGAAAGACGACGGGCAACACCATGGAGAAGGATCCGATGATCAATGTGATGAGCAACGATCGCTTGCGCCCGATCTTATCCGAAATGCTTCCCCAAAGCGGACCGCTGAAGATCGACATGATGCCGCCGAGCGCCATGATCTGGCCTGCCTGATATGGATTGATGCCCGCTTCCAAGATGAAGCTGAACAGAAAGCTTTGTGGAATCAAATACGCGAAACCAATCAGCCCATAGATGCCCGCCACTAGCAGCACCCGCTTATGTAAATACACTTCTTTCCAAAGCGATTGCTCTTTCTGTCCCTTATCCAATAAAGGGACTGGCGGATCGCGTAAAATAAGTAGCGCCGTCAACGTCGACAAGATGGACAAGATGCCATAGAAGAACCATAACTGCCGCCAACCTTCCAGTTCGAACCACGTCGTGAAAAACGGGACGAGTGTACTGGAGATGAGTGTGCCAAGCCCGAGACCGCTCACCATGAAGCCGATCATCATCCCTCGTCGATGCGGGAACCACCCGACGATGATATTGACGAGCGGCGTATAGGTGAAAGCGGTTCCAATTCCGAGTAAAGCCATCCCGGCAAGAGCCGTTCCGTAGCTATGGACGGACGCCAAATACATCAAGGCAAGCGCTACGATGAAAGTGCCGAGTACGACGAGCTTACGTGAACCCCATTTCGCCGCCAAAATCCCGGCAAACAGGACCATCCCCAAATAGCCAATTGAGTTCGTCGTCGCGAGCATTCCCGCTTGCTCATAAGAAAGCGACAAACTTTCTTTCATAAAGGGCATTAAAATTCCATAAGACATCCTCGCAAAACCGAGTGTACTGATTGTGACCATGACACTCGCGAAGGCATATCGCCAAATTGGCTGTTCTCTTTCCAATATGCCACCCCCTGTTTCCCTTCACCTCTTCAAAGTGAATCTAGCATATCTCTACTATAACAAGAGTTGATTTCAATGGACAGTTTTTTCTCTAAATTTCGAATTCCCTTGGCCCCTTGGTTTTTTTGTTAAAAAGTAAAATCACCAACCGCGTCTATCTTACGGGTTGGTGATTTTAGGTGTAGGAACGAACGGCTCTGCGACAGGATGTGCGGCGCTCCTCTTTTCGATCTTGAAGGACAGGAGAAAAGCGATGAGTAACAGCCCAGCACATAGCAGAAGTGCGGCAGGAATCCCCCCGACATTGTCAATGATCCAGCCGCCGAGACCCGGACCGAGCAGTTGCCCCGTCGCAAGATAAATCGTGACGTAGCCAAGGGCGATCGGTGCGTAAGACGGATGGATCTGCTCCGTAGCCAACGCCTGAATGAGCGACAGCATGCCAACCATGGTGACTCCCCATAAAAATTGGCTAATGATGAAGCCGAGCGCAACCGGAAAGACGACGGGAAGCGCCATGGAGAAGGAGCCAATGATCAATGTGATGAGCATTGACCGTTTTCGTCCGATCCTATCGGAAATGCTCCCCCATAGCGGTCCGCTGAAAATCGACATGATACCACCGAGCGCCATGATCTGACCTGCTTGGTAAGGATTGATGCCCGCTTCGAGGATGAAACTGAACAGGAAACTTTGCGGAATCAAATACGCGAAACCGATCAATCCATAGATAGTCGCCACAAGAAGCACCCGCTTATGTAGATAGACCTCTTTCCAAAGCGATTGCTTTTTCTGCCCTTCATCCAACAAAGGGACGGGCGGATCGCGTAAAATAAGCAGCGCCGTCAACGCGGATAAGACCGACAAGACCCCATAGAAAAACCACAACTGCCGCCACCCTTCCAGTTCGAACCACGTTGTAAAAAACGGGACGAGCGTACTGGAGATGAGCGTTCCGAGCCCGAGACCGCTCACCAGAAAGCCGATCATCATTCCCCGCCGATGCGGGAACCAGCCGACGACGATATTGACCAGCGGCGTATACGCGAAAGCGGTTCCAACTCCGAGTAGAGCCATTCCAGCAAGCGCCGCCCCGTAGCTATGGACGGACGCCAAATACATCAACGCCAGCGACACAATAAAAGTGCCGAGCACGACAAGCCGGCGCGATCCCCATTTCGTCGCCAAAATCCCAGCAAACAAGACCATCCCCAAATAGCCGATGGAATTCGTCGTCGCAAGCATCCCCGCCTGTTCATAAGAAAGCGACAAACTATCTTTCATGAAAGGCATCAAAATCCCATAGGACATCCTTGCAAAACCAAGTGTACTGATTGTCACAATGACACTCGCAAAGGCATATCTCCAAATCGGTTGATCGACAACCAACATGCCACCCCCCTTGTTTCCCTTTCCATCTTCGAAAGTGATCCTAGCTTATATCTACTATAACAACGATTTATTTGAATAGACAGTCTTTTCTATACATTTTAAACGCCTGTAGTCGATGTTTATATCTTTATTTGAAGTAAGAGTTGTATTATTTGCTATTTCTTTATATGTCTGTTATTGTTAGGAAGAATTATTTTTGTTCTCTTCAGATTGAGAATATATTTTGTTTTTCGTCTAAGGATTTGAGCAAGGATAGTAATACATTGTGTGGAGATCCGCACTAGGAGGCAATAATAATGGAACAAGGTACAGTTAAGTGGTTTAATGCAGAAAAAGGTTTTGGATTTATCGAGCGTGAAGGCGGAGAAGACGTATTCGTACATTTCTCAGCGATCCAAGGCGACGGTTTCAAATCTTTAGACGAAGGTCAAAGTGTAACATTTGAAATTGAACAAGGACAACGTGGCCTACAAGCTACAAACGTTCAAAAAGCTTCCTAATAGCTAAAAAAAGACCCCTATGCAGGGTCTTTTTTTATTGCTTTGGGAAATTATAAAATTTTGACCCGTGGATAACCTGCTAAGCCGACGTGTGGCGGGGTATATGTGAAATCGGTCCTAATTCCGAGCAAAGCCATCCCGTAGCTGTCGACAGACAGCAAATACATCAATGCCAGCGCCACGATGAAGGTGCCCAGCACGACTAGCTTGCGTAACCCCCATTTCGCTGCCAAAATCTCGGCAAACAAGACCATCCCCAAATAGCCGATGAAATTCGTTGTTGCCAGCATCCCCGCCTGCACATAAGAAAGCGATGAGCACACTATGACAGGTTTACTCATCAGGGCGGGCTATGGTTCAACGTCCCCTTGCGTAAAACTGACGATGAAGTTCCCGAACTTGCTCCGCTAGCTCAGGAACAGGGCCGTCTATTGTCGTATCGCGAATCACATCTTCAATGGGCAGATTCTTAACGCGTGATGGAGCCACTCCCATTTCATTCAACCATTGTACTAACTGTTCAGAAGAACTTGCATAAACGATCCTGCCTAACCCAACCCACCCGTGGGCCGCAGCACACATCGGGCAATGTTCGCCAGACGTATAGACGGTCGCCTGGCTTCGTTCTTCAGGTGTCATGTTATTGGCTGCCCATCGCGCCAAAGCGAATTCTGGATGTTGCGTATGGTCCCCACCCGCAACGTGGTTGTGGTCTTCGACGAGCACCTCTCCGTTGGCGGAGACAAGTACGGAACCAAATGGCTCGTCCCCTTTCTCCAGTGCCGTTGTTGCTAGTTCAAGACAACGTCGCAGGTGCTTCAAATCTGAATCACTTATCATAATTGAATCCACCTCTTTTTTATTTTTGCATCAATCTTCCATACACGTGACCCGTTTGCAGAAGACTGATCTTAGTAAAAGTCAATCAAATTCGGAGGCGTTTGGCAAGTAGAGCTAATTTGCTAACATTGCTCTTTAAAGAAGACACCTATTCCTGACACTCAAAAGAATAGGCACCCGTGAGATTATTATGAATTTCTAATAGAACTTTTCCATCATTTTCATAGCATCGAGTGCTCAGTAAGTTGATTTCTTTCGTATGGAAATAACTATAACTATGTGTTAAGAAAGATAGTGCAAATAAAGCAAGAACGACAACCGATAAGACGCCTGTAAAATGCTTATTTTTAAATATAGTCATTTTCATGCCCCCCTAAGATGAACTGTCCAAGCAGCTCAATGCTCTTGAAGTAAAGCACCCTGTCAGGTGATTTTTATAAGATATAATAGATCTTATTTGTTTGTAAAAAAATATAGTGATCCAGCAATCCCAAAAGAGATTACTCCAACTATACCAGAAAGCACTGCCATTTTTATTCTGAAATTCATATGATCTTCTGTTTCAGAATGAAAAAATTGGTGTGGTCTATTTGTCCAAGCCCCAATCGAGATACAGGAAATAAGAATGCCTATACCACCAACCATAAAAAAAAATTCAGCATGTAAGTTCCTCCTCTCAATTCATTACTTTATTTACGTTACATAATAAATTTATGCGTCAAAAAATTTACAGATATTTCTTCATCTTCAATTTATATGCTAATTAGGATCTCATATTGAATAAAGCACAGTTAAGACAATAAAAAAAGAGACACCAATTCATAATTGAATGATGTCTCCTATTCTGTAATAAACGAGGTCAAGTGACCCCCGTTCTCGCTTTTACAATTCCTTCAAGTCAGGTTTTCCCGCTTCAATTAATACTGTATTTCGACCAAGGAAAATAGCTAGTATGATAATGAATATCCCCGTTCCGACTAGCAACCACTCGATTTTAATGAAATCTGCAATGGGGCCGAAGAGCAGCATGCCAAGAGGCATCATCGAAGTTGAAATCATCCCCATGACGCCAAAGACTCTTCCTAAATAACCTTCTTCCACTTTCTCCTGCAACAAAACGTTGGCGGGTGTATTGAAGATTGGCAGGGCAACACCGAATAAAGCCATGAAGACTAAATACACCCAAAAGACCGGAACGATCCCAAGTGCCAATGTGCAGACGCCCATGATGATACTTGCGAATCCTAATGTCTTGATTTTATTTTGGAAACCGCCCCAAGCAGCGATGATTCCTCCCCCTGCCATCATGCCGATGGAAAAGGCAATTTCAATTGCTGATAATCGCCACACGTCATCACCGAAACTACGTGTGACCTGCAGCGGTGTCAAAAATGCGGCAGGTGCCATCAATACAAAGAATACCGCAAAGAACAGGAAGAATTTCTTCAGAAACGCATGGTTATTCACATATTGTAACCCTTGTTTAAAGTCACTGAAGTAGCTTGTCGTTTGTTTTTCCGATGCCTTTTCATGTACAGAAATTTTCAAGGCAAGAAGTGTGATAATCGCGATCGCTGCCGTAATCACATCGATAAAGAATATGATTTCAAGCGAAGTCAGTCCTAATAGTGCCGCACTGACCATGGGAGAGATGAACATGATAAGCGCTTGAATACTTCCATTTGCCCCGTTCACCTTCGTCAGTTTATCTTTAGGGACAATCTGCGGTAAAATCGCACCGACAGCCGGCATTTGAATGCCCGCTCCAAAAGCACGGACCGCCGCCATCACAAAAAGCAGCCAAATGGCATTAAACCCCAGCAAGAAGAGGATGGCAAGGACTAACGTTGCCAATGCAATCAAGCCATCCGCTACGATGATCAGTATCTTCCGGTTATACCGATCCGCCCAAACCCCTGCCACCGGGGACAATATAAAGGTTGGAATAAACCCACAAATAATAAATAACGTCATCATCAAGCCGGATTTCGTCGTTAGCGTAATATGCCACATAATGGCGTATTGAACGAGGGACGATCCGAAAAGTGAGATTGTCTGGCTACTTAAAAAGAGGATAATATTCTTTAGCCAATTCTCCTGGAGAGGATTGTTTATGGTGTTCATTGATTAACATCCCATTTCTATCAGAATTTATATGGCTTCACCTACATTCCGAAGACGGCCCTGCTCTATTTGTAAAGACACAAAAAAGAGGGGCGAACCCATCCCCCTCTTTTACAGAACCGTAACATATAGGTTTTCTGAAAAATAGACAGACCAATCCCGTTGCTCTGAACGTAGGCAGAGCTTTCAAACGTATTCAATTAACGGTTGAAGTTGGGAATCGTAATCTCATGGATGCTGTCACAAAGAAAACCTCCGTTTCTAATTAGTCGAACTCATCATAGCAAAACGGCTGGCTTCTGACAATCACTATCATTGTCATCGTTGTGGTAAAAATCGCGTGTGTATGATTCAGAATCGCACGCTGAACGAGTGCTTGCGCAAGCGCTCGTTCACTCTGCAATCTGTTTCATTTTTCCCACCGTCTCTTCCACGACCGCCGTCAACTCCGCATGGCCGTGGTACCGGACATACATAACGGTTTTTCCTATGGAGGCAACGAGTTCTTTCGCTTCCTTTTTCTCATGGATCAGCAATCGATCCAAGTCCGGATGCTCCGTTTCGATGAATTGTTCATTTCCGAACTGATAGCGTTCCACTAAATCCGACACGAGAGGATCTGCCATCGCAGCCGCCGTCAGCTGGAAAACCCTTGTATGGACACTTGGTGAATAGTCTCCGCTATGATCCCCCCACACCTTCCCCGGGACAACCCCGTTTTCATCCGTCTCGTATTGCACGGGCGCCAGCGGTCCCCAATGGTACGTGTACCGATTGGACCAATCCACCTGATCGATCAGATAAGGTTCCCCGCGGACCATCCTGGCGTCTTGCTCGATGTCCGCCAATCGGACAATCGGCAATTCGGAATCCGTTTCGGGCAAGGTGTTCGTCTCCCCTTTTACGAGCTGGGTGAACGGAAGGATGGCGCTCAACCCGATCACGATCGCAAACAGCAGAACGAGCGTCGAACGAAGGCGGTAACGCTTCTGCCAAGGCACCTGATGGTCCATCGGTCTTCCTTCCACCAACGTTTTTCGCAACGCGCGGATGGAAAGGGCTGCCTGCAGTGACGTATAAGCGACGTATCCGACGAAAATAGTTACTATTGTCTGTTGAATCGCCATCCCTTCGACCAGCACTAACATCGGCGCGTTATCGAGTAACCAGATGGCGGACAGCATGCCGATCATCAACAGGGTTGCCACAACGGTGAGTACAGCATTCATGACTAATTTCTGGTCCAACCTTTTCAACGTATACGCTTGCTCGGCGGGATCTGTATGTAATTCGGGTGCATGGCGTTCAACCGGTGAGGAAAATACGTAAAAATCACCTCGTTTTGTCACGTACTCCCACCCATTTTCCGCATAGAGCTGAATCTGTTCCGGAGACATCTTCTGCTCGATCGATACATCGATCCGGTACCTCGTTTGTCTCGGCTCGCCCTTTTCAAACCGGGCAAAATTAGAACCCATCTTTTTTAGATGAAGCCCCTGCGCCGCCAGATCCGCAAGCCAGCTTTCATGTTTGCCGATCCGCCAATAATCACTTGGGCGCAGCTTGAGCACTGTTTTATTCATTCCCGTCACTTCCCTCCAATAGGCTGCCGTCCCGCAGGAGCGACTGCAGCCTATTATACTCCGCGCGCAACGCTTGCTCCCCCGCTGCTGTAATTTGATACGTCTTCCTCCTGCCGTCCTCTTCCGCCAATGAAATCAAACCGTCTTTTTGCATCCGGGAAAGAACACCATACAGCGTCCCCGGCCCCATTTGCAATCTGCCGCGCGAAACGTCCGCAATGGCCTGCATGAGCTGATACCCATGGTTCGGTTGCAGCAGCGCCAGCAAGACATAGTACATCGCCTCGGTCATCGGCCCTCCCTTGTACGTCACTTTCCGCATGTCTCCTCTCTATTATGCGTCTCGATATATCGTGTGACATAATAGTACTTCCAAATATCATTTTTGTAAATAAAAATCTAGCAATCTAACGAACTGGCTCAGGAGCAAAGGGGACCGTACGTGGATGAAACTATTGTCGCTCATAGACGTCCTGTTTGCAGGAAGCATCCACTTGCACATCATTTGTCATGAGGTGATCGAGATGAACAAAGTGAAACATACACTTTTTTTGCTAGAGTTGCTACTAGGCGTTTTGATCACGTACGCTTGGGTCTGGGGCAGTCATATTTATATAAATTTGGACCGTAATTACGCCGCCTCCAGTTATCCAGGCGATATCACATTTTCCGAACGGGTAGGTTATCAAATATTTTTTCCGGCCACGCTATTTGTTGGTTTATGTATGATTTCATTTCTTTCCTACTTGATATGGAAAAAGAAAACCAAATTAGGCATCTTTCTGATTCCGCTAATTTGCACAGTCTATCTCGTTGTAGACCTGTATCTCTTTTTATTTAAAGGGTGACGGAACGGCCGATGTGTAATGAAAAACCTTGCACACAGCAAAAATCGCTGCATGCAAGGCAACTGAAAAGTCCTTTATCCTTTCCACACTTCCGGGTTGATGAGGGTAACAGGTTTTTCCCCGTTCAAGCCCGCTAGCAAATTCTTCGCCGCCAGTTCGGCCATCTTCAACTCCGTTTCAAATGTAGAGGAGCCAATATGTGGCAAAGTGACAACGTTTTTCATTTGCAACAGCTCATTGGACGGGTCGACCGGCTCTTGGATGTAGACATCCAGACCGGCGGCCGCGATTTCCCCATTTTTCAGCGCTTCGATGAGATCCGTTTCCACGACCGTGCTTCCCCGGGAGACATTGAGGAAGATTGCGGACGGCTTCATGAGCTGAAACTCCCTCATTCCGATCAACCCCCGTGTTTCCTCTGTCAGCGGTGTGATCAGGCAGACGAAATCGGATTGCGCCAGAAGGTCATCCAAGCCTAGGTAAGTCGCCCCAAACCGCTCTTCCGCATCGGGCTTCGGCGTGCGGCTATGATAGAGGATATCCATGTTGAAACCGAAGTGGGCACGCTGCGCAATCGCCGTTCCGATCCGCCCCATCCCGATGATGCCGAGCTTCTTATGGTGGACATCCGTGCCGTACCATTCATTCGGAAGGGTTCCTGTCCACTTGCCCGCTTTCACGTATCCATCCAATTCCGGCATTCTTCTGGCGGTGGAAAGCATCAATCCCATCGCCATATCCGCCACCGTGTCGTCCAAGACTCCAGGCGTGTTCGTCGCCAGGATACCCCGTTTGGTCAACTCTTCAATATCCAAATTGTTGTACCCGACCGAGACGTTGCTGACGACCTTCAAATTTGGAGCCTTGTCCAGCATGTCAGAATCGGCCGGGAACCGAATCCCGATCACCCCTTCCGTCTCCTGCAGAAAGTCGAGGAATTCCCGGTTATTCCGTGGGTCGATCCCGTGGAATAAACGAATATCGTATTCTCTCTGCAGCTCCTCAAATACCGGTTGTTCTAAACGTTCGTAGGCGATTATCTTTTTCTTCATTGCGAAATCCTTCCTTATCTACATTCATTTCTGCAATTGTAATCCGTTTAGCCCGACTTTGAAAGAGGAATCTATCTTATAATCGCTGTTTCTCCTGAATCGTAAGTTTTACTTGAGGTTGAAAATGAAACCACCCGTTCTTCTTTGCCAGTGCACCAATGACAAAGGTGAATCCTATAGTAAGGGTGATAAACAGCCACGACTGTGAATTAACAACCATAACAGAAAACGCGCCTTATAAATGTAGAAACTCCAAGCTTTATGGAGAAAAAAACCTATTCAATAGCTAAAATATACTAAACAATCTAATATGGATTTATGGGCTAGATTGCAAATAATTAAAGGCGGAAAAAGATATGGAAATAGAATTACTAAAAACATTCCTATTGGCAGCGAAGAAGGAGAACTTTCGAGAAGCTGCAGAAGAATTAATGATGACACAATCAGCTGTTACCAAACAAATTCAAAAGCTCGAAAAAGTATTGAATATACAATTGTTTGATAGGGTACAAAAACGAGTTGTTCTAAATGCAAATGGGCATTATTTTTTACCTCGAGCAATTCAATTAATAGCGTTCGAAGAGCAAATCGTCCAAGAAATGAACGCATTTCAAGCTGGATATTCCCAAAAGGTTTCAATAGGGGTGGCTCCGCAAATTGCAAATTCCACACTACCTCTTATCATTCAGCTTTTTAAACAACTTCAACCAGATGTAATTATTCAAATTGACATCTTACCATCAAATGAGATAGGTGAGGCTGTTTTTCGGCAACAAATTGATATCGGGTTATCGAAAGTTCCTTCAACTAGGGAGCTGCTAACGACGATGATTGCAAATGAACCTGTTATGATTGTTGGACCTAAACCGTTTGATAGAGATGACTTTCATTTATTAATAAAAACCTTCCCTATTTATACACATGCCTTTTCCCCATATTGGGAGCAAATAGAACGTCAATTACCGAGGGGTTGCCAAATAGAAAGGCTGAACCAAACAGAAGTCATTAAAACTTTTATTAAACAGGGGATGGGTATTGCATTCTTGCCCAAAAGCGTTGTCCAAACGGAAGTAGAAAACGGAGTGCTTTTTGCACAAATTCCTCAAATAGGTGATGACATTCTTTCTGCCACATTCGTTCATACTAAATACACACATCCTTTAATTAACCGATTTATACAAGCATGTATCACTATATATAAAAAATGAAAAGCAGCTTAGATGTATGGGAGTATCTAAGCTGCTTTGTATTAAGGCTTTTTTGAAATGAAACGAAGCCGCCAATAATCTGCAACCCAACCATTTTTATTATAAAGTTGAGGTCGTAAAATACGTTCACATTCGTTATATAGTGCTTCTTTTTCATCATTTGTAAGTTTTTTAAACATATTGTTACTAAACATATCAAGCCAATTGCGAATACCATCTTCTCCAATTAAAGGTGTTGGTCTTTCATAATGTTCGATTGTTATTACATGAAAACCAACATTTATAAGATGCTCCGTCATTTCCTCTTTTGTTGGAAATACCCAAGGAAATAAAGCAGCATCGTACAGAATTGATAGACGGTCGGATGCTTCCTTTACGGCATCCACAATAGATTGGATGTTATTAGCTCCACCTAATTCAGCCACGAAACGGCCACCAGGAAGAAGAGCATCATAACAGTTTTGAATAACCTTCCGCTGATTTTTCATCCAGTGAATAGCAGCATTTGAGAACACTGCATGAAATTGAGGGACAAATGAAAACTGCTCACCATCTTGCACACTAAAATGGATATCAGGGTACTTTTCTTCAGCAGCTTCAATCATAGTCTGGGAAGCATCAATGCCGGTAACAGTAGCACCACTTTTTGAAATATCATGAGCTAAATCTCCTGTACCACAACCAACATCTAGAATATGTTCTCCCTTTTGTGGATTTAGGATGGAAACCAGATCTTCTCCAAATTTTGAAACAAACTTATGTTTGTTATCATAAAGTGTCGCATTCCAATTAGTCATTAATACCATCTCCTGAATGTTGATACATTCAGATTATCATGTCAGTTGAAGGTTAATCTAATAATTATTTAAGCGAAAGTTGATTCCAATTAAGAATCAACCTTCGCTTTATATTGCTTTTGAAATTTGAGAAAATCTACTGTACCGCATCTTCAATAATCCAATCGGCCGCAGCGGGAAGATCCGGAACGACCGCATCCGCAAGCGGGTCGGCATCTCCAAGGAAGACCCCTTTCGTCCCCGCCTTCTTCCCCGCGATAATATCCGTATCGGTATCACCGACCATATACGACGCGGACAGATTCACCCCATACGTTTCGGCAAGGTCTTCGATGAGCTTGCTGTTCGGCTTTCGGCAAGCGCAGCCCGCTTTCGGCTTATGCGGGCAATATGCCACGTCATGAACGACCGCGCCTTCCTTCCGAAGCTCGGCCACCATATGCTCATGAATAGTCTTCAGTTGGGCCTCCTTCATGAACCCGAGCCCGACGCCGCCTTGGTTTGTGACAACAAACACATAGTCGAAAACAGCGTTCAACCGTTTGATGGCTTCCGGCACACCCGGCAAAAAATAAAAATCCCGAGGCCGGTTGACAAACTTCACCCGGTCCGTCAGCACTTCATTAATGACGCCGTCCCGGTCTAGAAAAACCGCTTTTTTCAATGTCAGATCACTCCCTTGCTTCTATCTCCCATTCATTCTACCCGCTTAGGTATTCTGCATAAACGCTTGTCCAGCTGCAGTTTACGTTCGATTCCTATGAATAGGCAGTTGGATCTGAAGACTGAACCAATTCCCGTTCAACTCGGCATCCATTGTTCCATTCATTTTCTCCACCAACTTCCTGGACAGATATAGGCCCAACCCGCTTGCTTCGGTGTTCGTCCTGCTCGTATCTTCCGTATAGAACCGCATGAACACTTTTTCCGCGGCGACTTTACTATCTGGTTTTATGTCATTTATTATCCTGAACACCAAATAATTCTCTGCCTTCTCATAGCTGATCACGGCTTGACTTCCTGCATAGCGAAGTATGTTTTGGGCGATATTTTGAATGACGCGGATCAGCATGAACTTGTCCGCGATGATAGGCGTGGTATGCGGTTGTTCGGGAAATTGGAGTTCGATGTGCTGTTCTTCGAATTGTTCATAAAAGGATAGGAAGATTTCTTCGACTACGGCAGAAAGAGAAATGGAGGAAAGCTCCATTTTCTTTTGATTCGTCTCGATGCGGGCCAGGTCGTAGAAATGGTCGGTCATTTCCATTAGACGTTTGACGGACTGTTCGATGATTTTGACATAATGCGCTCTCTTCGTTTCATCCGTTGTCTCCTGTAACAGTTGGACGTAGCCGTGGATGGACGTCAGTGGTGTCCGCAAATCATGGGAGAGCCCAGCGATGGATAACTTCACATTCTCTTCCATCTGCTTCGCTTGGCGGTTTTTCTCTTCGAACGCATCGATCATGTGATTCAGTTCCTCGACGAGTTGCATCCATTCTTTCTGCCGGAAATCATATGAAAGCCGACTGCCAAAACTGGCGCGAGCTGGAATCTCCTGGACCTCCTGCTTCAACTTCCGCATCTCCCGTTTCACCAAATAAATATAAAGAAGAAGCGCGACAGTCAAGAAAGCAAATACCAATGCCCACATAACAATCACGCTCCTTTTCGTTAATCAAATTTGAAGCCTATGCCCCATACAGTTTTGATATAGTCTGTATCAGCTGAGCTGAGTTTATTTCGCAAGTTACTAATATGCATATTGATCGTTTTGTCGCCATCGAAAAATGGTTCATTCCAAACGCTTTCGTAAATATTAGCGCGACTGAACACCTTCTTCGGATTCTCCAGGAACAGAAGGAGGATGGCATATTCGCGTCCGGTTAAATGGATCGTTTGGCCATTCACTTGCACTTCGCGCGTATCCATATTTACACGGATTCCCTTGTACTGAATCTCTTTCATTTCACTGACCGAAGCCTTTGCTGCATGACGTAATTGAATGTTGATCCGTACAAGCAGCTCCTTTACATCAAACGGTTTTGTAATGTAATCATCCGCCCCGTTCGATAAAAGTTCCAATTTCGACTGTTGGTCATTTTTTGCTGAAATCACCATGACCGGAACCATTGAGGTCTTCCGGATTTCCTGAAGAAATTGTTCTCCATCCATGCCCGGAAGCATCAAATCCAAGAGGACGACATCGATCTCCTTTTGCTCAAACAGCAATTTCCCTTCCGTCCCTGAGTAAGCACTTAATGTATCGAAGCCGTTTAGGGACAACGCTTCCTCGATCAGTGAATGAATTGCCGTATCATCTTCTATAATTAAAATCGTTGCCATCATTATCGACCTACTTTATCCCGCATTAACGGGCAGTAAGACTCCCACCTTAAGGTGGGAGATCAACTGACCGTAAAAGCCCGATTGGTTCAACTAACAATCAGTGGGGAATGAGCCCCCTGATTGAAGTTTCACTTTATGTCTGATCGTTTAAACAAAAGGATTCCTACCATTGATGATATCACAATCGTGATGAGACTGACTAAAACCATCTGAGGGTATTGAGCGACACTTGCTGGTTGGGCAAAATCCCAATAAAATAAAAATGTCTGCGAAAACCAGTTGGTAACTTGCTTGAAATGTTCGGTTTGTTGGAATAATGACGGAAGAAAACCGGTTGCGATTGTATAAAGAAAACTCCATATCAATGACAGGCTGCTATTTTTTGTTAGAAAGCTGATCATCACGTAGACAGATACACTAGACAGGAGTAATAAACTGAGCGTACTGAACGTTTTTACAGCATAACTAGTATAATTTGTAATCTCTGCGATGCCGCCGAAACCAAACGCGATGGAATAACTGATCATGCCGATGACCGTCAGCCCAATTACACTAACAATAGAAACTAGTGCAGCGATGACAAGTTTAGATAAATAATAATGCGTGCGGCTCTGACCTAACGACAACGCATTGCGAATGGTTCCATTATGAAATTCTTCACCAATCAAAAAACTAATAAAAGCGCTTAATACAAGCAAAATAGTGAATCCATTCTTTTTTATCATTAAAATAGCGGTCGCTCCATTGATCACAGTCTCAATGATTTGGACAGGCTCTTTTCCATTTTGCACCTCAAAATGAAAACTCACGGCCTGCATAATAGGAAGGATGAATAGAATACCGAGAACAATCCATAATCTTTTGCTGCGGAGCAGTTTTATTTTTTCAGCTGCTAACAAATTAAGCATGGGCGGTCCCTCCTGTTAGCTGCAAGAAATAATCTTCGAGTTTTTGTCGCGACGTGCCAATCCGTGAAACGTCCACATCCGCTACGACCAATGCGCGATTAATGGCAGCTACACCGTCCAGCTGTTCATAAATATGGATTTCCGTTCCATTGATCACCTCATAGTCCTTGATTCCGAGCTGATCGAGTATGACGACTGCTTTTTGCACATCAGCCGTTTCCACCTCAATAAATTGTCGAGTTTCTCGAGCTAGCTCTTCCTTTGAAAGCTCGCTAATGATTCTTCCACCATGCAGAATACCGTAGTGAGTCGCAATTTGTGAAAGCTCATCCAATAAGTGACTGGATAGTAAGACGGTAATCCCCCGCTCCGTTACGAGCCGTTGAATGATTTCCCTCATTTCCACAATCCCTGACGGATCGAGACCGTTCGTCGGCTCGTCTAAGATCAGGAATTCGGGGTTCGTAATTAGCGTCGAAGCAATTGCTAACCGTTGGCGCATCCCTAATGAGAAGTTCTTCGCTTTCTTCTTGCCTGTATGACTGAGGTTCATGAGGCGAAGCAAATCATCGATATCCCGCTCGCCCACGCCTCCATTAGCCGCTTGGACTTGCAGGTTCTGGCGGGCTGTTAATTCTGCATAAAGTGCTGGCGTTTCAATGGACTGCCCCATTTTTCTTCTAGCACGCTGCAATCCTTTCAAGCTGGTTTCCCCAAACAGCTCGATGTCCCCTTCGTCAATTGAGATTAACCCCATCACCGTGCGCATGAATGTCGATTTCCCCGCACCGTTCTCCCCGATCAACCCATAAATCATCCCTCGTTTAATTTCAATCGATACGTGATCGAGCACTTTGTGTTTCCCGTATATTTTCGATACATTCGTCGCTTTAAGAATCGTCTCCGACATACACGATCATCCTTTCATTGCTAATACACTTAGAATAAGACGCAAGTCTAAATAAATAGGCCGGAAAAGTATAAAGAAAGTGTAAAGAATCTTGATACACCTTGAATGAATAACAAACGTAACCTGAGTGACGCACACATGTAAGCCCATGGATACGTTATAATCATTGTGTCAATTAAGCGCTCAGGAGTGGATACGATGATGTACGCAATTGTATTATTTATAGTTGCCGGATTGGCGGAGATTGGCGGAGGCTATCTGATTTGGCTATGGTTACGGGAAGGGAAGCCCTATTATTGGGGAGTGTTCGGAGGAATCGCCTTGGCGTTATATGGTGTCATTGCCACCTTCCAATCGTTCCCATCATTCGGCAGAGTGTATGCTGCCTATGGAGGGGTATTTATCATCCTGTCCGTCTAGTGGGGATGGGGGATTGATAGAAAAACACCGGATTTGTATGATTGGGTCGGGGCGGCGATCTGTTTAGCGGGTGTTTCATTAATGTTATTTGCACCTCGCCACTGAAATAAATTTCTGCGCCATCTATCTTTTTATTGATTTATATGTTTTTTATTTTAACAACTAGTAACGGAGTCGCAGATGCCACTCCGTTTCCTTCCCCGACGTACTACCCCTTCACCACGCCATTTTTCATTTCACTAATAAAACATCGCCCTGCCGCAAGGATTCTGTGTTTTTGCGTGGAATAATAACAAACGGGGATCGAACTTCAACACATCAATCCATAGAAAACTTCATTCCACCTACCGTCTGTTCTTATAGGCATATCCTCACTTTTTTCATAATATCCATCCCCTTCGTTTGAAATGAGCATGCCTGTGGAAACACAGTAATAAGAGTGCGAATATTCATGGTTGTTTTACGCCCTAGCCTCCCTGCCATCCGTTCTTTTTTCAGACCTTGTTTCATAGGCTTATAGTAGTGACTAGATCAAGGAGTGGTTCAAATTAAAAAAATATTCTTAGCAATGATGTTGTTGATGGCATTCCCTCTCCAGACCACCGTAACCGCAGCGACAACAGAAATGTTTGTACAAGCCAAAACAGACATTTTCCTGCGTGCGAAACCAAATCAAAATGCCGATAAAATGGGTACCATTCAAAACCATTCGAAGGTGACGGTTCTGTCTTCATCCGATGGATGGTCCTATGTACAAGCCGGCAAAAGTAAGGGATATGTGTATACATCCGCTTTATCTAAGGAAAATCCGAAAGCTGCATCAACCACTGTTACCGGGGGCCTCACGCCTAAAGAAGGATTGATTTTGACGTATGAACCATCCTTCTTGGAAAATAAGAAAGAAACGTTTTATGTAGAAAAGGAAGACGAATACACGTACTTATATAATAAGAAAAGTCCGCTATACCCGCATTTATCGAACTTTACGTATATCGAAACCAAAAAAGGGCTGCTGATGGGTGTATCGAGTTCGGATTTCATCTTTGTCAACGTTCCGTATCCATTAAAACAAGGGACGTACACAACCGATTCGTCTCTCATGTTTGAGGATCAAAAGGTGTTAGTAGAAAGCACAACGAAATCTATAACCGTGAAAGCCGGCACCTTCAAAAATGTTGTCATTCTACGTTTCCCGGATGGTTCAAGGGAATACTTTGCAAAAGGGATCGGCATTATTAAAAGTACAAATAAAAACGGAAAGATCTTTACAGAGCTAGTATCTGTGAAAGAAGGATAATAAGTAATTGATTATAACGAGAGTTGCCGGAATATCGTTTTCGGGCAACTCTTGTTTTTATTTTCCAAACACCTCTTCCTATCGATACAACACCCTCTCCCCCGCCTTTGCATGACCAACATATGCCGGAAATTCCACGACGCTTTTCCGATAGTCATATAGATTTACCTCTTCCCCCGTATCCGCCAGCAACATCTCCGGAATCATGAGCCGTTCCGATCTTGTGACGTTCCTCGGCCTTTCTCGGAAAAGATCTGCATGCAGATGGAAGGCCTCGAAAGAGCTTTCAGCGAGGATGAAGGAATACCACTCAACGTTTGCTGTCTCGAGGACGAACAGCTGGACGCGCCCGATGCCAAGCACGTTCCGTTCCGTCATGCTGTCAATCGCCGGATCATCGTAAGGAAGTCCATGAAGTAGTTCACTATCATCCTGCAACTCCACTAATCGTTCCCCAAGCGCCCAGTAGATACGATGCGCCAACTGGGTCATATCCGTTTCCACTGCGAAGTCGAACACTTCCTTCACTGTCACTGTCATGCCAACCCCTTCCTTTCATCCCAGTTGATATCAAAGAGCTTTCCGGTTTCCTTCCTATAGGCGACCGTCGCCGTTCCGGTCGGTCCGTTCCGATGCTTCGCCACGATGATTTCAAGCAAATTGCCGTCTTCACTGTCTTTGTCATAATAACCGTCCCGATAGAGAAAGCAGATGACGTCCGCATCTTGCTCGATATTTCCGGAATCGCGCAGGTCGCTCATGAGGGGCCGTTTGTCCTTACGCCCTTCCACTCCCCGGCTCAATTGCGATAGGCAAACGACGGGACAGCCGAATTCCTTCGCCATGTTTTTCAAGTCGTAGCTGATTTGTCCGATTTTGCGAGTTTGGTCGTCCTGCATATTGTCGGGGCGGATCAACTGCAAATAGTCGATGTAGATAATCGGCTTCCTATCGGGATTCGTTTTGATGATGTGCCGGGCTTTCGCCTTGATTTGCCCGACTGTCAACCCGCTGCGGTCATCGATGTGGATGCCGGCCCCGTCCAGAAAGCCGATCGTTTGAGTCCATCCCGCTTTTTGCTTCTCATCGAAGTAGCGGTGAGGATTACGCATCCGCAACCGGTTATAGCCGCCGGCGGACGCAATCAATCTCGTGATCATGGATTTGCGGCTCATTTCCAGCGAGAAGATGATTGGCAAATGTCCCGCCAGTCCCGCATGGAGTGCCAAATGATTCAGCGTGTCCGTTTTCCCCATCGACGGACGGGCGCCGATGATCGTCAATTCACTGTCCTGAAAGCCGTTCAGCAAGTTGTCGAGGTCCCGCAACCCTGCCGGCGTACCTCCTTCTTCTCGTACTGGTTGGAAAGGGAGTTCGTACAACGAGGCTAGATCATCTTGAATGGAAGCCTCTTCTTGCGCCGAGTTTTCAGCCTCTAGGTTATCGAACGCTTTCTGAATATCAACGATCGACCAATTCTCAACTTGTGCCAGCTGCAGAATGCGCTGCTTTTCCCTCGTCTTCCATTCCCCAATGACGATTGCTTTGTATTCGTCGAACCGGGCCGGGTTGGCGAAGTTCTGCAGATTGGACACGTAATTGGCACCCCCGAGCTCCGCCGGTTCCGCCATCGTCAGGACGGTAATATAATCGACAGCCCTGTGTTCTGCAGCGAGTCGTCGCATGAGTGTGAAAATACGTTGATGCGCTATTTTCGTGAAGAACGCTTCCTGCAAACCGCCGTCGCCAATCAAATAAGTTTCCGCAAACATCGTGCCCAGCAAGCTTTTTTCTGCCAGTTCCAAACCGCTCATTCGACTTCCCCCTTCCCGAAATCGAGCACGGGCGCCCGGTGTACCTGCTTCCGTTCCGGTTCCCGGGCAGGCGCCTCGTTGAGATAGTTTTCAAAATTGGTTGGCGCGAACAGCGTGGACGGCCGTAAGTAATGGCGCATCCGCGGGTCAGCCGACCACTGCCTAGCCTTCGTTTCGATGACTGATTTAAAATCATCGAGTGTATAGCCTTCCGACAATCTGCCTCCAATCATCCGTCCCGTCGATTTTGAATTCGTCTTGAAGCTCTTCCCTGTCCGTTCATTCAAGTAATCAATCACTTCAACTACGACGTCGGGACGTGTCTCGACAATATCTTTTTTATTATTCTTAAGTTCTTTAGTTATTGGTGAGTGCAGATTGCCCTCTTCAGACAGGGCAATTTGCCCTTCTCCGTGAGATGGTTTTGCCGGCATCGACGGTGCAGATTGCCCAAACGGTGATGAGCACTTTGCATAGTCGATCCGATACCATTTTGTTTTGTCCATTTTCATCCGGTTGAACGCAGACGTCGAAATGACAATTCCCCCGGTTTCCAGCTTACGGATCGCCCGTCTGATGGTATCGAGCGACCAGAACGGAAACTCCTCCTGCCATTCCTCGTACGTTTTACACACCCATCGATAGCCGTCTTTTGCATAGTGCGAAATGAGCGAACGGAAATGCAGCTGCTGCAATATGATCGACTCGTTCAAACCGACTTTCTTTGCCAATGAAGGCAGAATGAGCAATGGTGACTCGTTGATCAGTAAATTCATGAGTATCCCTCCAACATAGTAAATATCCCTTTCAACAAGTAGATAGATACTGATTTTGGAAAAGGATACAGGTTGGAGTGAAAATATTTCGGCCATATAAAAAAGAGTGGAAAACGTCGTATGGACGCTTCCACTCTTTTTATAAATTCATCACATATTTTATAGGCATGCACCTTGTCATTTCTTCAACGTATGTTTCTTGCCATTTATGTCCGTTATGATCAACTCCGTATCCGTGGCCTCTATCCTTTTCCCAAGGATATTCGAGAGTTTGCTTGTCTTTTTATCAAGCAGGCTGTACTTGAAGACTCCTTTTTTATTAAAATAATAAATCGTGGAGTGGTCGTACAACACAGAAAGGTTGTCTGCCCCTGCTTCCCTATTTCCATATTCATCAAATAAGTCATACGTTGCGCGTGCGACAAAGGCGTGTTCTTTCCGCTTATCACTGCGGCCGTCCATAGCAGTCGAATAGAGGTCGAGCGTAGTGTCTTTAAATTCATCTGCATGGACACCAGGCAAGTAGTCCCTTTCAAACGTAAAGTAGACACGGTCGTTCCAGATGAATAGGTTGCGGTTCAACTCGAAGTTGCCCGGCTCTTTCATTTTCACCAAATTCTGTCCATCCGTCGTGATTTTCATCACTGCGTAAGCAAACGGAAGTTCAAAAGCTTCCGCAAATCCGCCACTATGGTAGGGTATGAAAATCTCATCGTTATAGAGAACGAACCGGGTGTCTTGATGCTAGTAACTCACGCTATCAGTATCCCATGCACTTTTCGAGATTTCCGTGGTTTTCAACAATACTTCCCTATTGCCGGTTGTTTTATTTTCTTTCACAACTTGATAAAAATAGTTATCGTCCTTGGCTAGTTCGGTAAAATAGGAATAGCCATCCTGTTCCACAATCTTCCCTTTCGTGCTCACATACGTACGATATTTGCTAAGTTTCATCTTATCATCCAGTGCACGGACTAGAAATGCGGAAAACTGTGCACGAGTGACGGAATTCGATGGCATATATTTGCCGTGCGATCCACCCGCAATGCGCTGTTTCGCAATTCCGTTGATGTCCTGATACGCCCAGTGTGCGGGCGTGACATCAATGAAGGTCGCTTGCTTATCGAGCGGCAACTCGAACGCGCGGCGCAAAATCGCGGCCATTTGTGCCCGCGAAGTTTGTTCGCCAGGACGCATGTAGCCGTTGTCGCCCCGGAGGACCCCTTTTTCATTCACCGTTGCGAGAATCTGGTAGTACGGTGAATTTTTCGATACATCCTTGAACTGGACAGACGTATTTTCCGACAGGGGAATGTTCAATGCCTTGATGAGCATGGCAGAGGCTTGCGCCCGGGTGATCGGCTCATTCGGCTTGAAGGTGCCGTCCGGGTAGCCGCCGATGATATGACGTTCGGATAAGTACTTGATCTCATTCTTCGCCCAATGGTTATGTACATCGGAAAACTGTGTAGCAGCCTGTACCTTTACCTGAGCTGGCACTGCCGTGAATAGAAGCAGGAAAGCCATCAACACAGCGGTTAGTTTGCTTTTCAAAATGATAATCCTCCTTGAGTTTCGATGCCTCCTTAGGCTCTCTATCTCTGAAAACCAGGTTGGTACGCCCTATAATAAACGGTTGGTTGACAGTTTTATATTCTGGTCAGCTACCAACCTGGTACTTGCTAATATTATTTCTTCAACGTATGTTTCTTCCCATTTTGATCCGTGACGATTAACTGCGTAGCTGTCGCTTCCATATTTTTTGCCAACACATTCGAAATCTTGCTCGCCTTTTTATCTAGCAGACTATACTTGAAGACGCCTGCCTTGTTGAAATAGTACATGGTTGAGTGATCGTACAATACTGATTTATTGTTTTGATTCACATAAGGAACGCTTGGCATAGCGGATACTTCATCAAAAATGATCCGTGCATTGAACGCAAATTCTTTTCTCTGATCGCTGCCATCCATCGCTGTCGAATAGAGGATAAGCGGACTGTCTTGCGGGATGCTTTGGTTAAAATTCCATTCTAAATAAGGTTCATCTTGATTTTTTTCATTCGTATAGTAGATTCGATCATTCCAAACAAATAGATTGCGGAATGTCCGCCCACCCATTCCTTTCATCAAAGCAGAGTCAATGGGCGCATCCTCCATACTCGTCTTCGTACGAATCAACCCATATGAAAACGGGACATCGGTCATTTCATGGACCGCAGACCAAAACGGTAGAAAAATTTCTTCGTTATAGACGATGAGCGGGAATCCTTTATTGAACCTGACAACATATGTGCCGCCATCAGAAGAAAAATCTTCATTGCTTAATAACACTTCTTCCTTGCCTGATTTCAAATCCTTTTTGATCAGTTTCCCGCATGTATAGCAATCCGGAGAGATCGTATATAAGGATCCGTTATGCTCAACAGCTATGCCTTTCATACTGACATAAGAATGATAGCGGCTGAGTTTCATGTCATCATCCAGCGCTCGCACCAGAAATGCCGAAAATTGTGCACGGGTAACAGGGTTTGCCGGCATATACTGGCCGTCCGACCCGCCCGCAATTCGCTGTTTCGCAATCCCATTAATGTCCTGATACGCCCAGTGAGCCGGCGTGACATCGACAAATGTCGGTTGCTTGTCAAGCGGCAAGTTGAACGCACGTCGCAAAATCGCAGCCATTTGCGCACGGGATGTTATTTCACCGGGACGCATGAAACCATTATCGCCCCGAAGAATCCCTTTTTCATTCACCGTCGCGAGAATTGCGTAGTACGGTGAATTCTTCGATACATCTTTGAACTGGACGGACGCATCTTCTGTCAGCGGAATGTTCAACGCTTTGATGAGCATGGCCGCAGCCTGCGCCCGGGTGATCGGCTCATTCGGCTTGAATGTACCGTCCGGATAACCACCAATGATATTGCGTTCGGATAAGTACATGATCTCATTCTTCGCCCAATGTGTATCAACGTCGGAAAATTTGGCGGCAGCCTGCACTCGGAATGGAATGGCTGCGAATAGGAGTAGCAGAGTCATTATTACTGCGGCTCGCTTACTTATCAAGATGAAACACCTCCATATTTTTGATGAATCGGTAGAAAACCAGATTGGTGCACCTATATCATAAGCGGTTGGTTGACGGCTTGGTTTTTCTGGGCAGTTGCCAACCTGGTTTCCATCAATTCTTGAAGTGTGCCGGGGTTCCCATTCCCCCAACACCCATACCTATTCTTCTATCACCCAGCTACCCGTATCCGTATCCCGCTTCATATGAAACACTTGTTCCGCGACGCCTTCTCTCCCATATTGATAGCGGATTTCCACTTCATTTTCTGAAACAGGAATCGTTTTTCGGTAAGAAGCCTCTAGAAACAATTCACCCAACCGGTTGAGTTGTGTAAATACCGGCGTCTGTGGCAAGCTTTGAAAGCCAAGCAGCTCGTCATATAAATACAAATCAAAGTATTGCTCCGGTCTATAGTCACCCGTCAGCTGTCCCGATACATAATCCAAATACATCGAATCGGTACGTTCCTCCGTTGCAACGCCGACCACTTCCCCATAGATTTTGTGTACGGGCGTGATGGTGGCCCCCTGCATCGTTCCATTTGCCGGGAAATGGTTCAATAAGAAATATTCCCGTGCATTCAACACCTGGTCGTACCCGCCTGCAATCGTGATGCCCATTTTTTCATACCGATTCATAATTTCGGATTGCAACGGTTTGCCATTAATCTTCAGCTGTCCATTTTTCAACACAACCCGATCTCCCGGGACTGCAATGACCTCGTAATAGACATCGTTATAGGTCGGCAAATGGCTTGTCGTATTGGTCATCGTTCGTACAATATCCCCTGCTTCATAGACAACCTCATCGAATAGGTTCTCTTTGCGCTCGATGACGGTATGGAAGGTATCAGAACTTCCGTCTAATGAGAACGGTTCTTTATCGATATAATACAAACCGTCCACTTGATCGAAATGCGGTAATTCCGCAAACTCTTCATACTCCACCACTGACAGCTGCTTCTTTTTTTGCAGCGCCGAAATCTTTGCCAAATCATCCAGCGGATCATACGGAACACCCCGTCCCTGATCGGAAGAAAGCAGATCGGAAGGGTTCACTGTAAAAATTAGGAACAGTGCCAATGCAGGTGCCGCCACCGCGGCAAACAGCACTTGCCAGGAAAAACTTTTCGCCGTTGGCCGTAGATTTTCATGCACACGTTGCTTGATCCGTCTTTCCTGCTCCGTTGTATCGCCCATCATTTGATCGAGCTTCTGTTTGAAATCATTCAATTGCCCATCACCTCCTCTTCCTCAAAAAATTCCTTCAGTTGCTGCCTCGCCCTGCGCAGCCGTGTTTTCACAGTATTTTCATTGAGCTTCAGATAGCTTGCAATGTCCGCTATCGACTGCTCATCATAATAAAATAAGATTAAAGGCTCGCGGTATTTCAACGGAAGCTGGAAAAGATTCTTTTCTAATGAAGCCAGCTGCTCCTGCTCCAGCACGACCTCCTCTACGCCTTGCGCCGAAGCGAAAATGGTATCAAACAGCACATCTTTTTTATGTTTCCACGAGCGCAAATAATCTTTTGCACGATTGGCTGTCATTTTCGTCAAATACGTTTTTAGTGACGCCTCATTGCGGAATTGGTCGCTCTTTTGAAAATAAGTAATGAAGACTTCTTGTACAACATCCTCTGCAGTCGACCAATTTTTTACGTATAAATAAGCGATGCGCACTAAATAGCGCGAATGCTCATCGATTATTTGATCCATCTCATTCATTTACGAAAAATCACCCTTCTCTACGGCCACGTCATGTCCCCATCCACATACGCAACAAATTGCTCAAATGACCTATTTTCTGTCATTCCAAACCGACAGACTTCATAGTTGGAAGCACTCCGATTGGCGTAACCCTCACTTGTGGTAAAACCGACCAACAGCCCGACTTCTTTAGCCGCAGCGATAAATGCTTCATTATAATGTCCATATGGATAAGCTAATGAAACGGCTGCCGGCACTTGCTCCAAATTCCTCTGTAAATCTAGGACTATTTCTTCTTGAGAACGGTCTAACCCAACACCTAAATCTACACCATTCTGAAGTGAATGCAACTCATACGTATGTGCTTCAAATTGGAAAACATCCGCCAACTCATTCAAATCGGCAGCAGTTAAATACTGCAACGGTCCTTCCGTGTGAAAAGTTTGCACGCCTTGTGCACGATCCGTACGTGAGGAAATGATGTGCTGAAGCGCACGAAACCCGTATTGTTTCAAAATCGGATACGCATATTCCTTTGTCGATAATAAACCATCGTCAAAGGTGATGAGCACGGCTTTGCCCGGTACAACTAGACGACCTTCCAAATAATCATAGAGCTGATGTGCGGTCAGCGTCATGAATTGATGATCCGACAAATACTCCATCTGCTGCTCAAACGCCTCCAACGAAATCGTACTTGCTGTCGTTTCCATCAGATCGCGCGGCAATATATGGTGGTAAACCAACACAGGCAGACCTTTGTCCAACGTAACGGTCTGCTTCTCGATATATCCCGGCCGCTCTCCGATGGCTATGATATACCAATCCTCTATCTCTTTTATGATTGGATAGCGATACCCTTCTTCCAGCTGCAGGAAAATGGCGCTTTGCAAGTCCGCCTCCTCATACACTGCGGTCTTGTGCAGCGTACTGACAGCAGCGAACCGCTCCGTACGCACCAATGTCGAAAGCTTCTTTTTTTCAACCGTTTCCTTCCCCTTCCGGACAAAGGCAGTCATATTTCCTAGACGAAGCTCATAATACACCTCATTCTCACCTGTGACAACAACCGGCTGATTGGCCTCCAACTCGCCAATTTGAATAAAGGCTTCCCCCTTCATATAAATGGGCTGTCGCTCCGGCAATGTCAGAACCCGCTCAAACTCTCTCTCTATGACAAACGGTTCCTCCTCTGCAGACGCGCCTCCGAGCCCCTTAAAAAACGCCGACTCCACCACATTCCATTTCGCACCAATCCATAGCATCACTACACTTAAGCACACAAGCAACAGCGCATTACTATACATTTTTCTCATCTATTTTCCCCCACTGCCGATTTAATCAACGTACAGACGGAGAATTTCAGAAAAAGTTTCAAAGATTTTTTAAAAAGTTTTTTTGACTGAAAAAATGGAGAACCTGGCATTCTTTTTATTCTGTAACACAGACAACAGACATGCTCTTTTTATAAACCCTCCAACGCCTGCTTCAAAGGTTCCCTTAAAGGAAGAGCTAATGTTTTTGCATACGTTGCTGTGATATGGTTATCGTCACGATACACGATGATGTTCCCGATGACGGAAAAGCAAGTGGTTTGATCACAGAAATAATCCGTGAGGTCTGCGAAAACCACGTTCGAAGGAATGCCTTCTGTATTCTCCCAAGGCACTCCCTTCGACACTCCCTCGTCCCTAGAAATTGCACAGCGCAGCGGGTTGTTATTTTTTTCTAGACAGCTAGGGATATTCTTTTTCATCCGAGGATTATCCCGTACAGCGAATATCGTGGTGATCCCCTCCAGCTCTTTCCATTGATTAATATAACCAGTCGGTATCGTCTTTCGCTTATTCAATGTGGACGTGGTGAAAACCAAGTCTGGCGGATCTTCCTTTAAATGTTTGATCAAATTCTCATTCCACTGTAAACAAGCCTCGGTTAAGTGCCGCTCCGGATCTTCGTTTGTAAATCGGCAGCCATCATGATTGTAGACGTCAATCTGGAAATTCAGGTCTTCTGCTAAAACTTCCAGGGCCGGAAACCAATGTCCAGAATGCGATCCGCCGACAAGCGCAACTGTATAGATGGGATCCGCTACCACTCCATATGAACATTTCTGTACATGGACACTATTTTTCGCAAAGCAGTTTGGATTCTCATAAAAAGAAGGAAGATCTGATTGAATATCGATAGAGGCCGGAATGGGATCGATTCCTTTTGGGGGTTCGGTATTCTCATAGACAGCCTTTGCTCCCGGAAAGTCTTGTTCATCATAACTGGCGACCAGCGCATCGGCCTTCGCCTTTTCGATATATGTAGTAATGGCTAGTATGGAACTTCCTGTTACGACCAACAGGCCGCATAAGACAGCCGCAAGTTTGCCGTTCATTCTTTTTTTATCCAACTTCAAAATCGGTGCTTCCAGTAATTTTGTGGAGAGCAGTGATAAAAGAACCGTCGCCATGATAATGACGATCCCCTCGACGATCGGAACGGTTTCTACATCCGTCGCTGCCTTATAGAAAATCAAAAGTGGCCAATGCCATAAATAAATCCCATAAGTAAGGCCGCCTAGAAAAGTCAGCGGCTTGACGCTTAACAATCGATCCACACCGAATTTCGTACTATTTTCGGTAGCGATTAACACCAATAATGCCCCGCTAATCGGAACTAGCGCTAGATAACCGGGAAACCCCGTTGAGACCGGAAGCAAGAAACCTGTTACACAAATGATAGAGAGCCCCAACCAACCCAGCACCGTGTTTAGCCATTTATTCAGAAATACATACGGTACAACCAATGCTAACATCCCGCCAATGCTAAATTCCCACATGCGTGCAAACGTATCAAAATACGCCCAAGGCTGATTCGCTGTTGTTTGATATATAGAATAACCGATCGAACAGATGAAGACGACGAACAATACTAATAAAAACGTTTTACGCACCGGCGTTTTCAAGACTTTCCGGGCTAGAGCATACACAGTAGTGATTAAAATCGGCCATAGGATATAAAATTGCCCTTGTACACCCAATGACCAAAAATGTTGAAATGGACTTACCGCATGATCCTGCGCTAAATAATCAACCGCATCGAACGCCAAACGCCAGTTTTCAAAATAGAGCGTAGACGCGGCCATATGGGCAATGATCGGGCTCCATTCCAACGAAGGTAAAAACAGCAATGCCAGACTTCCAATCATGATGATGACCAATAAGGCTTGAGGGAACAGCCTTTTCGCGAGTCCCATTAAAAACTCCCCAAGGTGCACTTTACCCGCTCTCTCCATTCTCGATAGAAGAGACATGGTTATCAAATAGCCGGATAGAACAAAGAATACATCAATGCCTCCGGATACCCTCCCCAGCCAAATATGATAAATGACTATTAACAACGTCGTAATCGTACGTAACCCTTCAATCTCCGGGCGATATCTTTTTTGAGTTTGCTTTAAATCTTTCATTCGACCACTACACTCCCAGCCATCATACTTCTAGTTAGCAACGTACAGACGGAGATTTTCGGGAAAAGTTTCAAAGGTTTTTTAAAAATATTGGAGGGATCTTATGCAGACGGTTGGATAATTGACAAGCTATCAAGCAATAGATATAATTATTAAAATAGTATGAATATTATAGGGGGCTTTGGGAATGAAAAATAGTTTGAAAGCAGTATTAGCAGTTGTTCTAGCAATAACCGGGTTTTTGACCTACTCATTATTCACCTCAGCAGCCAGTGAAAAAGATAAGGAAGTTATTAAAGAATCCCTGTTTGATTCCAGGTTGGATAAAATTATTGACCAGGGCTATATCCGAGTAGGGACACCGGGAGACTATAAACCGTTCACCTACCTCAACCCAGAAACGAAACAATATGAGGGGTATGATATCGAGGCAGCCAAATCACTTGCAAAAGAATTGGGGGTCGAAGTAAAGTTCGTTGCTACTACATGGCCTACTTTAATGGATGATTTGCTGGCAGATAAGTTTGATATCGCCATGGGTGGAATCACTCGGAATATGGGAAGACAAATGAAAGCACAATTTTCACACGGATATATTCCATTTGGAAAATCACCACTGATACGCGCAGAAGATAAGGACAAGTTTACGAGCTTAGAAGCAATCAATCAACCTGACGTGACCATTGGAGTGAATCCTGGTGGGACAAACCAAAAATTTGTTGATGCAAATATTACAAAAGCAAAAGTAATTGTCGTCCAAAACAATCTAGATATCCCAGGTAAGGTTGCGAGCGGAGAAGTCGATGTCATGATCACCGATAGCATCGAAGCCATCCACTATGCAAGGGAAAACGACGTCCTGTATGCAGCATTATCCGAAAACCCGTGGGAGCCAAGTCAATTTGGGTATCTCATGCAGCAAGGCGATCAACAGTTCCTGAACACCGTCAATTTCTGGATGGAAGAAATGGAACTGAAAGGCGTTTTTGAAGAATTACGGAATGAATTTGGAATCAATCCGGACAGTGAAGAAGTAGAAGAATGACAAACCCGGCAGTAAATAGAAAGAAGAGTGGAAACCGTTTATGCAGGCGGCCTCCACTCTTCTTTTTTATTAATAAAATTATGGCTTTTTGATCGGGAAAACACATTGATAAAAAAGAGAAACTATGGTAAGTTTATAAGGATACACTTTAAATGGTTTTTTATGTATAGTTACCCTATTTTAATTGTATCTCATGAAATCCTTTTTTGTCAACCTTTATTTTTAATAAGGAGTGGTGGATATGGACTTGGAACTTCGCCAGGAGCAAGAACGAGTGAACTCCGTAATGGAGACGATTGCGGAGCAAATCAATCAATTGGAGGATGAAACTTCCAGGCGGCGGAAGGAAGTCGTGAAGATCCGCAAACATTTTTGGGATGAAGTAAAAGTGAATTTGGATACGTTCGACGATTATCTGGAGACGATCATCGGCTTACGACAAGAAGCTCAAGCACTGTCCGTCAACCAAAGCACGCATCGACATGCCTCCAAGAGATTAGCTTCTTTGCGGCGGATGCAAGAGATGCCCTATTTCGGTCGCATCGATTTCATTGAAGATGGAACTCCGACTACAGAACGAATCTATATCGGCATTTCCACGCTCATGGATCCAAGCGGAGAAGACATTCTGATATACGATTGGAGGGCTCCGATCTCGAGTGTCTACTACGACTACCCACCTGGTCCTGCACAGTACGCTACCCCGGGAGGTGTCATCCATGGAACATTGGAGAAAAAATGGCAGTACCTCATTCGTGGCGGCTTGATCCAATCGATGTTCGATACGAGCCTTACGATTGGAGACGAGGTTTTACAAGAAGTGCTGGGTAAAGGGACAGACAAACATATGCACAGTATCGTAGCCACCATTCAACAGGAACAAAACCGGATCATCCGGCACGATCGAGGGCGGATGCTCATTGTGCACGGCGCAGCCGGCAGCGGGAAGACATCGGCAGCCCTGCAGCGGGTTGCGTATTTACTCTATAAAAATCGCGATGTGCTAACAGCCGATCAAATCATTCTGTTTTCACCGAATTCTTTATTTAATAGTTACGTTTCCAATGTGTTGCCAGAGCTCGGCGAAGAGAATATGCAGCAAGTCACATTCCAGGAATATTTGGATCATCGGTTGAAAAATGAATTTAAAGTGGAAAATCCGTACGACCAATTGGAATATGTTTTGATTGCAAAGGATAACCCGGAATATCGAACAAGGATGGCAAGCATCCGATTCAAGGCCACCCCTCACTTTTTCGAAGCGCTCCAGGCATACCGGGAATCGCTTGAGGTATCCGGTATGGTATTCAGGCAGATCAATTTCAGAGGAACGCCAATCGTGACCGCTGCACAAATTGCGGAACGGTTTTATAGCAGGGACACCGAACTCCGATTTCATAGCAGACTTGAAAAATTGAAGGATTGGTTATTAAAGCAAATAAATGAAGCTGAAAGGAACGAACGAAAGAAGCCATGGGTACAGGAGGAAATCGAACTGCTTAGCGATGAGGAGTACGACCAAGCATTCACCTACTTGGCGAAAAAGCGCGGTTTTCGGGGAGAAGCGATTCATGATTACGAAATGGATCCTGATGCGTTAGCCCGCTTCCTTGTCCGACAGAAGTTAAGACCGATACGTAAACGGATCAAAGCGTTGCGGTTCGTCAATATCAAGGGAATTTATAGGAATCTATTCACAGACCCTAACCGGATCAGCCAATGGATGGATCAGGAAGCACCAGAGGAATGGCCGAATATTTGCCGGTCTACCGTGAAAATGCTAGATGAAAGGAAACTGTTTTACGAAGATGCCACACCGTTTTTATTAATGAAAGAGCTGATTCAAGGCTTTCAAACGAACAGTTCAATCAAACATATACTAGTAGACGAGGCACAAGATTACTCCCCGTTCCAGTTCGAATTTTTGAAGCGTCTGTTTCCTGCCGCCAAAATGACCGTGCTCGGCGACTTTAACCAAGCCATATTCGCCCATGCAAGTGAAATGGTTGATTTTCAAACGTTGACTAGCTTATACGGTCCGGATGAAACGGCGGCCATCAACTTGACCCGCAGCTACCGATCCACAAGACCGATCGTCGAATTTACGCGTGCACTCGTCCCGAACGGCGAACGGATTGAAGCGTTCGACCGCGGTGGCGAGAAACCCCAATTGACGCAACTGTCCAATCAAGCGGAATTGCATCGCTCCATTACATCCAAAGTGGCAGACTTACAGAAACGGCAGTATCGCACCATCGCGATTATATGCAAATCTGCAGCGGAAAGCGCTGCTGCATACGATTCCTTGCGCGGTATTGAGGATATCAAGCTCGTGAAGAGCGGATCGGTTGAATACGAGCAAGGCGTTGTCGTCATACCGGCGTATTTGGCCAAAGGCATTGAATTCGACGCGGTTATCATTTACAACGCATCCGCGGAAGTATACGGAGATGACAGCCTGCGTCGATTATTTTATACGGCGTGCACCCGGGCTATGCATTATTTGCATTTATACAGCGTAGGCGAACCTAGCCCTTTATTGCGCACGATTGCAGAAGAAAGTTCACTTCATCGCTTGACGTAAGACTTGGTTGGTGCTTTTTCGCAAAAGGGAAAATACATTGTTCTTGCTGGATATGTTCCAGAAAACGAACATGGAGGGTTTCCCCCATTCGCAGGTCAAGCAGCTGGAACGCTTGGACGGCCGGTTGCTCGAATATCAGGATGAAGAAAAACAACAAAAAGAGGAAGCTGTCGCGCAGACCGCTTCCTCTTTATTCATCTTACAATTCCTTCCGTAAATCCCTTCTTTACATACTCTGTTTGGACCGCACAAGATGCCCCTCACTCCTGTTGATACAAAAACAAGGGGATTGTATCATCCCCTCGTCATTTGAGATTATTAATTTTTACGCATTACAAAATCCAATGAGGATACTTTATAGCCATCCTTCTCCTCAAGTGTCGTCATTAAGTCTAAACGCACCCCATCGGCCACGTCCGTTTCCAGCCATTCATCCCCTTCAAAGAACACTTGCGTAATGAGCGTTTCATGCCCCTCCGCTTCAAACATTAGATGAAGATGGGCCGGACGCATCGGATGCTGCTCCGTATACTCCAAAAACTCTCCTGTCGGACCGTCAGTCGGAATGGAATACGGAAGCGGGACGATTGTTTTTACAGTAAAATCCCCATTTTCATCTGTGAAGAAATGGCCCCTGAAGTTATATCTAGGTGCGTCTGAATCGAATGCGGAATATTTTCCGGACGCATCATTTTGCCACATTTCCACGCGGGTATTCGCAAGCGGCTTGCCATCCGTACTGCTTACATTCCCGCTAAAGTACATAACTTCTCCAGCTTCATCAGGACGCTGCGTCAATTCAAGGATTTTGCCGTCCTTTGTTTCGATCAAAGGCGATCCCTCAATGAAATATGGGCCTAGAAGAGATGGCTGTGTGCCGGGCTTGTCCGTGTACATCGCTCTCAACACGTGGGTTTCCAAAAACACATCCGCAAACAGCGGCAATTCCCCTTTGCGCCCCAGCCGATCTGCCCAATTGACAAAGTTTGTATATTCCTCATGATTTAAATGCGCTTCTTGTAGGAAGTTTTTCACGTGTTTAATAAATAAAGCAAAGACCTCTTCCACCCGTTCGTTCTTTTTTGCAACTTGTTTTACCATTCCAAATTCCTCCCCATTGTTATAGATTGTATTTCATTTTTTCTGATAAGCTTGAATATCATCATTGTTGATCCAAGTCGGATTCACCCAGCCATCCAAGTCATAGTCATCCATACATTGCTGGACGAAATCCTCGAACTCTTGGGCATTCCCGTTCGCTTGGGCGACAATCAAGTTCTCCATCCGGATATTCTCGTTATTGCCCGAATAGTTCCGTTCATATAACTCATGACGGCCACCGTATTCTGTACCAATTGCGTCCCATAGCAATTTGATCACCTTGATTTTCTCTTCGGCCTCAATCCCGTTGGATCCGCGGTAAAGTCTATCGATGAGCGGACGCAGCTCCGCATTTTTAAAGTCCATTGAACTGGAAGGCTGGACAATCAGGCTGCCCCCGACGACCGTCTCCACAATATTTTTCACATGCGACCACCCGTCGGACATGAATACACGGTACGCCAATCCGTAATTCAAGTTCGGCAGCAATGTTCCGTTCGCGCTCTTTTCCGGATTCAATGCCATCGCATCACTAATCGCCCAGAACATATTCCGGTAGGCGATGACTTCCCCCAAATTGGCTTGAACCCCGCGGAAGGTATCGGTTCCATTTCCTCGAAGCGCTTTGATTAACAGCCCGGCGATAAAATCGAGTTTTACGGCGAACCTTGTCACGCCATGGAAGGTGAAGCGATGGAGAAATCCGCTTTCAGCAAAGAAGTTGTTCGCTTTTTCAATATCCCGGTAAACGAGTACGTTTTCCCATGGGATGAGAGCGTTTTCAAAAACAAGCACAGAGTCATTTTCATCGAACCGGCTGCTCAATGGATAGTCAAAAGGACTACCGGTCACAGCTGCATTCATTTCGTAGGAGGAACGGCAGACCAGCTTTACGCCGGGTGTATTCATATCCGCGATAAAGACAAGTGCGTGTTCTTCCTTTGGAATGGCAAGCGCGCCATAATGTGCGACGAAGTTATAGTTGGTAAGTGCCGATCCCGTGGCGACCATCTTTGCTCCGCTGACGAGGATGCCTTCTTCTGTTTCGCCTGTTGCGTGAACAAAGACATCTTTCACTTCATCCAGCGGCTTATTGCGGTCGACTGGCGGATTGATGATCGCATGGTTGAAGAACCAGTTTTTCTCCTGCGCTTCTTTATACCATCTTCTTGCATTAGCCTCGTACTTTCCGTAATACTCCGGATTTGCGCCCAAGGTTGCCAGAAAGGAAGCTTTGTAATCTGGGGATCTTCCCATTTGGCCATAGGACATTTTAGCCCATTGCGCAATCGCATCACGTGTTTTGAATAAATCCTCCGCAGTTGTATCGGGTTGGAAAAAGCGTTGCGTAAACCCGCCATTTCCTGTATCGGTTTCTCTCGTTAACGTAGCTTGATATTCTGGATCATGCAGTGCATCATAAAGGCGTGCAATCGAACGGGCACTGTTCCGGAATGCAGGATGGGTTGTCACATCTTTAACTCTCTCACCGTGCAGCCAAATTTCACGATCATCCTTGAGACTTTCAAGATATTCTGCGCCTGTCAATGGGACTCTAACTGCTTGTTGTGTAGTCAAGAATACTCCTCCTTTTTTGCAATCACTTTACTTAATTGAATATTACACCAATTCATAACTATCTGTAACTGCAAATAGATAGTAAATACTTCACGATGACTAGCAGTTTTTGCGGAGGACTCTAAGTACCACAAATCCAGGCCTAAAAAAGTCATCTGGTTCGATTCATAACCGATACAGATGACTAGTGGATTGCTCCTATATCTCGATAGCAGTGTTAGAAGAATTAATGATTTTCAACCCAAAGTAAATTCTTGTAGCGAGCTGTGCATTAAACCGTCCCGATCCTGTCTTCAAATCGATCTCACTGAGTGATTCAATTTTCTCAATCCGATAACGCAAGCCGGCGATGGACAAATGCAGATCACATGCTGTCTGCTGTAGATTGCCGTTATTCTCTAAATACGATTTCAGGGTAATGAGCAGATTACCGGAATTTTCATTATCATAATCCACTAACGTGCCAATGGTTTTCTTGTAAAACTTGATCAATTCTTGATGGTCTGCGCCATTTAAAAACATCATAATCCCTTCCAGATCATTATAGGTCGCCACCCTGCTGCTAATCGGATACGTCAGCTGAACAAAATCACAGATCCGTGTGGCATCCACATAACTTTTCCCTATATCATGGACCGTTTCAGCAATCCGCCCGGAACCGATATGCAAAATAACATCCGGTACATGCCGTTTAATGCCATTCATTAACCGCACTGAAAAATCTTGGACTTCTTGATCATTGCTAGCGCCAAAGATAATCACAATATAATTATCTTTCATAAATAAATCTATTTCAGTATCGTTTTTTGCTAAAAAATGTAACACCCGTCCTCTCATTTTTTCAGGTAGAATTTTAAGGGTAATAATACAATGCGGTTCTTTTGTATTAAATCCAAAAACAGCTGCTTGTCTGCTCAAATTCATATTATCGATAAATCTATTTTCAATCATTTCATCAAAAAAATGCTCTCTTTTCGTCAAAAGCGATTCAGTCATTTTACTTTGGTGATACATTTGAATGGTAAATACCATGAGTGCCCGTTTAATAATTAACAGTTCCCTTTGGTTCGGTTTACATTTTCCGATGATCGTCAAATTCCCAAGCCACGTATTATGACTATTTATCGTAAATGTTTCAAAAAACAATCCGTCTTGCTCATTTTTAATGACTCCGCTGTCCGCCCGCTTTTGATAGGCGGCTTCCTCTGCAGGACAGTGAAAATGAGAGGAATATACTTCTTTATAGTGGTCAATTACAATACTGCGGCCCAGGATGCGGCCAATCGCACTTGTCGTTTCGTTAATATCCTTCCCTTGCAGAAAAAGCTCCGTCAGCTGATTTTGGGCTTCTTCGGATTCGATAATATTTTTATTCAATTGTTCAATCTCCGAATAGACGTCTTCCAAAACAGTCTGCAAGGATTCAGTTTTGTAGTAGCGTAAGTCTTTTAAATGCTCTTCATCGCAATGCGCTACCGTTTCAGCGACGAAATAGCAATCCGCATCCCCTTTCCCACGGCAGTATTTTTCGTACGCCACGACTTCTTTTTCAAAAGCGCTCGTTAAATAACCGCTAGCATAGCCGATTAGCGTCCAGCAAACCGCTTCACTGCTAATCTCTTTTTCCGTCAAGTGGTTGAGAACTTCGAACGAATTTTTCCAGTATCCTGTAAAATATAAATGATCCCCTTTTATTTCTAAAACATCCGGCTCCACTGTGACAATTCCTTCAAGGGTGTGCATAGCTGTTCCCGACATCACGAGTTCTCTTATACATTTCCATTCGTAATTTTCCTTTAACGATTCGGCAGCTTGTTTACCGCAAGCCCAGCCGTAGCGCATTAAGAAACCTTTTGCTCGTTCTTTTCCAAGCGTATTTATTAAATCATGACGTAAAATCCCTAAAGCTTCTATGGGAATTAACCCCATCCGTTTGTCATGGAGTTTAATGATGCCGGTGCGAGGATTGATATCAATTAAGTTTTGCAGCAATAACTGATTCGCTTTCATCCTGTCCTTCTCCCTTTTGTACTATATATTTTTATCACAGTAATTGTAAACGCTTTTAAAAACCTCAAGAACTTACTATATATGTTAGCAATCCGAGTTGCATATAGTACGGGAATAATGCTTTCTATCGACCTGGTTTCGAACGCACAGACTATCATTAAGAAAAAATGATGATGTATGACAACTTGGTATACATCATCATTTTTCACTAATCATTTTTAGCGCAATCCTTATTAAATACATAAAATCTACAAGCCTCCAGTGTACTTATTACCTCACACTTTTTCCTGCTGGAATACTTGCTCGCTAATAGTGTAAGCTGCCGTTGTGTTCGCCTGGACTTCTTCTAAAGTGCTGTTCCCCATTAGTTCCACAAGTTCATAATGATCTCCCCGCCATTGAAAAACGGCCAAATCGGTAATAATCGTATCGGCCACCCGTTCAGAGGTAATCGGGAACGTGCACGTCTCTACAAATTTAGGGCTGCCGTCATTCGCTGTATGATTTGTGGTAATGATGATTTTCTTCGCACCTTCCAGCAAATCCATGGCGCCACCAACACCGATAATATCTTTTCCCGGAATGGCCCAGTTCGCAATCCTTCCTTTCGCATCAATTTGCAGTGCACCTAGAATCGCCACGTCAATATGTCCCCCGCGAATCATCCCGAATGAATCCGCACTGCTAAAATAAGAAGCGCCGACTGCCTCACCGACAGGCAGTTTGCCAGCATTCACAATAAGGGGATCGATGTCTTTTTCTTCAACCGACGTGACCCCCAGCATACCGTTTTCCGTGTGTAAAATATGCTGCGTATCGTCAATATACTCCGCAACCAACGTGGGAATCCCGATGCCCAGATTAATAATCGAATGAGGAGTCAGTTCCTGCACCGCCCGTTTTGCGATCAATTCCCTGCTGTTATCCAATCTGTCTCACCCCTTCTTTCGTTAACGCCCACTCACTTTTGACGATGGCATCTACAAATAAATGAGGGGTTATAATTTCCTCTGGAGACAACTCCCCGACTTCCACAATTTCATCCACTTCCGCGATAACAAACGAAGCCGCTGTCGCCATATTCGGATTGAAATTTTGAGCCGTTTTGTAATAAACCAAGTTGCCTAAACGATCCGCTTTCCAAGCCTTCACAATCGCAACATCTGCTGTCAAGCTCTCTTGCAGCAAGTATGTTTCCCCTTTCATTTCCTTGATCTCTTTCCCTTTTGCTAAATCCGTTCCTACTGCAGTCTTCGTATAAAATCCGCCGATTCCTGCTCCCCCTGCCCGGATTGCTTCGGATAACGTTCCTTGCGGCAATAGTTCAAGTTCGATTTTCCCTTCATTATAAAACTTCGCCACATCCCGGTTGCTTGTAAAATAAGAACCGATCGCCTTTTTTATTTTCCCTTGCCTTAGCAGCAGGCCAAGCCCTTTTCCAGCCTCCCCTACATTGTTACTGATTACAGTCAGTTCATTTACATCATGCTCTGTCAAATGTTGAATGACCGACAGCGGACTGCCGATTAACCCAAATCCTCCGACCATAATGGTTTGTCCTGATTGAATATGGGCAAGCGCATCAGAAATGGATATTTGTTTGTCTATATACATCTCGTCACCTCTTCACAAATTGTGTAAAAACGCATTAATGCTCTCTTCCACTTCAGGTTGTTTTTCGAATAGGAGCGTGTAATGGTTTGCCGGTACTTCCATTGTGGTGATCTCCTTCGCGGCAGAAATTGTTTCTGTATACGTTTCTTTTGTGAATAAAGACTCTTTTTCTCCTAATTTACCGATTGCAATCACAAGAAGGATGGGACAGGAAATCTTTTCAAACACTTTCTTCGGATGAAATTCATAAAAACTGTTAAAATCCTTCTCCATGTCAGAGGATTCTGACTTATGTCGATAGCCTTCTGCCGCTTTTTTCACTTCATACCGGGCAATATCTTCAATGATGTCATCCCATTTAATATGCAGCGACTCGTAAATCTTTCTCGTTTGGGCGACGTAATCATCCGGAGATTCATATGTCTTCTCCAAGCGGCTCAAAGAAGGAAGGATCAACCCACGCTGCCGCTCTTCAGTCGTTCCTGCTCCGTCCAGCAAAATCAGCGCTTCCACATCGGTTTCGCTTGCCACTTGGGCGCAAATATAAGCCCCCATGGAATAACCCATCAGGATCGGGCGTGTAATTTCATTCTTGGCAATGAACGCTTTCAAATCTTCCGCATGCTGAAATAAGGAAGTCTGTTCATCTGCCGGACTGCTGTTCCCTCTGCCGCGTAAATCGTAAGTAATAAACCGGTATTCGTTCTCCAAAAGCTTTCGATAATGATAAAACGTTTTATGATTGCCCGTAAGCCCGTGCAGCGCAATGACCGTCCCTTTTTCTCCCGGCGTATCACAGCCCGCCAGTTTCACATCACTTTCAAGAGGAAATTCTTTGATCATATTTCCACCGCCTCTTAATCTACTTGATAAACAGAGTACTTTACTCCCGTTGCCAACCGCTGTCCTGTTGAAACAAAGATTCTTTTATTCATCCAATCGTATTTTTCGGATGCTGTCTCAAATACCGGATTGGTTCTGAAATAATACTCCTCCACATGAACTTCTTCATTTCGATCCAACCGCGCAAGCACCTCTTTGGGACCCGTTCGAATTCCTCTGTAAGACATCATGATCAGTTCATCGTCGTCGGTTTGAAGTAAAATACGGACGTCCTGAATAATGGTTCCATCTTGGCGTACCGTAATCCAGTCGTCTCCGCCGGGAATGACTTTTCCACTTACCTCTCCGCCGCTAAAATGACCGCCCTCCACCCGGATAATTCTTCTGTTTCCGATTGGCGTCGTCCCCGGCAAATGCGCTTTTTCCACCTGCAGCTCCAGGTCAAATAAAAAAGTTAAATGAGGTGCATCAAAGTACGCCATTTGCGAGTACCCCCTGCCTTCTTTTATATTTCTCAATCTTTGCTTCATCCAATTCGACACCTAGTCCCGGACCGGAAGGGATACTGATCTTGCCATCCTGAAATGCAAGCGGCTTTTTCACAAGATCATCTGCAAGCCATTGCGGCCCGAATGTTTCGCAACCGTAGTCTAAATTTCTTAACACGCCGAACGCATGGATACTTGCCGCCGATCCGATTGAACTTTCAAGCGACGTCCCCCCAAAGCAGGAAATCCCTGCTGCCTCTGCAATCGCTGCCACTTTCAATGTATTTCGCATCCCACCCGATTTATGGATTTTAAGTGAAAAGATATCCGCTGCCCTTTCTTGGGCGAGTCTGTGCGCATCTTGAATGGTCGCGACGCTTTCGTCCGCCATGACAGGTACTTTTTTCATCTCCACCAATTTGGCTGCCCCTTCAAAATCTAACGGAGAAAGCGGCTGTTCGAGGAAATCGACTCCCGCTTCGTGTAGTCGATCCATCCATCTGACCGTCGTTCCTCTGTCCCAAGAACCATTTGGATCAATGCCGATTGTGGAAATTCCCCGCAGCCCTACCGCAATTTTCACCGCACGTGCCGCATCGACAGCCGGCTCGAATTTACCTGCTTTGATTTTAAAATCTTTATATTGCTTGCTGCGGACAAGCTCTTTTCCTTCTTCGATATCGGCATCCGCATCTCCTGTCGCCAACGCCCATTTCACATCGATCGCCTCTTGAAATAAGCCGCCTAATAATTGATGGACTGGCGCATTGTAGATTTTGCCGACGACATCAAACAGCGCCATCTCGACTGTCGCTTTTGCAAATGGATTGGCACGTACATGACGATCAAACGACTGCAATAACTGCTCAATATTCCTTGGGTCCTTCCCGATGAGAAGCGGTTTGATGTACTGCTCAATTACAAGCTGCATCGTCTCGGTACTTTCACCATTCCACCAAATGCCCGGCGTCGTTCCCTCTCCAATCCCAATTAGACCATTCTCCAACTCTACTTGAATGATCAAAAAACTCTTCGTTGTCACAATTTCGGTAGAAAATTGATGAGGTCTTTTGATTGGAACATCCACAATTACGGATTGAAGCTGTTTAATCGCTGTTTTCATCCTTATTCTCCTTTACTTTGAGTCTTGCAAGAAAATAGTATATGTTGTACGATAAACGTACAATTATATCGTATATCGTACACTTTAATATAAACATGAAAGTAAGGAGATTGTCAATGAAGTTTTCGGATAATTCCATTAATAACGCTGATTTTATCCAATCATTGGAACGCGGTTTACTTGTAATCCAGGCATTTTCACATGAAAATCCAACGCTCACTGTAACGGAAGCTGCGAAAATTACAGGGTTGAGCCGGCCAGCGGTCCGTAGAATACTACTTACATTAGAAAGTTTAGGGTTTGCTATATCTGAGGAGGGCCATTTTTCGTTAACTGCTCAAGTCCTCTCTTTAGGCTATTCTTATCTATCTTCCAAAAACATTTGGGAAATAGCCCATCCTCATATGAGAAAACTAGTCGAACAAACAGGAGAATCGACTTCTATTTCTGTTTTAAACGGAACAGACATTGTCTATGTTGCCAGAATCCCGACAAAACGGATCATGGCTATTTCTTTGGAGGTGGGTTCCAAATTACCTGCTTACGCAACCTCCATGGGACAAGTGTTGATGGCATATTTATCTACTGAAGAGAAGGAACAGTTTTTCAAGGAAATACATTTACAATCATTCACAAAACAAACAGTCGTCGATCCAGCTGCCTTATTGGCACGGCTGGAGCAAATAAAAAAAGATGGCTGGGTATTCGTAGAACAGCAATTAGAAGAAGGACTCAGCTCGTTAGCAGCCCCCATAAAAAATCATCAAGGGAAAACAGTAGCCGCGATCAATATTTCATCGCATGCCGATCGTATAAATAGCCAACTTATTGAAGAAAAATTTCTTCCGTTGCTGCTGCAAACCGCCGACCAAATTAGCTCGGACCTGTCCAAGTCCCATCGGATCACTCAACTATAAAAAAGGATCCATCTGGCTGCAACAAACCAGGTGAATCCTCTTTTAGTAGCTACAATTCTCGGGGATAACGGAAAGATGGAAAAGTGGTGCCTGTGCAAGAAATAATCGTGAATGTTTAAACATTCGTGTTTATTCAAACAAACACGGTTGTTTGGCGCACAGGCACCTTTCACAAAGGCACGTGTGCAATTAAGCTCCAAGCATTACTGTTCGTCAATTCATCCAGGTGGACCTCCATATCTCCTCCTAAATAGATTATCTCTCCTCTAATCGCAATGACCATTGCCTGAATGACGGGGTCACAATTATTTTTCTGGAAAACATCGCCTATTTTAGGGATATAAGTTGGACCTGACTGGACTTCTGGTTCTTGCTTTATCGCTTCGTGTGCACTGGAAGCTTGCGGATCCGGGTGTTCCAGATCGATGATGGTTGCACCCTCTTCCAGACCTGGTACCATGACCCAATACTCGCTATGCCTGATCCCATTCGATTTATTGCTAATCACACCATTCGCTTCTATCGAAGATACGATTTCCATTGCGTGCAAGTGGTGATGATCCAAGGAGTCCGGCTTAGGATTGATGATCAATATATAATCACCGACTTTTGCTTTCACGTCTTTATGAAGCGTATATCGTTGATAATTGAACAGAAAACTATCTAAATGCTTTGGTCTATACAAAGTGATTTCTTTCGCAGTTACGAGTTCCTGCTCCAAGTCTTCTAATCGGATTAGATGAACCGATTTTTTAAAGAAAGGTTTTACAGAATACACTTTGTGCAGCTTGTTTTGATAGTAGACAAACTGTCCTTTTCTAACGTTCAACAGATTCACAATGATCCCACCTTATGATTTTATCCTGCTCATTGTCACCTGCCATCCCCTGTGTAGCGAATCACTCTTTCTGCTGTATGATCTTATAAAAGGAGGCGACCATCAAAACGATAATCAGGGAAAGAGGCAACGCTGAGATGATGAGCATATTTTGGAAGCCTTTAATGCCTCCGGAATACATGACAATGGCGGCCATCGCGGATAACGCAAGCCCCCAAATGATTTTGACCACATTGGAAGGATTCAATTGTCCGCCCGTACTGAACATGCCGAGTACGAATGTGGCAGAATCCGCAGATGTGATGAAAAATATCGCAATGACAAACACGGTAATGATGGATAAGACGGTGCCAAGCGGATAATGCTCATACATGCCGAATGTCACCGTCTCTGTAACCAATGCGGACAACTGGGCCAGTCCATTTTGCTCCAAGTATAATGCCGATCCACCAAATACTGCAAAGAAAATGAATGTGACCAGTGTCGGGGCAAGTAATACACCTCCGACAAATTCCCTGATTGTACGGCCTTTTGAAACACGTGCGATGAACATTCCTACAAATGGTGCCCACGATATCCACCAGGCCCAATAAAAGATTGTCCACGCATTGATCCATTCGCGCTGGGTTCCATCCAGCGGCTTCAGTTCAAAACTCATTTCAATGAGATTCCCTGCATATTTACCGATGGAGGTTGTAAAGAGATTTAAAATGTACATGGACGGACCCACTACAAACAAGAGAAGTAAAAGGATAAAGGCCACGGCAATATTAAGGGTGCTCAAGTATTTGATTCCCCGTCCAATGCCCGACCATGCGGATAGAATGAATAATACTGTCGAAATCGACAGAATGATCAGTTGGAACCAGAACGTTTTGGGGGCGTCAAACAAATACGTCAAACCGCTGTTAATTTGCGCGGATCCGAAGCCGAGTGTGGATGCGACACCGACGACAGTCGCAAAGATCGCAAGCGTATCCACGATATGACCCACTGTGCCCCGCATCATCTTCTGGCCAAATAACGGCTCAAGCGTAGCGCTGATCAATCCCGGAGCACCGACGCGAAATTTAAAGTAAGCCAGTACCAGTGCTACAATGCTATAGAGCCCCCAGCCATGCAGGCCCCAGTGAAACATGGCGTATTGAAGGGACTCGATAATCGCCTGATCGGACCCTGGCGTCGCATTCGGCGAACTGATGAAAGCATGTGAGATGGTTTCCGCTGTAGTAAAGAACATCAGCCCGATGCCCATGCCCGCGCTGAACAACATGGCAAACCAGGCAAGGAAACTGAAATCAGGCTTCTCATTTTCCTTTCCCAACTTCACCTTGCCAAAACGGGAAAACATCATATAAATACAAAAACTGATCATCGCGACAATGACAAATATGTAAAACCATCCAAAATGGTCATAAATAAATGCAGTCGCTGCAACCGTCATCTCGTTTAAATGATCTGGGGCAAGCGAACCCCATAGTACAATCGCTATACAAATAACGACCGCATACCAAAATACCCTGGTGATATGCAATTCAATATCCCCTTTCCACCTCTTCCACTATTAAAGCTCCGCGGTTACCATGTAGTTTTCTCGGTGAGATAGCTACTTACCAGGTTAGCGCTTAATTATACCCGTTCGAACGGAAGTCTAAACACAACTGCCTGAGCACGGTGCCAGGCACCCTCGGCTCACTGAATAAACTAAAAAAGACCGCCCAATGCTGGTAACATTAGGCGGTCGGTAATGGCGGGTTCCCTTCAAGGGGTCAGCTTCTGGAAGAAATAATCCATTCTTTATGAGCTGGCCATAAAGGACGGATTATTTTTTTATGGTTAAACGACAATATCGAGGACTAATTTTGCATATTACGGAGGATGTCGTCATGTTAGCTGACAGTGCGGGTGACAAAATTAATCTTTTCATGCGCATCAGCAATTTCAATCTGCTGAATGTCCTGCTTTTTTTCAATCCGGTCCAATCGGACGGTAATGTCGTCGAATCTTCTGTCCATTCCCTCAAACTTCCGATCTATCTCTTCAAAACGCTTATCGATATGCTCGCCATGGAGTTTTAGGGCATGAAGAATTTCCTGCAACATCGGATCTTTATCCATTTTGCTCACCTCACGATATTGTTGATCTTACTGACATCATATTATAAAATCGTTAAAAAATAAAATGTTGTAAATGTATATACAATTCGATAACGGCAATTTAATGGAAAATTAAGCGGCAAAACTAAGTTATTATTGCAAAAACAGGGGCGAAATTATTAAATAATTCTAGGTTCAGGTGAAATTCAAAATTTAATGAGAACCTAACAGGCCATTTCGCGAACAGATTGCTTGAAATACTTAACAACATGCAATACAATACAGGTAACTAGAATACTTTTTCAACAAATGCATAAACTAAAAAGGACCGCCCAACGCTACTAATTAGGCGGTCTGTAATAGCAGGTTCCCTACAAGGGAGATCAGCTCGCTAGATAAAATAATCCATCCGCTATGAGCACCCACTCAAGGATGGATTATTTTTTATTGTGGAACGACAATATCGCTACGATTAATACTCCGAATGTTAACATGAGCATTAGCGCTTCAGATACTGACATGCGACCACCTCCCTTCTACCGGGAAATGGCCGACCACCCTTGAGTAACCTATTCTATTACTCTTTTATTGTAGCATACATATGTTCTAAATCCTATAAACGGGTAAGGGTCGTTGCAAGACCGGCATAATGATCTTATCCACTCCCATAATAAAAGTGCCGGCTTCCGATTGATAATTCACTGGAACTCGGCATCCTTCACTAACTAATCTACGGCATGCAAGAAATTAAACCATTCTTCATATTTGTCTCCTTTAAAATAGGCCTTAATCAACGCAACAGTAAACAATGATTCCATAAGTTCCCAACCCGGTGAGCAATGTTTTCATCATTCAAAAAGATATTGCCTATCAAAGCACTTTTGTCGGTTTCTACCCTTTAGAGTCCTGCACCCTATATCCTAACTCCTCAAGAATTCGATAATCACGTTTCAAATTTAGATTTTTGTCATGCGTTAAACTTTAATTCATAAAAAGGAAAAAGCCCTCTTTACATAGTACGCAGATACTTATGGAGACTTTGAGTAGTCACCCAATTGCTCCTTCGTCCAATGCGAGCCTGATCTCTTGTCGGCAAAAAATAACCTTATTGTCTTGGTATCTAATAGTACCTATGTAAATTTCGTAAGGAATGACATCCGAAAAATTAATTTCATATAATTGCGTGTTATTAAATTGGGGTAGTTGAAGTCAATCCTCCCTCAAACAACTTTGCCAGAAGGGCTAAAATTCTTCAAATCCTTTTTCATGAAGTGTTCGTAAAGTCTCACCTCCATTTATTCACGTCATTGACGCAAACTGCTGCTTTGAATTACGCTATAAAATCAAACTTCAGAATTCAATCAGGTACCCTAAAACTGAAATGCTTTATGAAACAAGTCTTAGCCTACGCTCCCTAAAATTCAGATATAATTAGGAATTATTGTTGCGGTTTATACTGCTATTGCTAACTAAGTATCTTCAAAATTCAGCTCTTCGGTTGAACCCATGGAACTTCCCTAATCATTTTTCCCTCAAAGTTAGGTGCTAATAACGAATCCCTGTAAACTCCCTTATATTGCGCCAACCCTAACATAATCAATTCAAAATATCTTACTCCCATTCTCCATATGTAATAAAGTGTATCGGTATCTAGACTAACTAATTTTTTCTTTGGGTGAGCTATATCGTTCCGCACTTTAGTAAAGAGGTGCGGACCATCTTCATATTGGTCTATAAGTTTTTCTAATGTTGGATTTCCAGTCAAAGTTGCCTCAATGTTAAATTCATTCAATATTCTTCTAATTTTAGTTGAAGCCCGACTCGCTTTAAATTTACCGGGAGTTACCTTTTTTGTTTCCTCTACTAAGTAAGACCAAGAGAGAGTTTCTAACGTTGCTTGTAAAACAATAATTTTATTTTCAATATAAGAAGGACCAAAGCTATCAAAGTATCCAGATAATAGAATCGGAATCTGCGAGTTCCAAAAGTTATCTTCCATCAAGTTCAAAAATCCTTCGATTACACTTTCTAAAGAGCCAAGCGTATTTGAAGGAAACCAGGTGGAATGTTGCTTCCATTCTGCTATTAGAGGAAGCCTATAGTGTGTGATATGTATGCCCTCTGCCGTTTTGTTGAATATATGACCTATACCTACCTGGTGTCCGGCAGCAAATGATAGAGTCCACATTATTTTATCGAGTAGTTCTTCAACTTCTTTAAAATCAATATCATTATTATCATTTCTGTAAATTTGACCAACATGAGTTATGGAGAAGCGTCCATTTCTCTTTAACTGATCAAAGACTTTCTTGCTATCCGGGATTTTATCAATTATAATTTTGTAGCCGTTATGCTGAATACTTATCCTCCCAGCATAAACTCTATCTCCATACCGAACCATTTGACCACGATTGTTAACAAAGTTTAAGACAGAAAAGCAGATCTTTTCCTTAGGTTGAAAGTCTTGCTGGCAAATTTCATAAGTAAACTCACCTCCAATTTGCTTTTCTCCTTTTGAATTAAATTCAAAGGATGTAATTAAAACCGAACCGTTCAAACCATTATCTGTTGTAGCTTGCCAACTATTCAATTTTGAAAAATCTAATTTACCATCTACTACAATTCTTCCCTTAAATAAGATTTTAGGACGTGGTTTTTGAGAGTAAGTTATTATTCCCTCAAGTGTAATGATGTGATCGGTTGTTTGTAAATGAATAGGTCCCTCATAGATTTTTTCTTTTAATAATTCTTTATTAATTAGTTTGGATGATGCAATTGTATTAGGTAATCCATCATACATAATTAAGTCCTCCTCAAAACGAATTTTTCACAATGAAAAGGCAAAAGGCTGATGAATATATCAATAATTGTAGGAGTACTGGTAAAAAACATAAATTTTTTATTAACTGCATGCGCATAATCAATCAAGATTATGTAACAATAATTAACAATTTTATTAGCCATGGTATTTATATTTTCGAGTAAGAGTCTGCTCGATCGTAATTCCTAATTAATTATTGACTCTTTAATTTTTAATAAGCTATTCCTCCATTCAAAGATTAGCCAAAAACTTTCTTGAAAATAGAGTGACCTTGATGATTTTTTTGGCAATTGGAATGTTGGAGTTTTGGAGTAAAGTCATTCTAATTCTAATCGAAGGAAATCGACTGTACTGCTTCCATTTGAACTTAACGGAATACGCCATGCTCTATTTCTAGTTAGACAAATAAATATATTACTATTTGTCTCCCACACATAAAATTTGCTACCGAAAATGAAAAGTTGAAAATTCAAACTTTTATCTACTTTACTATATAACCGTTTTAAGCTTATATATATATGTGATATATTACTTTTTATATTAATCTCTGCATAGGTAAGCATGTTAGAATAGTAATGAGATTGCCTTACAGCTTCAAGACTATTTTGAGACGTTGCATATCCACCGCCAACCGGATAATATACAGCTTTATCATTTACAGATGTTAAAGTAATCGCACCCGATTTTCTTAATTTCATCCGTTCTTTCTCCGTAGGCTCATTTCCAATTATACTTAAACCGTCTACTATCCTATATTGTGAGATACTATCCGGCCAATACTTATGCAATATTTCAAACAGGGTTTTATTTGCCCATTCTCCGTGCTTTCCAATTTTTATTAGATACGCGTGCTTATCAGTGATCCTCAAAAATAGAAGATAATCATTAATAAAATCACTTCTATTACGGTTAACAAAGCCATCGTTATCTATTTCAGTACCCAAATGAAGATGGTGAATCCCCCAATCGTTTAATAATGCATCATGGAAATTTGGGTCTAAAAACTTCCTACTTAAATGTGGTAGTAAACTTTCCCCAGACTCAATCTTCCGTATCAACTTCATAACCCTAGCTGCAATTTCGGGAGGATAAGAAAAGTCCTTCGAAATCAGAACTTTTCTAGGTCTCTTCGCTATTACTCTTCTTTGCAGTTCAAAAAACTTCAAAATTACTTTTGAATCATCTGGAGGCACTTTTACACCGTACTGTAAGAGTTGATTTGACAGAAAATATCTAAAATCACGAACTAAATTTATTTGGATTTGGTAATCAATTGGGTGCTTTAGGTATCTTTTCACCACTATTACTCCTTCCAATTTTCTATTTCTACATATTCCCCGCCTCAACGTCTCCACCGCCATCTTCTGCAAATCTGGCGGATATCTGTATTTCTTCACAGTCACCGTATTTAGTCTGCATCTTAGTCTAGCAGACTTCCTCAAGTTCTAATCTATGTTCATATTTACTTTAATCACATTTGTCAGTTCATGCACAATTACAATCAAGATGCCGTCAAGTACTTGTTCAGCTGTGTCGGGTGAAGATTGGGCATCGTAGAGCGCTATTTCTTCCTGAATCATTCCCACATTTTCACCGGCTTTATATAGAAGAGGTGCCTGGTTCCAGAGCCATTGAGAATTCAATGAGAACCTACACCTATTTCCAATAATGGTTTACTGTTTACAAACTAGTTTAAACTACCTCACCGCAATTCCTCCCCATAAGGCACAATCTCCTCATTCAACACCTGCAGCCACTCCCGCTTCATCTGCGGCCCATATTTCAACGGCTTGGCCTCCGGGTTAACCTCTTTATACTTATCAAATTGCTTGCTATCGAGGATGCCTCCGATGTTCGGGATGGTGTCGGATCCCGGTACGTATTGGATGGCTGACAGGTGGAGCTGGTCTTCATTCACAAACCATGTGTTCGAAAGATTCTCGATTGCGCCTTCATATGCGTTCGTGAAGTAGCGTCGCTTGACTACGAGTATATCCTCATCTTTGTCTATTTTCTCCGCATCGATGTCATTTAGGATCGTTTCATAGACATGCTTCACAGCTGGAGATTTGTTCAGTTTCTGCAACGCCTTTTCAATTTCTCCACGGGTATCTTGATTGTTGGCCGCGTATGTTTCCAGTAGCCGATCGATGTAAGTGGAGTCGATGTCGTAGAGCTTCGCCGTATAGTCCCCGTAAAATTCGATTTCCGAGTAATCCGGCTCAGGTCCGTCTCCTTCTCCGCCTTCCTCCATCAGGGAACCCTTCACGGTGTTATAGACACCGTGATAGTTTTCGAGCGTCTTCACCTGTTCTTGCAACGCTTGGGAATTCTCCATGTCATCGTTGTAGTCATCGTAGGTGACTAGGGCTTCGTAAGCGTTGTTCAACTCCTGGAAGGCCTTCACAAATTCAACACGTTGCTCCAAAGGCGAGTTCTCATCGATTTCCGCCATGTTCGGAACAGCTGAAACCAGTTCCTTATGGGCCGCCTTGAACCGCTTCTTCGACTTGTCATAGGACGGGTACACAAGGGCGGTTTCTTCCTGTGCCTGTGAATACAACTTCGTTGCGTCTTCTACGTTCTTCTCCATTGTCGCCGGTTTTCGGAACGTGACGATCAATCCTTTCGTCTTCTCCGGGTACGTCCGGTTTGTCCGCGAAAAAGCTTGGATCAGATTAGCATAACTGAGGTTGCGGTCGACAAACAGCGTCTGGATTGTCGGTGCGTCGAAGCCAGTCAGCAGCCGGTCGACGACGATGACCAAATCGACTTGTTTGCCGAACTCCTTGAATTCCGCCCGCTTCCGTGCCAGCCGGTTGTTGATATCCCCGTTGTAGCGCTCGATATCTTCGATCGACCAGGCAGTGCCGTAGTAGTCGTTATACTCCTTGATGATGTCCTTCATTTCATCCTGCGATTGCTTGGAATCTTCTTCGTTCTCCTGGAGGGAATACGTGATGGCGATCCGCGGAAAATCGGGATCGTCCATCGTGCGACCAGTCCGAATGGGTTGTCCGGCGAATTCGTTCGTCAGCCAGTCAGGGTCTGCTGTCAACTCTTTAATGGCGTGGTAGTAACGTTTCGCCATGTCGATGGAGCTCGTCGTCATGATGGCCGATTTCTGCGGACGTCCGTTTTGGAAATCGAATTTCACATAGGCATTGTCTGGGCGGAAGATCTTGTGAAGCACTTTCTGGATATGCTCGTCACTTTCATAGCTGGACGATTCGATATACGTTTCCTTTTCGATTCCATCCATTTGGTCAATCAAACCATTCAATTCATCGTCACCGACACCCGCATACTTCTCCTTTTGCCGCAGCTGCTCGAAAATGTAGTTATCAAGTGACGTCGGTTCAATTGTATCTTCATGTTCAACCTGGAAACCTAGCACTGCGCCGTCTTCCAGTGCATTCTTAATGGTGTAGGTGTGCAACACTTCTCCATATTGGTCATGTGTCGTACGGGCAAGACGGCCCTTCGCCTGCTTTTTGTTTTCATCAAATATGGGCGTGCCCGTAAAGCCGAACCACGTCGAATTCGGGAAGAACCGCTTAATCGCTCCCATGCCTTCCGCACTTAGCGCCCGGTGGCATTCATCCACAACGAAGACGATGTGCTGGCTCATGAGTTTTTGAAAACGCTGCGTTCCCCGTTGTTCTTCCTGTTTCTCCGCATACCGGAGAGCGGCTTCCAGCTTCTGCCGAGTCGTGATGATGACCGTGTTGGAATTGACGCTCGACAAAAGCGTCTCACTCAGCTCCCGGGAACTCCCCGTGCCGACAATCAAACTGTTTGATCTGGCGGTTCCGGATGAAATGCCGGTGTTGAACTCTGACGCAAACTTGGTGAATTCGCTCGTCGTCTGGTTGTCCAAGTCTTTCCGGTCAATCAGCATGACAGTCCGGTCCACCCCCGGTTTGCGGGCGAGCAGCTTCGTCGACACAAAACTAGTCAGCGTCTTCCCGGAACCCGTTGCATGCCAGACATACCCCGATTTATGCTTCACCGCCGATGTGAACAGCGCTTCTATGGCATGGATTTGATACGGATGCAGTACCATGAGCGCTTTATTGTCCTGATCTTCACTGACAATCGTATAGTGCGCAATGAGCCGGTGGGCGTCCGGGATATTCAGCACTTGCTTGACGAATTCGTACAGGTTGTCCACTTTCCGGTTGTCGGTCGTGCGCCAGCTGAAGACAAACTTTTTATGTAGATCTTTCGGCATCGCATTGGCAAAATAGCGAGTCGTCTGCTCATTCGAAATGACGAACAGCTGGAGTGTGGAAAAGATATTATTCCGGAACATCCCTTCTTCTGCATATTTCTTAATTTGATGAAATGCCTGGAACACGCCGTCTTTCGCACTCACTTGCTTCAATTCCCTCCGTGTGTAGAGTGTTACATTTTATCTCTTACTCTATTGGAAAATCGAAATGATTTTCTTTATTTAAATAAAAATCAACTCCCTTGCTTCTAGGTGCGGAGGGAGTTGCTTATATCGTCGAGGTGCTAATCCAATCAACATTTCACTTGGATCCAAGGCAGGTGGAAATAGTAGAAGATTCCCCCTACTTCACCACCGTCACCGGACAATCCACATGCTTCATCACCTTATGACTCACACTTCCGAGCACCATCTCCTGGAACGTATTCAACCCGCGGCTGCCGATGACGAGTTGATCCACCGCTTCGGCGTTCACATATTTGATGATTTCCTGGCTCGGACTCCCTTTCAACATCGTCACCTTCGCCTTCACACCAGCGTCATGGGCCAGCTCCAGGACCGGCTCCACTTTTTGCTTTCGTTTCAGCAGCAGGCTTTCCTCGCTTTGCGCTAAGAGCCGTTCGTCTTTTGCTTTATTGTAATCCGCGACATAGATGACCTCCAATGACGCTTCCGGGAAGTGCTGGGCGAGCGTAATGGCGTGTCTCGCGGCTCGCAGCGCGTTTTCCGACCCGTCGATGGCAACCGCAATTTTCATGTAAAACCCCTCTTTCATAGTAACTTTTCGTATAGTTGTTCACTTGAAGAATTCAGGCCGCGGATCGTTACGGTCACGCCTTCTTCCTCTAGCTTCTGTTTCACTTTACTGATCGCTCCGACAGAAGATTCATCCCATAGCTGACTATCTTCAAAGTCGATAATGATTTCCTTTTCCTGTACGTCGCGGAATGCCTGGATAAACTTTGTTGTCGAGGCGAAAAACAAAGGCCCTTTTATCTTGTAGAGGTTCCCATTCTTCGTCACTGTCACGCGGGAGATTTTGGCGACGAAAAAAAGAGAGCTCAGGATGACACCGACGACGACACCGATCGCCAGATTATGCGTATATAAAATAATCGCAACGGTGATCAGCATCACAATCGATTCCGTTTTTGGCGCTTGTCTCAGAAACTTGAACGACCCCCAGTTGAATGTCGTCGCAGCTACCATTATCATAACTCCTGCCAAGACAGGCATCGGAATTTTGACGACGACATCTCCTAATACGATAATCAAAAACATGAGGAATACACCCGCCGTAAATGTCGATAGACGTCCGCGACCCCCTGATTTGATATTGATGATCGATTGGCCGATTAGCGCACACCCTGCCATTCCGCCGAAAAATCCTGTGAAGAAGTTCGCGATCCCTTGCCCGCGCGCTTCCCGGTTTTTATCGCTCGGCGTATCCGTCATATCATCCAATACTTGGGAAGTAAGTAATGATTCCAATAAACCGACAATGGACAAGGCCATAGAATAAGGGAAAATGATTTTCAGTGTTTCCAAGTTAAGCGGGATATCCGGAAGGAAAAAAGTGGGCAGTGAATTCGGCATCTTCCCTAAATCACCGATCGATTGCAGCGATACACCGCTCACCAGCGCGACTGTCGTCATGACGACAATTGCAATCAACGGCGCGGGGATGGCGGTGAAAAAACGCGGAACCGCGTAGACCAAAACGAGTGTAGCGATTGCGAAAATATACGTCATCGCATCCGATCCCCGCAAGTACGGAAGCTGCGTGATGAAAATCATGATGCCGAGTGCATTCACGAATCCAAGCATGACCGAGTTCGGGATGAAACGCATCAGGTTCGCAACTCCAAACACTCCGAGAATCAATTGAATAATCCCCGTCAAAACGGTCGCCGCCAACACGTACTGCAAGCCATGATCCGCCATCAAGTTGACCAGAACCAAAGCCATGGCACCGGTTGCCGCTGAAATCAGACCCGGACGGCCCCCGACAAACGAAGTGATGACCGCAATCGTAAACGAGGCGTAAAGTGCGACGCGCGGATCCACTCCTACAATGAATGCAAAGGCCAACGCCTCCGGAATCAGCGCCAACCCTACGACGATTCCTGCTAAAATATCAGCCCGGATATTCCCGAACCAGTGTTGTTTCAAAGTATACATATATTGTTCTCCTCATAGCTACGATAGATGGTAGAAATTGCACGTAAACCGTTCCAATTATAACAGAATAGACGGCTTAGGGGACCGTGCAAGACTCATTGCTACTCAGTGCCCCTTTCGTGTGTCATCACTTCCATTTACACATCTGTCGAGCCGTCTTTCATCCCTTCCAAACGAGCCATCCGCTTGTGAAGTGACTTCCGCCACTCGTCCGCGAGTGCCTCGACCTCTGCAAGCCGTTTCATCGCTTCTATATTTTGAAGCTGGTGAAAATATACTTCATTCCCGAACAGAATGGATATCTTGGCGGGATGCTGTTCGATCAATGAAATGGTTGCATCCCTCCTGACAGTCCCTTCCTCGAGAACCCTGCATAAATAGCCCGTATAGCCCGTTTCAATCATCCGCTTCATAATGTTTGGTAATCCGGTTCTCTTCGAAATCGTGCTGCATGGCACTCTGCCTTGTGTCACTTGGATCACGGCATCACCGATACGATAGATGTCGCCGATGAATACGTCGGTTTCTAGCATGTTGGACACGGTTAAATTCTCTCCAAATGTGGCATCTGGCAATGGTTGATGGAATTCCGTTTCCCATTGGGCATAATGCTCGAACGGGTACACGCACACGGCCCGATCCGGTCCGCCGTGAAAGTGCAAATCTGCCACACCGTCTCCATTGAAACCACCTTTTGATAAGAATGCTTCTTCCACTTTATCTTTGCATATACCCGTTACAATTTCTTTCCCATTCCCATACGGTAGCGTTTTCGGTTTTCCAATTGCAAATGTGACAATCTCCCGTTTTGACATCCGGTTTCCCCTCCAATAGAATCTATGTATTTTTATTAACAATATCGTTTTTTGCTGGTTGAATGAAATCTTGGAATAAAAGGAAATGAACTGACAAGGTGAAGGACATAAGTGTAAAATAAAGAAAACAGATTAAAAGAGGAACTACATATGCCAAAAACTCAACAAAAAGTGCCTGTATGGAAATTCTTCACGCGCGGTGTTTGGGTGATGCTCGGTGCAGTCATTGCGGCTTACGGATTAGAATCTGTACTCATTCCAAACCAAGTGTCGGATGGAGGCGTAACAGGTCTAAGCATCGTCGGGTCACAAGTGTTCGGTCTGCCATTAGGCCTTCTCATCGCCATTTTGAATATTCCATTTGTAATATTAGGCTACAAACAAATCGGGAAAAGCTTTGCCCTTTACTCCATCCTCGGCATTGCTACACTGGCGGCCAGCACGAGCTTAATGCACCGTGTTCCGACCATTATCGAAGGAGATACGCTATTAATCACCGTTGTAGGGGGAATCATCCTAGGTTTGGGAATGGGGATCGCTTTGCGGAACGGTGGTGCACTCGACGGGATTGATATGTTAGCTGTCTTGATTTCCCGAAGAATGCCCTTTGGGACAAGCGACTTGATTTTATTTCTGAACGTTTTTGTATTCGCCATTGTCTCGACGGTTTTCGGACTTCAAGGGGCTTTCTTATCCGCCATTGCGTATTACATTGCCACGAAAGTGATTGACATTGTGGAAGAAGGTCTTAGCGGATCCAAAACATATAAGATCATTACGAGCGAACCCGAAGAAATGGTAGCGACAATCCGCGACCGTTTAGGCCGGAGTGCGACTTACAAGATCGTTCAAGGCGGATATTCCAATGAACAATTCAAAGAAATCACGTGCATTATCAACCGACTGGAAGATAGTAAAATGAAGGAAATCATCCTAGATATCGATCCGACCGCGTTTGTCACTGTTTATGAAGTCGCTGAAGTACGAGGCGGAAGTTTCAGTAAGCGCAATATCCATTGACGAACGGTGCCAGGCTCCCATTAAATTTAGAGTTAAACCTGGCTCCTAAGCGCCTTCGCCTGTATCATCATAAATTCGCGCAGGACTTCCGCCCCTGTCATGATCTGTTCCATTGATGTAAACTCGGCGGGATTATGGCTGAGCCCGTCTTTCGATGGAATGAAGATCATGCCAGTCGTACAGAGCGAGGCCATGTTCATAGCGTCATGCCCGGCTCCACTTGGCATTTCAATCCATGCTACTCCTTTTTCTTCGCAGATCGCTTTTAATTCTTCCACAACGGCGCTATCCATCTGAACAGGATCTTCGCTGGAGATTTCATCCATCCAAATGTTCAGGCCACGCGCTTTCGCCACGTCATGGACCGCCGTGGCCAGCGCATCCACGACACGCTGGCGTGACTCCAGGTTCGTTCCCCGGATATCGACCTTTAAGTCTGTGGCACCCGGTACGACATTCATAGCGCCTGGCTGTATTGAGAAGACACCAACTGTGCCGACCGTGCCGTAATCATGCTCTGCGAGCGCCGCACGCTCGACGGAAAGTGCGATTTCTGCCCCACCCAGCAAAGCATCATGTCGGTAATCCATCGGCGTCGTGCCGGAATGATCCGCCGTCCCACCGACGTGCACATGGAAGCGCACCGGCGCCGCGATGGCGGAAATGATGCCGATCGACTTCCCACGCTTTTCAAGCACAGGCCCCTGTTCGATGTGCAGTTCTACAAACGCCTTAATCTCATCCTGGAAACGCTTGGCTAAATGGACTTCTTCCAGATCAAGGCCGTTTTCCTCGAATGCCCTCATGAGCGTAACGCCGTCCTTATCAGTCAGCGACCGTGTGTACGCAGGGTCCAGACGCCCCGTCATCGCCTTGCTTCCAAGGGTCGAAGCGCCGAAACGGGAAGATTCCTCGCAAGCGAAAATGATGACTTCCAGCGGATGCTCCGTCTCCACCCCTTCCTCCGCGAAAGAGCGCATGACCTCGAGTGCAACAAGAACGCCCGCCGTCCCGTCGTACTCCCCGGCTGCATAGACAGAATCGATATGCGAGCCCGTCGCAACAACCGGCAGGTCAGGGAACTTCCCCTCCCGCCGCGCAATGACATTTCCCGCATAATCGGTGCGCACCTTCAGCCCTGCGCGTTCAAACTGTTCGATCAAATAAAGTCGCGCCTTTCGCTCGGTTTCGGTGTAGGCCAACCGATTGATGCCTTCCCCTTCATCTGTGAATCTTGCAAGCTCTTCAAATGACTGACGCAAACGGTTTAGCTTCATGACAATTCCTTCTTTCGTGTTGACGCAGTTGAGTTTGTTCATTGAAAATTCAATCAAACTTTTATATAAAGTATCGCAAGGTTTTTTATGAAAAGCAAACGGGTTTATCTAAGAATCTTGATAATCTAAAATCAATAGACAGAGAATGAACTTGATGCAAGAGCACAAAAAACCGGCGCCCCGGCCGGTTCTCATGACTCCCCTTTTAAATGAAAAAACTTGCGACCGAGTCTTTCTACAAGCGAAGGTGCCACTGCATATAATTTACTCGTAATTCCCAAGTATCCCGGCAGATCAATTTCCCGGACTGGCCGTTCGATTGCTCGGAGGACAGCATCTGTCACTTTCTCCACGGGCAAGATATACTTTCCGAGCGCTTTCCGGTAATTCCCCGACGAATCGGCCAGATCGATAAATGGCGTATCAATCGGCCCCGGATTGATCGTCGTCACATGTACGCCAAACGGAACCGCCTCCATTCGCAACGCATTGGTATAGCCAATAATCGCATGCTTGGTGGCCGCATAGATTGCAGTTTGTGGTGTCGACACTTTTCCCGCCTGCGAACCGATGAAGATCAGCTGCCCGCTCCCCCGCTCCATCATGCCCGGCAACAGGCGCTTGGCGAGCAACATCGGCACTTTTACATTTAAATCGAGCATCCTGTCGATTGATTCATCCGACATGGTATGGGCAGGACCGAACAGGCCAAGCCCGGCGGAAAAGATAGCGACATCCGGAATCCCGGCCTGCTTCACAAGACGTTCCGCCTCTCCGGCTTGCGTCAAATCCGCAGGAATAGTGTGGGCTCCTTCATTTTGCAGTTCCCACAGGACGTCTTTCGCTCTCCCGGTCGCCGTCACAACATGCCCTTCTGCCAATAACCGCTTCGTCAGGGCGAACCCGACTCCGCTCGTCGCCCCGGTGATGAGGATGGACTTACGCTTGCTCATATTGAAGCAGTCCGTTTTCGTCCAGATGTTCCCGCACTAATCCTTGATCCAGGAGGTAATCGGTTTGGCCGATCGTTTCGGAAAGCGTTAGTCCGAGTTCTTTTTGGTAGACAGCTGGAAATAATTCACGCGTTAACTCAAAAATGGTCCGAGGTCCCTCACTCAACATGGCCCATACTTTCATCGCCCGTTCATGCTGCTTCGCAAAGCGGGTTTTAATCAGGCTGTGTACATCTCTCACTTCATCCCCGTGTCCGGCATAGATTACTTCAATCGGCAAATCGAGAAGGCGCTTCAATGACTGATTATATTGCAGCAAGGAACGGGGACGGTCTTCCCCTGGCACAAGTGGCGGCTCGATAATCGGATTGGAGGACACTTTCTCCAGAACGAGATCTCCCCCGATCATATTGCCTGTTTTTTCTTCCCATAAGACAATATGACTTTGTGCATGGCCTAACGTTTCCAATACGGTCCAGCCATGATGCCCCGGCAATTCATCCCCTTCTTTCAGGATAATATCAAGTGGTCGTTCCCCTACGTAGCGAAGCGTACCCTTCATCTTTTTTGCCGCAACCAGATAGTCGTGAGGCACTCCTTCTTCCACCATCTGTTCATAATAAAAATCATCATGATGCTTCATGAATGCCTGATCCCTTGTCAAATAGGGATTATTATAGGCGTGGCCCAGCACCTTTGCATGGTCGAACGCATCGATCCATCCCGCATGGTCAGGGTGATGGTGTGTTAAAATGACTTGCTCGACATCGTCGAGTGTATAGCCCGCTTCTTTTATGCCGTGCTGAATTGCTTCATAAGCTTCCGGGGTCTTTGGGCCTGCATCGACCAGTGAAAGGGCATCCCCCCTTAAAAGGAAAGCATTAACATCACCGACCGGAAAAGGGGTCGGAATAGTGATTTTATGGATCATAGCAAGTATCTCCTTTGAAAAATGAATGGTTATTCATTCCATTGTACCTCTTTTTACTGGTAACGTCATATGTTTTGTTTCATTTACGTTCAAACCCTCCTGCAATCGTTGAAATAAACGTAGGGAATGTTGACTTTTTTGAAGGGCCATGTATATAATCATTCTAATAAAAAGTACTTGAAGCGTTGACGAAGACGAGTAGTTGCGGTGATGGAGAGAAGAGAGTGTGGCCACCGGCTGAAAGCCACATATTCCGCTCCCGCTACGAACCTGCTTCCGAGCCGCTGTGGAAACACAGCCGTGCCTTTCGCGTTACGAAAGAAATTGAGATGTGCCGGTCGTTGGAACCGGCAAATTTAGGTGGCACCGCGGAAACATGCGTTTTCGTCCTGATCAGAAGGGACGAAAACGCATTTTTTTATTGGGGAAAATTTATAGTTTTTGGTCTTTGGATAGCCAACTAACTAGGTTATGTTCACGTCCAGCCCCTCGAGTCGCTTCGGCCATGCCAAAAAGGCAAAGAACGCCTTTCCGGCATGGCCTCCAGCGCTTGTCGCGGCTAGACGGGCGCCCTGCGCTTTTGATTAGAAAGGATGAAGGAAATGGAAACGATTGTATTCATAGGAGCGGGATCCATGGCAGAAGCCATCATAGCCGGAATTGTAGAACAAGGGGCATTGAAACCGGAGCAAGTCTTTGTGACAAATCATTCCGATTATGCGCGGCTTGAAGAATTGCGGACCAAGTATGGAGTCTCCATTTTAGATAAAGAGAAAGAAGCACTGACTCGTGCCGATCTTGTTGTGATGGCCACGAAACCGAAAGATATTCACCAAGCGATGACCGAAACGGCACCTTATTTGAAAAAAGAGGCAGCTGTATTATCGGTAATTGCCGGCGTTTCCATTCAGACGCTGGAAGACGGTTTTGGAGCGCGGCCGATTGCACGGTCAATGCCAAATACGTCTGCCACCATCGGCAAATCGGCGAGCGGAGTGGCATGGAATGCGGCAGTCGATTCAGAGATGAAACAACATGTCCTCACTTTACTGGAATCGATCGGGATTGTGAAAGAATTCGAGGAAGATGACCTGCATACGGTTACGGCTCTATCCGGCAGCGGTCCTGCCTATGTTTATTATTTAGTGGAGGCGATGGAAGAAGCCGCGATCAACAAAGGGCTTTCGAAAGACGTTGCCCGCGAACTCATCATCCAGACATTGGAAGGAGCTGCGGCAATGTTGAAACAGACGAAAACAGAGCCAGCAGAGTTAAGGAAAAATATTACCAGTCCGGGTGGCACAACCGAGGCTGGTTTGAAAGCTCTTGAGATCCGTTTATTCAAGCAGGCAATCGGCGACTGTATCAATCAGGCCGAATCCCGTTCTCGTGAATTGGGCGCACTGTCCTGAATTTCCTTCATTTGTTATACTTGGTAAAGGGGGTAGATAGTGATGTCAAAGCTTTTTGAACCGTATACAATACGTAATGTCGAACTGAAAAACCGGATTGTCATGTCACCGATGTGCATGTATTCCAGCCATCGGGAAAACGGAATGGTCGAGGATTGGCATAAGATCCATTATGCAACGCGTGCCGTCGGGCAAGTCGGTCTTCTCATCGTTGAAGCGACGGCTGTCCTGCCACAAGGGCGAATCTCCGCTCAGGATCTCGGAATCTGGAGCGACGACCATATTGAAGGGCTCGCAGAAATCGTCCGGCTTTCGAAACAGCATGGCTCGAAGATGGGTATCCAGCTGGCGCACGCCGGTCGAAAAGCTGAAGTGGAAGGGAACATTTACGCACCGTCCGCCATCGCCTATAATGACAAATATAAAACACCGTTGGAAATGACTGTGGAGGAGATCCACGCCACTGTGCAGGCATTCAGAAACGCGGCCGTACGTGCCAAGAAAGCTGGCTTCGATGTAATCGAACTGCATGGGGCTCACGGATATCTCATCAATGAATTTCTCTCCCCGCTCTCCAACAAACGGAAGGACAGCTATGGAGGTTCGGCTAGCAACCGCTACCGGTTCCTGCGGGAAATCATTGATGCAATCCGAGAAGATTGGGATGGTCCTCTATTCGTCCGCATTTCCGCACATGATCATGCAGAAGGTGGCATGACGCCCCAAACGTATATTGAAATGGTGAAATGGATGAAGGAGCAAGGGGTCGACCTGATTGATGTCAGCTCAGGTGCGGTCGTCACTGCAGCCCGCATCACGATTTACCCGGGCTACCAGGTCCCTTTTGCAGAAGCGATTAGGAGAGGTGCCCATATTCCGACCGGCGCCGTCGGTCTTATCACGACAGGCATCCAGGCCGAAGAGGTATTGCAAAGCGGCCGTGCAGATCTCATCTTCCTCGGACGCGAGTTATTGCGTAATCCATACTGGGCCTACTCAGCCGCCAAAGAACTCGGCGTCACGGTCCAACCGCCGGAGCAGTATGAACGGGGCTGGCGTTTTTAACTAGGGCGACTGCTTAGCAGGGGTCGTAGTCTTAGTACTTGACATAGTAGTGATGCCTTAATTTCTGCAAAGACCGCAGAAATACGGCAAATCGAACCCTGCGTTGTTCGAAAGCGGTGCCTTAATTTCTGCAAAGGACGCAGAAATACGGCAAATCGAACCCTTCGCTGTTCGATTGGCTGGCGATTTTAATAACAAAATAAAACTCACGGAGGATTCAGTATTCCGTGGGTTTTATCATTCAGTCAACGGAAGCACCACGCCGTCTTTCCATTCAAATCTTGCAAAGTCTTCTGCAATGTAGATACGGGGATGAATGGCCAAGCCCTGCTCTCTCAGTTTGACCAGATCGCTCGGCATGAAACGGGCGCTAATATGCGTAGCGATCAGAGTTCCGGCATTGGCCTTTTTCGCCGTTTTGGCTGCATCACCGATAGTGGAATGGCCATATTCTTTGGCCAAATTGCCCGTCTCCATGTCAAATGTTGCTTCATGCACAAGAACATCCGCGTTCTCGGCAAGATTGACCGCGCTCGAACAATAACTCGTATCGCCTAAAATCGAAACGATGAACCCGGGCTGTGGTTCGCCCGTCACATCTTGACTCAAGACGAAGCGACCGTCCGGCAGCGTAATGTCTTCCCCCATTTTCAAGTCCTTCAACCAAGGTCCTTTCGGAATTCCCGCTTCTTCGATTTTCTCCATCAATAGTTTGCCTGGTAACGGCTTTTGCTCTATGCGATAACCGAAGCAAGGGATGACATGTCGAAGTTCCCTGGCCATGATGCGGAAATCGGCGGTTTCACAAATAACCCCTTCTTCTATTTCATGAATGATGAGTTCATAGGTCAGATGGGTTGTTGAAATGCGTAGCGTCGTCTCAAGCCATTCTTTGATACCCCGCGGTCCATAAACCTCAAGCGGTTCATCACCCCCGAGGAAAGATCGCGATCCTAGCAAGCCGGGTAAGCCAAAAATATGGTCCCCGTGAAGATGGGTAATGAAGATTTTATTGATTTTACGGGGTTTTAACGTCGTATATAGGAATTGATGCTGGGTCGCCTCCCCGCAATCAAATAGCCAGTATCCTTCCCCTTCAGCCGAAAGATTCAAAACGACTGCCGATGTATTGCGCTGCTTGGAAGGCATGCCTGCTCCAGTCCCTAAAAATTGAAGTTCCAACGTATCTTTCCCCTTTCACCGATTGCCCCGCTTGACAGTACCGGTTCCAAACTTTTTTTCCAGCCGTGCGACCAATTCATTCATTTCCACGTCCTTCGAATGTTCCTCGAAATTATAGATCGACAGTTGTTCATGCAGTTCCTGGATCGGAATGACTTGAGACACCGTGATTCCAAGTAAGCGAACCGGTTCCCCATCCCAATTTTTTTGAAATAAATCAATCGCCTCTTTATAGATGTCTGCAGCTTGATAAATGGGATTGACCAGAGATCGGCTTCTTGTCTGATTTCGCCAATCCGCCGTCCGGATTTGAATCATGATGACCGATCCGGCAAGCTCCGACTTGGCCAATCGGGCGGCCACTTTTTCAGCCAGCAATTGGAATGTTTGGAGGCAAGCCTTCAAGTCGGTCTCGTCGACGGGCAACGTAGTCGAGCTGCCAACGCTTTTCCGATCCTCGGCGGCCTCCGGGTCTACAGGACGGGAATCGATACCGTTGGCTCGTTTGCGAAGGCGGAGTCCGTTTTTCCCTAGGGATTGCTTGATCAGATATTCATCGCATGCTGCCAAGTCACCGATCGTACGGATTCCAAGTTCGTGCAGCTTCTTTTCCGTACTTTTCCCGATCCCGTGCATCTCGATCACAGGCAAAGGCCATAATATCGTCGATACTTCCCTTTTCCGCAAAATGGTGATGCCGAGCGGTTTCTTCATATCCGAAGCCGTCTTTGCGAGGAATTTATTCGGCGCAATACCGATGGAACAAGGCAGATCGAGTTCCCTCAAAATTCGTTGCTGCATATTGGTTGCAATCGAAACAGCGTCTGTCAGGCCCCCAATATCCGTAATATCCACATACGCTTCATCAATGGAAACGGGTTCGACCAAATCCGTATAGGATCGCAAAATGGCAAAGACAGCTGCGGAGGCCGTCCGGTATTTTTCAAAATCGGGCGGCACGATGACTAACGAAGGACAAATGCGCTTGGCTTCACCAACCGTCATCGTTGTGTAAATACCGAGAGCCCTTGCTTCATAGGAACAAGTCACCAAAATCCCACGCCTCTCCTTCGGGTTCCCCGCCACGGCCATCGGAATCCCTTTCAGCGATGGATCATGAGCTTGCTCGACCGATGCAAAAAAACTATTCATATCCAAATGTAAAATGACCCGGGCCTGCCCCCGTGAATTGCCGACCGTTGTCATACGTACTTCCTCCATTACTTAGTATTGACGTAATGATCCGATTCCTTATACATTTTGCACTTTGCGTTTAGAATAAAAAACCGGACGGGAAAAATCGTCCGGCATTCGTATTATTTTGCTGCTTGCGCTTCCACATAGGCACCGATTTCATCGATGCCGGTAAGTGTTTGGGATAACACTTCCGGATCGACGACTGTCACCATCCGATTTTCCAAATTGGCGACCGTTTTGAAATATGGCGTTCTCGAGTAGGCCATCAAACTGGAGTCAGTCAGTGTGTTTTCGGGTATATCTATGATTTCCTTTGCATCTAGTACGAGTAAGCCGATAAATAGTTTTGCGGTTTGTACAACAACGACCCGGGCATCCGGCTCTTCCTTTGCACTTCTTCCATATAGGATTTGTTCAAAATCGAGAATCGGTACCAGCTCTCCGCGGATCCGCATCAATCCGAGCATATAGTCGGGGAGATGGGGAATTGGATTTACTTGTTCCAAACGCTCGATGGATACGACTGCATCGACCGGCAGGGCATATTCTTCATTCCCACACTGGACGATGACCACTTTCAAATCTGCCATATCATGTCACTCCTTCCGGTTCGTCGCGACTACCTCTACAATTTCGAGTAAAAGCTCTGCTAATTTGTTCAATTCCTCAACGGGCATTCGTTCGTTTTTCGTATGAATCTCCTCATAACCGACGGACAGCGTAACCGTCGGGATGCCGGCACCGTTAAAAATATTGCCGTCGCTCCCTCCACCGCTCGTCATCAGTTCCGGCGTGCGACCAATATTGCGGATGGCAGTCATGGCCGTTTGGACGACTTGCGCTTCTCCGGTAAAACGGAACCCTGGATACATCAATTGTACTTCGGTTTCCGCTTTTCCCCCCTTCAATGTCGCCGTTCGTTCTAATACTCGAACCATATGCTCGATTTGATCATCCAACTTTTTCCGATCGATGGAACGGGCTTCCGCTAAAATATGAACCTCGTCGCAGACGATATTCGTCGCTTTGCCGCCTTCAAACCGACCGATGTTTGCCGTCGTCTCTTGGTCTATTCGACCTAGCGACATGGCGGAAATCGCCTTTGCCGCGATATTGATGGCGGAAACGCCTTTCTCCGGTGCAACGCCCGCATGAGCTGTTTTCCCGCGGATGGTCGTCCAAAGTTTTGCTTGGTACGGGGCTGCTATGACAATGCCGCCCACTTTCCCATCACTGTCTACAGCAAATCCATATTTCGCTTTCAGCAAAGATGGGTCCATTGCCTTCGCGCCAACAAGGCCGCTCTCTTCCCCCGCAGTGATGATGAATTGGATATCGCCGTGTGGTTTCCCGCTTTCCTTTAGAGTCCGTGCCATTTCAAACAAAGCCGCGATGCCTGCCTTATCATCGGCTCCGAGAATGGTAGATCCGTCCGAATAAATATAGCCATCGTCACGCAATACCGGCTTGATGCCTTGTCCCGGCACCACGGTATCCATATGGCAAGTGAAATAAATCGGATCGGCACCTTCTGCCGTCCCTTTCAAAGTAGCGATGAGATTCCCCGCCCCATGGCCGGTCTGTTGGGCGGAATCATCTTCCACTACTTCAAATCCAAGCCCTTCCATCTTGGCAATCAAATGATCCGCAATAGCCCGTTCATGTCGTGTTTCAGAATCAATTTGGACGAGTTCGAAAAACTCATCGAGAAGTCGTTGTTTATTCAGTGCTTTCCACTCCTTACAGCGGGATATTTCCATGTTTCTTCTTCGGTCGTGTTTCCTGTTTATCGCGCATCATATCAAGCGCTTGCAGTAACTTGATACGCGTTTCACGCGGATCAATGACATCATCCACCATTCCGTGGGATGCTGCTACGTAAGGATTCGAGAATTTGGTTCGATACTCCTCTATTTTTTCCGCGCGTGTCGCATCCGGATTATCGCTGTTCGCAATATCGCGTGCAAAGATGATATTCGCTGCCCCTTCCGCACCCATTACGGCGATTTCTGCATTCGGCCATGCGTAGACGACGTCAGCACCGATCGATTTCGAATTCAAGGCGACGTATGCGCCACCGAACGCTTTCCGTAGGATGACCGTCATTTTCGGAACAGTCGCTTCTGAATAGGCATACAGGATTTTGGCGCCGTGACGGATAATCCCGCCGTGCTCCTGCTTGATGCCCGGGAAGAAACCGGTAACATCCTCGAACGTGATCAACGGAATGTTGAATGAGTCACAGAAACGTATGAATCTAGCAATCTTATCGGATGAGTCGATGTCCAAACCACCTGCCATCACTCTCGGCTGGTTACAGATCAAACCGACAGACTCCCCTTTCATCCGCGCAAGGCCGACAACCGCATTTTTAGCGAATTCCGGCTGCACTTCCAAGAAAGAATCCGCATCCACCACTTGTTCAATCACTTTCCGGACGTCATACGGACGAATCGTCTCGAACGGCACGACATCCGCCAAGTCCGGACGATAATCATCCGACCCGTCATAAGGGAAGACTGGCGGTTTTTCCGTATTATTCTGCGGCAGATAGGACAACAATCGGCGGACATCCGACAGCACCGTTTGTTCATCTTTACCGCGGAAATGGGCGTTTCCGCTTATCGTATTATGTACTTTGGAACCGCCGAGATCTTCGGACGTGATTTTCTCCCCGGTTACCGTCTCGATGACTTTTGGTCCCGTAATGAACATTTGGCTCGTTTCATCGGTCATGAAAACGAAATCCGTAATGGCTGGCGAATAAACAGCTCCCCCCGCACAAGGACCAAGAATGACGGAAATTTGTGGAATCACTCCAGAAAAAATGGCATTCCGATAGAAAATTTCACCATATCCATCCAAGGAGACGACACCTTCTTGAATGCGCGCCCCGCCTGAATCATTCAGCCCGATGAATGGCGCCCCGTTTTTCGCCGCCAAATCCATCACATTGGCAATCTTCATCGCGTGCATCTCACCGAGCGCCCCGCCGAAGACCGTAAAGTCCTGGGAGAATAAATAAACAGGTCGGCCATCAATTTTTCCATAGCCCGTCACGACGCCATCCCCTGGCCCGACTTGCGTATCCATTCCGAAATCGCGCGTACGGTGTGTGACGAAAGGATTCAGTTCTACAAAGGTGCCTTCATCCAGCAAGAGGTCGATCCGTTCACGTGCGGTCAACTTCCCTTTTTCATGCTGCTTGGCGATCCGCTCATCGCCACCACCCAGTTCGATCTCCCGCTTTTTATCATATAACTCATTAATTTTATCGTAAATGTCCATTCTTTACTCCCCTTTCCCACTCTTATCGCATAATTCGTATAGGACGCCGAAGGAAGATTTCGGATGTAAAAAGGCGACTTCCGCCCCGCCGGCCCCCGGTTTCGGTTCATCCTGCAAGAGTTGTACCCCTTTTTCTTTCAACTCTGCCATTCTTGAACGGATATCCGTCACGCCAAACGCAATATGATGGACGCCCTCTCCCCGTTTGTCCAAAAACTTCGCAATGGCACCTTCATCGCTCATCGGTTCCAATAATTCCAATTTCACATTTCCCGCATCGACGAAGGCCACCCGAACATTTTGGCTGGCAACCTCTTCAATGGCCAATAGTTTCAGACCGAGCGTATGTATATAGTAGCCGATCGAATCCTCAATGCTTTTTACTGCAATCCCAACATGATCCACTTTTTGCATAATCCATTCCCCCTTTTATCCATTGTACATTTTTATTAGAAAAATCTCTACAGGTTGTGAAATCCACGGATTCTGTTAAAATAGGAACATAAGTGATGAAGGAGAGTTCGGGAAATGAGCAATAAGAAAATACAGAAAGTCATCGTCTATCTCATGATCTTTGCCATGGTGGCGTCCAGCGTTCTTTTCGGGTTAAGCGTACTTTTTTAACGTAAAGAAATCTCTAAAGCAAAAAAACAGTCTTTCCGTGCTATGCACGGGCGGACTGTTTTTTTCATCACACTTCTTCGCAGAATTCCTCGAATTGGCTTTGCAAGTTCGTCACCACGGACATTGGGTCATGCCCTTCGATTTCATGACGGCCGATTTCCGCAACTACCTGCCCATCCTTCAATAGGGCAAATGATGGGGAAGACGGGAGATGATCATCGCCGAAGTGCATGCGAGCTTGCGCTGTCGCTTCTTTATCCTGTCCCGCAAAAACGGTAACGAGATGATCCGGACGCTTATCATAATGGATCGAATGCGCAGCAGCCGGGCGCGCAATGCCTCCCGCACAACCACAGACAGAGTTCACCATGACCAACGTAGTACCCGGACGAGCGAACGCTTCATCTACCTGCTCTGGCGTCTGCAATTGCTCATAGCCACTCGCTTCCATCTCAGACCGTGCTTGTCTTAGAATATCATCCATATAAAGATTAAAATTCATATTCATCGGATTATAAACCCCTTTCTTTGCTTACAGCCTTATCATAACAGTTGAAATGTGGACATGCAAAAAAACAAAAGCGCAGGGCGCCTGCTTAGAGGCGACAGGCATAAGACAGGCTGGCCATGTGGCGCTTTATGCCACATGGCCGGCATGGCTTATGACCCAAGCCTCTGGCGCCCGGAGCTAGACATGAACAAGCTACCAACTAGATTCTCTGGTCTTCCTGAAACAGCTGATCCACCGCGCCGGCAACGGTCACTTCGCCCGTGATCAAGGCAGTCTCCAATGCGGCCACTTGCTCTTTCTTTCCCGGCTGGGCAAAAAAAGAATCAATGAGCCGGTCTTGGATCATGGAATGGAACCAGTCCTTCGTCTGGGCTTGACGGCGTTCTTCCCAATAACCGTTCTTTTCCATCTCCTGCTGAAAGGTCAAAACAGTATCCCAAACGTCTTCCAACCCTGTTTTTTTCAATGAAGAAACCGGAAGTGCCGTGGACGTCCAACCCGGAGACGCAGGTTGCAGAAAATGAAGAATCTGACGATATTCCCGCACCGTTTTTTTCGCCAGCTTCAGATTATCACCATCCGCTTTGTGGACGACGATGCCATCCGCCAACTCCATAATCCCCTTTTTCATCCCTTGCAGTTCATCCCCCGCACCCGTAAGGACGAGCAACATGAAATAATCAACCATGCCACGGACCATCGTCTCACTTTGACCTACACCGACCGTTTCAATCAAAATCACGTCATAGCCAGCCGCTTCACAAAGCAGCATCGTTTCCCGGGATTTTTTATGCACCCCGCCAAGCGTCCCGGCAGAAGGGGACGGACGGATGAACGCGTTTGGATGCTTCGCAAGTTCTTCCATCCGTGTCTTGTCCCCCAAAATACTGCCTCCCGATAAAGTCGAACTTGGATCGATCGCAAGAACAGCGACTTTATGGCCCGCTTCCGCAAGCATCAAGCCGAACGCTTCGATAAAGGTGCTTTTCCCCGCCCCTGGAACACCGGTAATTCCAATGCGGACACTGTTTCCGGTATTTGGAAGCAGATCGAGCAATAATTGCTGCCCCGCCTGTTTATCGGCCGCTTTCAAACTCTCCAGCAAGGTGATCCCCTTTGCAAGATCAAGGCGGGACCCCTTCAAAATATTCTCCCGAAGCTGTTCAATGGGAATCGACTTATCCTTTTTGACAAACCGCCTCCGTCCGGAAGAGACCATACCGTCATGGGTGGACGGGATTCCATCCATCACATGGAGTGCACTGTCATCGATCAAACGGTTGTTGTCTTTCAATCCGCCACTTCCTCATAGCCGAGCGTGCTGTAAATCTCTTCGATCACCTTTTGCGCCGCAACCGGAATGACGGTACCCGGTCCGAAAATGGCGGTCGCGCCGCTTTCCCGCAGGAACGCATAATCCTGTGCCGGGATGACACCGCCGACGACGATAAGAATATCCTCACGGCCTATTTTTCGTAATTCCTCCCGAAGCGCAGGCACCAATGTTTTATGGCCGGCCGCTAACGAACTGACCCCAATCACATGGACATCGTTTTCCGCTGCCTGAAGAGCCGTCTCTTCCGGTGTTTGGAATAAAGGGCCGATATCGACATCGAAACCTAAATCCGCAAAGGAAGAAGCGATGACTTTTGCCCCTCGGTCATGCCCGTCCTGCCCCATTTTAGCGATCAAGATTCGAGGACGGCGCCCTTCATTTTCCAAAAATTCATCTGCCATCGCTTTCACTTCTTTAATTTCCTCTTCGTTTGAGAAGTTGGAACTGTATACTCCGCTCACCGAACGGATCACCGCCTTATGACGACCTGATACGCTTTCGATCGCGTCGGAAATTTCCCCGATCGTGGCACGTGCGCGAGCGGCGTCGACCGCCATCGCCAATAAATTTCCTTCTCCGCTGCGGGCCGCTTCCGTCAACGTGGCTAAAGCCTGCGCAACAGCCGTTTCATCACGATCTAATTTCATTTGATTGATCCGGTCGATTTGCTTTTGTCGGACAAGTGTATTATCGATATCCAAAATATCGATAGGATCTTCTTGTTCAAGCCGGTATTTATTCACCCCGATGATCGATTCTGTTTTAGAATCGATCTGCGCTTGGCGTTTCGCGGCCGCTTCCTCGATTTTCATCTTCGGAAGACCGGTTTCAATCGCTTTCGCCATGCCGCCCAGATCTTCAATCTCTTCGATCAAGTCCCAAGCTCTAGCCATCAATTCATCCGTCAGTTTCTCGACATAATAAGAACCGCCCCATGGATCGATTACTTTCGTCATCAACGTCTCTTCCTGTAAGAAGAGCTGTGTATTCCGCGCAATTCTTGCCGAGAAATCTGTCGGCAAGGCGATTGCCTCATCCAGCGCATTCGTATGGAGCGATTGAGTGTGTCCCATGGCCGCCGCATTTGCTTCGATCAATGTCCGTGTGACGTTATTGAATGGATCTTGCTCAGTCAAGCTCCAGCCCGATGTTTGCGAGTGCGTGCGGAGTGCCAAACTCTTCGGATTTTGAGGATCGAAGGTTTGCATCATTTGTGCCCAGATCTTCCGTGCTGCCCGCATCTTTGCGATTTCCATGAAATAATTCATCCCGATCGCCCAGAAGAACGACAACCGAGGCGCGAACGAATCAATATCAATGCCGGCTTTCAAACCGGTGCGGACATATTCCAATCCGTCGGCAAGCGTGTAGGCCAGTTCGATATCCGCCGTGGCGCCCGCTTCCTGCATATGATAGCCCGAAATGGAAATGGAGTTGAATTTCGGCATGTTTTTGGACGTGTATTCGAAAATATCGGCAATGATCCGCATCGACATGTCCGGCGGGAAAATGTACGTATTGCGCACCATGTATTCTTTCAAAATATCATTTTGTATCGTCCCGGCCAGCTTTTCCGGTGCCACGCCCTGTTCCTCAGCGGCAACTATATAAAATGCCATGATCGGAAGAACCGCGCCATTCATCGTCATTGATACGGACATTTGATCGAGCGGGATGCTATCGAACAAGATTTTCATATCTTCGACCGAGTCGATGGCCACGCCCGCTTTCCCGACATCGCCAGTCACGCGTGGATGATCGGAGTCATAGCCACGGTGAGTGGCCAAGTCGAATGCAACCGATAATCCCTTCTGACCCATCGCAAGATTCCGCTTATAAAATGCGTTACTCTCTTCAGCCGTTGAAAATCCTGCATACTGGCGCACGGTCCAAGGGCGGGAGACATACATCGTCGGATAGGGCCCTCTTGTATTAGGAGCGATGCCCGGGAAATCATTCAGATGCTCTACACCTTCCAAGTCTTGTTCCGAATAGACCGGTTTCACATCAATACCTTCATTCGTCCGGAACAACTGGCCAGCCGCCCCGTCCTGAAAGGCTTCTGTTTGTTTTAATTCAGATATTGCAACTTTACTGAAGTCTGGTTTATTCAACATGGGCACCCTTTCCTCCTTCCACTTTGCTAGCGATTTCCAACAGCTTGTCGATTTTATTTTGGCCCGTAAATAGGAATCCGTTCAATCCAGCGGCCTGCCATTTTTCCGACAACGCAGCGTCATATTTTCCTGCTACATCCAACACGACTTGCTCGGGCAGTTTGCTCAATAACTCGTCCATGACCAGTTCCGTTTCGGCAGGTGATGCACAGACAACCGCATAATCCGGTTGCTCAGCGGCCAACCAATCAACCGCTTCTTGTGCGTTGGCCAAAGCGGGACTCCATTCCGTACGAATTCCGCCGGTTGCCAGGAATCCTGTCACAAAATCCGCACGAGGCTTAAAGTCTTTCAAAGTACCGAATGTCAGCAAGACAGACCGAGGGTGGGCGTTTGCAAAACGTTCACGCAATTGCTCAAACGGTATTGCGAGGCGTTCATCCACCTTCACCAAGTCTGAATTCGCAAATTCGGTATCTGTCAGTTCTGCATACACATTTGTGCCAATCAACGATTTTTTACCCGTTGCAACTTCCTCTTTCCGGGATTCCAGCGTCTCTGCCAGTCGTCCGGTTGCGAGATAGGCATCATAGCCTCCCATCTCATCGATTCCCAAGAACAGGCTCCAAGCTTTTTCAACAAGCTCCGAAGTCAACGTTTCGATGAAATAGGAGCCTCCTGAAGGGTCGGCCACTTTTGTCACATGGGTTTCCTCTTTAATGACCAATTGGATATTCCGCGCCAACCGTACGGAGTGGTCTGTTACACCTGTCAACACGTCATGCGGATAAACTGTCACAGCATCCGCTCCCCCCAGAACGGCCGAAAACGCTTCATTGCCAGCGCGCAGCAGATTGACATTCGGGTCCAATTTCGAGTAAGAGCGTAATGAAGTCACTGCCAATAGCGGGATCGATGGAGTATCGTCGTCGGTATCAAACGCTTGGCAGAATGCTTGCCAAAGAACTCGGAAGGCCCTGAATTTGGCGATTTCCATGAAAAAATGCGTATCTACCGCAAAACGGACAAAAAACTTGTCCGCGAATTCACGGAATGTTTCCTGGGCGGACGCAAGCTCCGAAGCTTTGGTCAAAGCAAGTGCCAGTTCCGTTACTGCATCAGCACCTTGATGATGCGCGTCCCACATATCCACGCCTAGCGTTCGAACTTGGCCATAGCCATGGGGAATTTTCCAATTTTTAACCGATACTGCCCCTTTTACAGCGGAACGGGCCTCTACTGGAACCCGATCAAACACTTGCAAAAATGGATCATCCGCCGTCGTATTGGTAATGAAAATCGGATATTCCTGCATCAGTTCCGCCATTTCATCTAGCTGTCGATCATCCCAACGTAGCTCTTTCAATCCATCATAGACAATCGCTTCATTCCCGCGTTCAAGCGAATCTTTCAAGCTTGCGACAAACTGATAGCCGTCCTCCGCAAGTGTCTGTTGCGCAATCACCCAGCCGGATGTGCTGTTGACGACACGCACCGCATGCAGCCGAGCCTCCAACTCCTGCTGTGTATATAAAGGTTGCAATGTAATGCCTTCCGTCGTCTTCGTCAAAAGCGTTTCAAAAGGCTTTCCTTTTAACGATTGGACAGCCGTCTCTTTCCATTGGTCATAATCGGCTTCCGTAAATGTAGACGTTTTCATCGTATGTATTACCATTCCCACACACCCTTTCCAAAATATTCACTCTTTCTCTAGTTTACCTGACAGTTCGCATTGTTTAAAGTCCAAAAAACCCGGAGCCATTTTCCATGCCCCGGGTAATTGCGCTGTACCTTAATAGATTGAAGTGTTTTCAGCGGAAATATTTTCAAGAATTTCTTTTACGCGGGCCAAGAATCTTCCACTGATTAACCCGTCCAGAACACGATGGTCGAGGGATAAACAGAGATTGACCATGTCTCGAGCGGCAATCATGCCGTTCTCCATGATGACAGGCCGTTTCACGATCGATTCCACCTGCAAGATGGCGGCCTGTGGGTAATTGATGATGCCCATGGACTGGACCGAACCAAAGGAGCCGGTATTGTTGACCGTGAAGGTACCGCCCTGCATTTCGGCAGAAGCAAGTTTACCGGAACGGACCTTGCCGGCCAGCTCATTGATCTCACGACCGATCCCTTTGATCGTTTTTTCATCCGCATGTTTGATGACGGGCACATAGAGGGCATCTTCCGTCGCCACTGCGATGGACAAGTTAATATCTTTCTTTTGAATGATTTTGTCGCCCGCCCACATGGAATTCATCATCGGGAATTCTTTCAACGCTTGCGCCACTGCTTTGACGAAGAAGGCGAAATAGGTCAAATTGAAGCCTTCACGCTGTTTGAATTCTTGTTTCAAGGAATCCCGGTATTGGACGAGGTTTGTCACATCGACTTCAATCATCGTCCAAGCGTGTGGCGCTTCATGTTTGGAACGCAGCATATTCGTTGCGATCGCACGGCGCACTCCCGATACCGGGATTTCGACATCTCCCGCTGCTGTCGGGATATCTGCAGGTTGGGGAGTGGCCTTGGCCGGTGCAGCTTCGGTAACTGGACGTTCTTCCGCCATGACCGGCTGTTGTTCCGGCATAGGCGCCGCAGCTTTTGGAATATCACCGCTTGCGATGATGGCCAAGATATCTTTTCGGGTGATCCGGCCTTCCCGCCCCGATCCTTCGACAAGCGATAGATCGATGTCATTTTCTTGCGCCAAACGCATAACTGCTGGAGAATAACGTCCCGCTGCATTTCCTGTTTGGCGCTTGATTGGTGCGGGCGGTTTTTGGGAACCAGCCGCCGGCATTTCATTGGCCGGTTCTTCTCTGGCCGGCACTGCCTCCGGTTGAGGCTCTTCGACACTTCCGCCTTCCGCTTCGATCGTGCAGACGACAACTCCCACATCAACGGTTTCCCCTTCTTGGACGATCAATTCCTTGATCGTTCCCGCAAATGAAGAAGGAATTTCGGCCGTCACCTTATCTGTATTCACTTCTGCAATCGGATCATATTTATTGACCGTGTCACCGGGCTTGACGAGCCATTTTTCAATTGTACCTTCCGTGACACTTTCACCAAGTTTCGGCATTTCAATATTTTGGATAGCCATTGGGTAGCCCCCTTCTTAATCAGTTAAGTCGAAGATTAACTCGAATCAGCCTTGCCTGACCAAGTTAAAATTCAGCAAGCTCCCTCGCCGCTTTTTCGACTTTATCGGGATTGACCATAAAGAATTTCTCCATTGTCGGTGCATAGGGCATGGCCGGAATATCCGGGCCGGCAAGCCTTTTGATCGGTGCATCTAGTTCGAATAGGCAGTTCTCGGCAATGATGGCCGATACTTCGCTTAGTATGCTGCCTTCCAAATTATCCTCCGTCACAAGCAGCACCTTCCCAGTCTTGGACGCCGCTTCAATGATCGCTTCTTTATCAAGCGGATAAATGGTGCGCAAATCGAGGATATGCGTAGAAATTCCATCCTCTGCGAGCCGTTCCGCAGCCTGTAGGGCGAAATGAACGCATAAACCGTACGTAATGATCGTAATATCGTCGCCTTCCCGTTTGACATCCGCTTTGCCGATTGGCAATACGTACTCATCTTCCGGCACTTCGCCTTTGATCAAGCGGTATGCACGCTTATGTTCAAAAAATAGTACCGGGTCATCATCCCGAATAGCCGCTTTCAACAATCCTTTGGCATCGTATGGAGTGGAAGGGATGACCACTTTCAAGCCTGGTGTGCTGGCAAACATGGATTCCACCGATTGGGAATGGTAGAGAGCACCGTGGATGCCGCCACCAAATGGCGCACGGATGACGATCGGGCAAGACCAGTCATTATTGGAGCGGTACCGAATTTTAGCCGCTTCGGAGACAATTTGATTGACCGCGGGCATGATGAAATCGGCAAACTGCATCTCGGCAATCGGACGCATCCCATACATGGCGGCCCCGATTCCGACACCTGCAATCGCTGACTCCGCGAGTGGCGTATCGAGTGCACGATATTCCCCGAATTGATCGTAAAGCCCGGTAGTCGCTTTAAAGACGCCGCCTTTTCGCCCGACGTCCTCACCGAGGACAAAGACGTTTTCGTCACGTTCCATCTCTTCTTTCATCGCCAACGTGATGGCATCAATATAGGATAACACAGCCATTATTCGTCTCCCCCTTTCTCTGCATATACATGGAGAAGCGCATCTTCAGGCGCGGCATAAGGGGCATTTTCCGCATAATCCGTCGCTTCATTCACCGTTTTCATGATGTTTTCATCAATTTCCTTTTCCAGCTCTTCGGTCATCACGCCCGCCTCTTTCAAGTAGGACGCAAATTTCGGGATCGGGTCAAGCTTCCGCTCATTTTCGAGTTCTTCCGCATCCCGGTACAGTCGATGATCATCATCGGACGAGTGGGCTGTCAGGCGGTAGCACACAGCTTCCACAAGACTCGGCCCTTCCCCGCTGCGCGCACGGTCTGCCGCTTCCTTGACGACTTTGTACACTTCCAGCGGATCGGTTCCATCCACAGTGACACCCGGCATGCCATAACCGACAGCCCGATCCGACACATTTTCACAGGCAAGCTGCTTTTCAACTGGTACGGAAATCGCATATTTATTATTTTCCACCATAACCACGGTCGGCAGTTTATGGACGCCCGCAAAGTTCATTCCTTCGTGGAAGTCGCCCTGGTTCGATGAGCCCTCACCCAATGTAACGAAGGTAATGAAGTCCTCATTTTTCATTTTGGCTGCAAGCGCTACTCCTACTGCGTGTGGGAGTTGAGTCGTAACGGGTGAGGAACCTGTCAAGATCCGGTTTTTCCGTTGCCCGAAGTGGCCAGGCATCTGGCGTCCCCCCGAGTTCGGGTCTTCCGCTTTGGCGAATGCGGATAGCATCAATTCTTGCGGCGTCATGCCGAAATGTAGGACAACCCCCATATCCCGATAATAGGGCGCAATCCAGTCCTTCTGATTATCAAGTGCAAAAGCCGCTCCTACCTGTGCAGCTTCCTGTCCTTGACAGGAGATGACAAACGGGATTTTTCCGGCCCGGTTCAACAGCCACATCCGCTCATCCAAACGCCGTGCCATTACCATCGTCTTGTATATATTTAGTGCCTCTTCATTCGTCAAACCAAGTTCTTCATGACGTGTCTTCGCCATTGTAACTCCCCCTATCTGTTACGTGTTTCCAGTTCGTTCAATCAAACCATCCTTCACAGCATGATCTACATATGAATTGCCAAACCATCGACTGCCAAGGCCGCTTCCCCCATCACTTCCGAAAGGGAAGGATGTGGATGGATCGTGGAAGCGACTTCCCAAGGTGTCGCATCGAGCACCACGGCCAAGCCCGCCTCTGAAATCAAATCCGTGACATGGGAACCGATCATATGGACTCCTAAAATGTCGTCGGATGACTTGTCGGCAATTATTTTGACAAACCCGTCTGCATTGCCATTGACCAGCGCTTTGCCGATTGCCATGAACGGGAACTTCCCGACTTTGACATCAAATCCTTGTTCCCTTGCCTGCTCTTCTGTCAACCCGACGCTTGATGCCTCCGGACTGGAGTAGATGCAGCGAGAAACTTTTGTATAGTCAAAAGGCTCTTGCTGCAACCCCGCTATATGTTCAATTGCCGCAATTCCTTCATGGGAAGCGACATGCGCGAGCTGAAGTCCTCCGATGACATCCCCGATCGCGTAAATATGGCTTTCTTTCGTCTGGAATGTCGGCCTAGTCTTGATCGTTCCGTTTTCGATTTCGATCTCCGTATTTTCAATGCCAATACCTTCTATATTGGCTTGGCGCCCGACCGATACAAGCATTTTCTCAGCATGATATTCGATCTGGTTACCATTGACTTCTGCAGATATCGACACTTCCCCCTCTTGCTTGACAAGAGTATCCGGCAGCACTTTCGCACCCGTGACGAATTGGATGCCCTTTTTGCTAAGCAACTTCCGCATTTCCTTAGAGATATCTTCATCCTCCGTCGGAATGATGCGTTCTGCATATTCAAGTACCGTCACCTCGACTCCGAAATCATGGAGCATGGAGGCCCATTCAATGCCAATCACGCCGCCTCCGATGATGAGCATCGATTTTGGAAGCGCTTCCATAGAAAGAGCTCCATCTGAGGACATGACTTGTTTCTCATCGATATCAAGCCCCGGCAAAGTCCTTGGCCTGGAACCGGTTGCGAGCACCAAGTTCTTCAAAATGAGCATTTCATTTTCCGACCCATTATTCATTTCGACTGAAATTGTTCCAGGCATCGGAGAGAAGATCGAAGGGCCTAACATTCTTCCGAGTCCTTCGTACACGTCGATTTTTCCTTTTTTCATCAAAGCTTGAACCCCCGAATGGAGTTGCTTCACAATCTTTTCTTTCCGCTCCTGCACCTTCGCAAAATTAAGGGCGACATCCGTGGTGTCCACACCAAATTCGGCGGCCTTGTTTTTGGCCATATCATATACTTCCGCACTCTTCAGCAATGCTTTGCTAGGGATGCATCCTTTATGTAGGCAGGTGCCTCCGAGCTTCCCTTTTTCAACGAGCGCAGTTTTTAACCCCAACTGGGCTGCACGTATGGCTGCCACATAGCCCCCGGTACCGCCACCCAAAATGACGACGTCATATTCTTGTGCCATACCCTTTCCTCCTAATCTATTAAATGACTTTTCCAGCACAGGGTGACTCGGTTAGAACAGCCATGTTCCAACCGAAACCCCGTTAATCATTGCCGAACGGCCGATTTATCGTCTCGATAGGACGCTTTTTTCATTTTGTAAAAATTGGCTGCGTGCTTTAGCAACACGTGCAATGCGCTCTTCTGCTAAACGGTCTGCAGCGACATATGACGGAATATTGTCCCGTTTTGAAATCGCAAAGATTTTTTCGATCGTGTCGTAAATGCCCGCGACTCGTTTCAATGCCCGTTCTCGATTATAACCATCCAGTTCATCGGCAACATTGATGACACCGCCGGAATTGATGACGTAATCCGGTGCATAGACAATGCCCATTTCATGGATCTGATCTCCGTGCGAAGGATCTTTCAATTGATTGTTGGCAGATCCCGCAATCACTTTCGCTTTCAATTGAGGAATGGTCTCATCATTGATTACGGCACCCAGTGCACAAGGTGCAAAAATATCCGCTTCTTGGGAATAAATTTCATTGATGCCGACCGCTGTTGCGCCAAACGCGTTGACTGCTCGTTGCACCGCTTCTTCGTTAATATCTGTTACGATCAATTTGGCGCCTTCTTCATGCAAGTACTCACATAATGCGTAAGCCACGTTCCCAACGCCTTGAACGGCAATCGTTTTCCCTGCCAGCGAATCATCGCCAAATGCCTCTTTGGCTGCAGCTTTCATTCCTTTATAAACGCCGAACGCCGTAACAGGCGAAGGGTTTCCGGATGACCCTGATCCTGCAGTTCCCGTGACATAATCGGTTTCAAGATGGATCAAATCCATGTCTTCTTCAGTTGTACCTACATCCTCAGCCGTAATATATCGACCGTTCAATCCTTCGATGTAGCGGCCGAATGCACGGAACATCTCATCATTTTTATCGGTGCGTGGATCACCGATGATCACCGTTTTACCTCCACCGAGATTGAGTCCTGCCGCCGCATTTTTGTATGTCATTCCACGTGCGAGACGGAGTGCATCCTCGATTGCCGCTTCTTCGCTTTCATATGTCCACATGCGGGTTCCACCGAGGGCTGGTCCAAGCGTAGTATCGTGGATGGCGATAATCGCCTTGAGACCCGATGTTTTGTCTTGACAGATCACCAATTGTTCATAGTCTTGCTCTTCCAGTCTTTTGAAAATTTCCATTGCAATACCTCCTAATAATATCAGTCCGTTTATTAGTATATAGGAAATGTAAGGAACGTTGGTAATGAATTCCTCAATCAGATCAAGTCATATTTCTCCAACTTGTAGTAAAGGGAGCGGAGTGAGATTCCAAGACGGTTCGCCGTGAGCGATTTATTTCCGTCATTTTCGCGAAGAGCAGCGTCCAAAATCGATTTTTCATAACTTTCCATGATGGAGGCAAGTGTGTTCGTTTCCAACAAGGACGTCTCGATATCTTTGTTTTCCCTGGATGAAAGTGACTTAACCACATTATCCAGTTCAAGGACCGATTCGCCTGTATCCATATAGATCATCGCCCGACTGAGCACATTTTCCAATTCGCGCACATTTCCCGGCCAATCATGTTGTTGGAGGTGCTCCATCGCTTCGTCCGTGATTTCTCCAATGTTCATGCCCAATTCCCGGTTTAGCTTGCCAATGACCCGCTCGGCGATTTCAGGTATATCTGATTTTCTCGAACGGAGAGGAGGGATTTGAATGGCGATCCGGTTCAACGAGTAATAGAGTTCTTCCAAAAAATCACCTTGCAGCATCGCTTTTTCCAGGTTTCTGGAGCTGGCTGTAATGATGCGGACATCATACTCGATCGCTTGAGTGTCCCCTTCTCTTGATACCGCTCCATGTTGTAAGTAGGTGAACAATTTTCGTTGGATCGGAATAGGAAGATCCGCAATCTCATCTAAAAATAAAGTTCCACCTTCCGCTTCCCCAATCAAGCCTCTTGTCCCTTCCTCAATTTCACCTCGACGTAGTTCCTCTCGACCAAAAATTTCCGCTTCCAATTGGGAAGGAGGGATGGCAGCACAGTTTACACGGATGAATTTATAGGTCTTCCGTTCACTTCCGCTATGGATGGCATGGGAAAACAGCTCTTTCCCTGTCCCGACTTCCCCCCGCAGGAGAACGGGCAACGAGGATCTTGCGGCAAGTTTTGCCTGCTCGATAGAAATCTCCAATTCATGGGAACTACCATAAATATCATCGAAGGAATAGGTTTCTTCCAGCTTGCGGATGATGGTCCTTGCTTGGGCAAGCTCGTTCATTAAATTGCGCATTTCCGTCACGTCATGGATGACACCAACACTGCCTTTCACTTGCTGGTCGGCAATGATCGGAGCCACATTGACGATGACATCCCGGCTATTTTCCCCGATTTTCATGCTGACCCCACGAATCGGTTTTCTCGTCTCGAGCACTTTCATATGGATACTTTCACCTTCGATAATATCCTCAGTGGCCGGTTTCCCGATAATTTCTTCTTCGGACAGTCCCGTTATCCTCGTGTAAGCCGGATTGATGAGAATCATCTTTCCCTGTTCATCCACTACAGAAATCGCATCATCGCTCGAATGAATGATCGCTTCCAACATCGTTTTCATTTTATTTAGACCCGTAATTTCTTCCGCAAGCGTCACTACCTCGGAGATATCCTTAAACACGGCAAAGGCGCCGACCTTTTCCCCCTTGTTGTTGAATAGCGGGTAACGGGACGTGACGATTTTCAAGCCGTTCCCGAGGACCAGTTCCCGGTTCATCTCCGCTACACCGCTTTCGAAGACAGCCGGTAGCTTCGACATCGGAATCAGGTCTGAAATAGACCTTCCCAACGCATCGTTTATTGGAATACCCGTCATTTTGGAAGCGCTTTTATTTAAGAAATCAATTTTCCCGTGCCGATCGATTCCGATCATCCCTTCTTCGATCGAATCAAAGATCATTCGCTGTTTATGCATTTCCCCGCGTAAACGCTCTATATATGTATTGTTCTCTTCCAGCAAATCGACGAGGAGACTGGCTATCGTTCCCGGGATGATGACTGATTGGGCCGATCTTGCCTGTAGTAGTGCCGGAAAGACCGTTTCATCTCCCGTAACGTCGAAGATAATGTGGACTTGATCCGATAAGAATCTACGCCAATCGGTTCCATAGGGCACACCAAGATCTTTGGCATATTGTATCCCTGGGGCTTCTACGTTTTGGTCGACAATCGCAACGACATTCATGGATTCGTGGTGAAGAAAAAGGTTGAGTAAAATCGATCCACCCTTCCCTGCTCCGATTATGAGAACGTTTTGCAAGGTTATTCAATCCTCTCTTTGGATAACTTGCAATCTTTTGCAATTCTAAGTTTATCATACACGATTGCCTCGCTCTTGACAATAAAAGACCAACATTTAAAATTAGATTGGGTTATAGTGAAAGTATGAATAGGTAGGAGAGACACGGACAAAATCCATCGGTGACCAGCTTCTGTAATCACCGCTTGTTGTTTTATCTCTTCTAAAAGGGGTTGTTTGAAGACATGATACGTCTTATTGCTTTTATCGTCCTGCTCATACCTGGGCTCATCGCAGCTTGGGGCATCAAATTAATGCGGGATACACTTTTTGGTATCTTATATTCGCCCATCCCATTTGGGTGGTTGCAGTTTTTGGTCGGTTTCATTATGATGGCTGCTGGAATCGGCTTTTTTGCGGGCTTCCTCCTACGTCGGGATCGCAGAAAAGGACGAGTTCAAGAACGTTTCAAGCAAAAATAAAAGAACCCTGACGATTTATTTCGTCTAGGTTCTTTTTTTCAATTTTGGAATCGCTTTGGATAATCGGTGATCCACCCATCTATATAGGAAGGCGGCTCGACAGTGATCGGCTCCCTGCCCGTCATACCATATACCCGAATCATTTTCCCAGTCGCTATCAATTTACTAAGGTAAGGCTCGCGTAAAAGCCTCTTATGCAAATGAAATCCATCCGCACACTGATAACGGCTCAAATGATCCCAATCGACCCCTTTTTTTCGAAGTAAATAAGCTGTCTCCATCGAGGGATCCAGCTGCTTCACCTTTTCAATGATACCGTAATCGAAAGACGAAATGTGGACATGATCCAATATGGAGAGGTCGGAGAGGATTCGGCCAATCAATTCAGGCCGCTCAGAAGCCGTTTCTTTCAACTCTACATTTAAGACGAGGTTCCGCTGGTAGCAAAACGTGACGACTTCCAATAATGTTGGAACAGAATGGCCTGCAAGGATTCGCCAAAACCGTTTTCCTACCCGAATTGCTTTCACTTCTGCCCTGGTAAATGCTGACACTCTTCTTCGGATCCCGGCCACCCTCGTAAAATCAGGATCATGGATGACAATAGGGACTCCATCCTCCGTCAATTGGACGTCCAATTCAATTCCGTCGGCTCCATCCTCATACGCTTTTTCAAAAGCAGCCATCGTATTTTCAAAACGGACACTGGATGCGCCTCGATGTGCTAAAACTATAGGCTTAGACATTCAAAACCTCGTCGACTACCTCAAAGACACCGCTCGTAGAAGCATGAAGCGTGGAAGACTTATTTCCGATGCGGATGATGACTCCTGGAAAAGCCTCTTTCGTCACTTCAATCTTTGGGGGGATTGCTTGTTTTATCCTAGACATACCTGATTGAATTTCATAATCCATTTCTAAAATAGCAACCCGATTTTCCTCTAATGTCTCTTGCAATTTAGAGAACGCTTCTTGTTGTACTTGAGTTGGATCATTCATTTTACTGAATTGGCTTGCGTGTTGCTCCAATTGTTGCACTAGGTCCCTACGTTCTTTTAATTCCTTCGCCAAGGTTTGGATCTCCCTATACAGATTCTCTTTATCTAGTCCTTTGGCATGTAAAGTAGTTGTCCGCTCATGACTATTTCCAGCAACGGCACATTCAATTAAGTGCTGCGCTTCGATTTGTCCTCCGATGATCTTCCCTTTGTTCTTATCGACAAGGACTTGGTCTGCGACGACATCGGTTCCGATTAGATATAAACCGATATGCACATTTTTACCAAACAACTTGCAATTATTTGCGTGTTTAATAAAGATATCGCCTTGCGCTTCTATGATCGTTTCCCCACCGCCAAAGACGCCACCTTTAATATAAATGTCGCCTTCAGAGGATAGGACCTCTTTCGCATTCGTGACCCCTTCATTTCCTTCTATGGATATGTCTCCTGTTGCCGTGACGGAAAATCCAGGGATGACCGTGCCACGAATTATAACGGTGCCTTCAAACGAAATGGACCCGGTTTCCGGTCCTACGTCTCCATCAATCACCAGTTGTTTTCCCACCCCCACTATGCCATTGGTGAATTCCAAAGCACCCGAGTGAGCAGCTCGCAACACGATTTTATCGTTTTCCTGGACTTCATTGACAGATAAACGGTCATACATCAATTTATCGTCATGCCCTCTGACCGAAGGAACAGGATGGCCCAATACATCAGTTCCGTCTATTCCATCTTGTGGGGGTGTTTTCTCGCCTAACCATTGGCCTGCTTGGATGGGGGTCACAAAATTCATCTCATAATAGTCCGCAGAGCCATCTTCACGGATAATCGGTCTTTTCTCAGGCATTTCAATGTAGCGGATTTGAGCGTCTGCCCCTTTTTCCGGAGGAGTGCCAATCGCAGCATCCAACGGTTCGCCCGGTTGATAGGGATCTTCCCAATATGGACGTTTTCCATGGACTACCCGGGCTGCATCGAGTAATTGCTCAGCCTGTTTAATGATTCTCTCTTTTTCTTGCAAAAATTCGGTAGGAGGCACATTGATCACAAGCTGTGCCTTCATGCGATCTTGCGTGATTGCAACTTCGATTTCAGGTAGCCAACTGCCCACATAATGCACACCATCTGGTTCTGAAAGCGCTTTCCGTAATACAGCAAATGAGTTAATCTTAAAACGCGGATATTCGCGTGTAATCGCATCAAATGATTTGAGTGGAAAGCCGTGTTTCCTGGTGCGCATGACAACTTGTTCTCCCTCTACCTCAAGTTCGAAATATTCATTCTCGATTAGCAACGACTCTTCCCCCTTCAAATCAACTCTTCATTATTCAGTATATACCTTAATAATGTCTGTCGCGAGTTATTTGGGATAATTCGAAGGAAAAAGTTAAACTGTTCTGAAAACTATCCAGAAAATGTTAGCTCGCCATATGTTCCAAACGGATCTTATCCGCAATCATGGCAATAAATTCTGAATTTGTCGGCTTGCTTTTTAAATGATGGACTGTATAACCGAACATTTTTGAAATCACTTCATAATTGCCTCGGTTCCAAGCTACTTCGATGGCGTGACGAATAGCCCTTTCTACACGGGAAGGCGTTGTATTATACTTTTCCGCTATTTCAGGATAGAGAACTTTTGTAACGGAACCAAGCAAATCGGAATCCGTGTAAACTTTTTGGATGGCTTCGCGCAGAAATGCATATCCCTTAATATGGGCCGGGACGCCGATTTCCTTGATAATTGACGTAATCGTCGTATCCAGCATTTTCTGGCTGACCACCCCGTCACTTTCTCCGCTGCTTTTTTGAATAATAGGCTGCGAAGTCGGTTTAGTCGTGCCGGCGACTTTAAAGATCTGCTGAACAAGCCGGTCGAACTCAAACGGTTTCAACATGAAATAAGAAGCGCCTAATGTGGCTGCGTGGGTCATTACATCTTCCTGGCCGAAAGCGGTGAGCATGATGACGTTCGGCATGGTGGCTCTCTCGTTCAATGTTTCCAATACCGCAATGCCGTCCAAATGTGGCATGATAATATCTAACAATAAAACGTCCGGGACATTTTCCTCCATTTTGGATAGACATTCATTTCCGTTATGCGCCATCCAAAGGATTTCAATTTCCGGGTGCTTTTCAAAATAAGTGACCATTGTTTTTACAAGTTCCTTATTATCATCCGCAATTGCAATTCTTACTTTCTCCAATCCCATTTCGATTCCCTCCTGTATCTTTCCCCAAATACCTGCATGTCCATTTTTTTCAGCTTTAGAAAAATTTCGACAGCGCAGACACCATTCCTTTTTTCAAGAAAAGAAATGAATCTTCCGACCGATAAATTCTCTACCAATCGACGAATTACATTCTTTCCCGTCATTTATTTCAAAAGTTCTCTTTTTACATTCACATTGTACCACCAAATGGAAAAAGGGGCCAACCCCGTTTTTTTGGGTTGACCCTCAAGATGACTATTGTTCCCCATTTCTCATCGTTTCCAGAAAAAGGCCTGCTCCTTTTTTGGGCTCATCGACGAACATATGGGTGATAGCACCCGCAAATTTTCCGTCCTGAATGACAGGACTCCCACTCATTCCTTGTAAAATGCCGCCCGTTTCTTCCAGTAATTTCGAATCCGTGATGATAAAGTGGAATTGTTCTTTTTCGATTTTAGTGATGCGAATGGAAAAAGACTCCACTTCGGTCCCTTTTACAGTCGTGTAAATCGTGGCCTCTCCTAATTTGAGATCATTTGCGTGCATAATCTCCAATGGTTCCGCCAACACTTTTCTTGACTTGTCATTCCAAGTGCCGAAAATTCCATAAACGCTATTCCGGCGGATTTTCCCTAGGAATTTTTCGTTATCTACAATCGTAGAGATCTTATATCCGGGAATTCCGGGTACACTTTTCTTGATTTGTCCGATTTCCGAAAGATAAATGGCTCCATCTTTGAATAAAGGCGGCGATTGTAATGCACTGTCAATTATTTGATGACCAAGCGCACCGTATGTCATCTTTTCGGGATCGACATACGTCAGAGTCCCTGTCCCTTCCGTCCGGTCTTTAAGGAATGGAATGAGACGCTTCATTGCCCCGGTATCCGCTTGGATCTTGCTCGTTTCCCCATTTCGGAGAACTTGCAATGTGATATCATTCCCTTTGATGGAAGATAAGGCGTTTTCGAATTCGTCGAGCATACGGACCGAGTACTCCTCGACTTGTTCGATCAAATCTCCCGCCTTCAACCAATTTTCATTATCGACCATGACATCGTTCGTGACAAACACACCAGAGAGATCCATTTTTATGCCGATCGAGTGTCCCATTGGAATGAGGCTCCCATGCTGGGCAAAAGCGGTACTCGAATGAAACGGCAAAAGAATGAATAGGATCAACAATGTTACGCCAAGCTTTACATGTCTATTCCATCCCATGTTTCACCTCCCGCTGTAAGATACTATTGGTATGTCCGTTCGCGGGAATGTTATGAGAGGATAAATAGAGCAATACAAGAACGTGTAGACAATTCCGATGCTCGCCTTACCGGAATGCTCTTTTTCTTTCTTTTGCCATTTTTAACAATTCATCCGCATGCTTCAATGTCAATGGGGTGATCTCTGTCCCTGACAGCATCCGTGATAATTCTGCCGTACGGTCTGAACGATCAATATCATGAATGGCCGTGCTCGTACGTTCATCCTTCACTTCTTTCTTGATCAAATAATGGTGGTCCGCCATCGCGGCGACCTGTGGCAAATGGGATATGCAGAGCACTTGGGAATGTGTTGCAATCATCGCGATTTTTTCCGCAATTGCTTGAGCCACTCTTCCGCTAACTCCCGTATCCACTTCGTCAAAAATGATGGAAGTGACGCCTTGGTGTTTTGAGAAGATGGTTTTCAACGCTAGCATGATTCGTGAAAGCTCACCGCCTGAAGCGACTTTGGCTAAAGGCTTCAAAGGCTCGCCCACATTTGTTGAAATGAGGAATTGCACGTCATCATGCCCATGCATATCAAATTGTCCAACCGGTCTTCTCCCGATTTTAACCTTAAATGCCGCTTTTTCCATATGGAGTTGTTGAAGCTGCTCCATTACCGATTTTTCCAATTGGACAGCTGATTCTTGTCGAATGATGGATAATTCCTCCGCTTCGACTTCCAAGTCCTGGATTAGTTGGTTTAACTTTTCCTGTCCTTCTGCCATTCGCTCATCACGGCTAATTAAATGATCAAGTTCCTCCGCAATTTGCTCCCGATATATCACAATATCCTCAATCGTTCTTCCGTATTTCCGCTTTAACGAAGTAAGTAAGGCAAGCCGATCTTCCACGGCCTCCAAACGGTATGGATCAAACTCCATATCATCGAGGATGCTTTTTAGTTCATGTGCAGTATCTTGCAAGGAATAAAAACTTGAAGAAATCGCTTCTGCATGAACTTGCAGATTTTTATCAACGGACGCAGCATCTTCCAAATCGCTCATGGCCGAGCCAACCCAGTCCAAGGCGCGAGTCTCCCCGCTGATTGATTCGTAGGCGGTATTCAACCGTTCATAGAGACGGTTGAAGTTTTGGAGTTTCCGTTGCTCCTCCTCCAACTCTTCTTCTTCTCCAATGACTATGGAAGCAGCGTCAATTTCTTTTAATTGAAACGAGTAGAGGTCGATTCGTTGGGCTACTTGCTGTTCATTTTCGTCGGCCATTTCCAATTTGCGCTTCAATTTCCGAAAACGTTCATAAAGTTCGGTATAGTCCTGGTATGTACGTATGAGACGTTCTCCCGCAAAATGATCCAGCAGATGGATATGTCTTTTTTCGTGCATCAATTCCTGGTTCTCATGTTGACCATGAATATCGATAAGTTGGGAACCAATCTCTCTCAAATTGGCTATTGTCACCAATTTGCCGTTCACCCTACAAACCGTCTTTCCATTTGCATTCAGATCCCGGCGTAATATGACAACGCCGTCCTCTCCGGCTTCAATGCCGATGTCCTCCAATTTCCCGAAAACTGGGTGGTCAGGATTTTCTATCGTGAACATCCCTTCCAATTCGGCTTTTTTTGCACCATGGCGAATGAATTCCTGAGAGCCCCGACCGCCTGCCAATAACTGGACAGCATCAATTATTATGGACTTGCCCGCACCTGTTTCCCCTGTTAGAACAGTTAATCCATTTTGAAATGTAACTTCCAACTTATCAATGATAGCAAAGTTTTGAATGGAAAGTTCACTTAACAATGTACGCTCACCTCTTTTGCGTTTCCAATCGAACAGCGAATCGGACTGCGTAGGGTCCGATTTGCCGTATTTCCGCGCTTTTTGCGGAAATTAAGACACAGTTTCGAACATCGTCCTGTGCAGAAATTAAGGCACTTTCAGAAAGGCGTGTTATTAGTCTAAGTTCCTCTATTCAGCCCGAGGTTTGAACCATTTGAAATAAATGCCTAACCAAATGGAAGTTTCCTTCAGCTGAAGCAAGTCAAAGCATAGCCAGTAGTTTTTCCTTCACTTCATTTGTAAGCGGTTCCTCCCTGCAAATGATCAAACAGGTATCATCCCCACAGATGGTACCCAGAATATCTTCCCAACCAAGCTGGTCGATGAGAGAACCGACCGCATGTGCATTCCCAGGGATTGTTTTTAAAATTATGAAATAACCAGCGCTATCAATACTGATAAAGGCATCCGTCATCATCCTCTGCAACTTTTCCTCCGTATTAAACCGGTGGACCGTCGGCAAGCTATATTTATATCGACCATCCTGCAAAGGGACTTTGATCAGGTGCATTTCTTTGATATCCCTAGAAACAGTCGCTTGCGTGACAGCCACGCCAGACTTTTTCAGGAAATCGACAAGCTGGTCCTGAGTCTCAATTTCGAAGTTTGAGATGATATCCCGAATTCGTATATGTCTCTGTCCTTTATTCAATTCAATCACTCCGTTCCTTGATAATGAACCCGCCCGCTAGCACTTCATTGGAAAGAGTTATCGGCTAAAGAAAAGCGCACAATAGATGCGCGCTAGTTTCAATTAGGCCTTAGCGTATCCGCCAGAGGCTTAACTTGACTCACTGAGAGTCAAGTTAAATTCTTATGTGCTTCCTCGACCAATTCTTCCAATGCCCGCTCATCGAATGTTGGGGTGGCATCCGGGACGGAGCATAAATGGAAGAGGAACTCAATGTTTCCTTCTCCACCGGTCACAGGCGAGAAAGAGACTCCGCGAACTTCAAAGCCTTCTTTGACTGCTACCGAAGCAATTTTGTTCAACACTTCAAGATGAGTCCCTTTCTCTCTTACTATGCCCTTCTTTCCCACTTTGCCTTTTCCCGCTTCGAATTGGGGCTTAACGAGCGCGACTACATCCCCGCCCTCCAAGAGAATCCGTTTTAACGCAGGTAAGATGAGTTCCAAGGAAATAAAAGAGACATCGATAGTGGCGAATTGTGGCAATCCGTCGGTGAACATATCAGGTGTTGCATGTCGGAAATTTGTCCGTTCCATAACAGTGACTCGGGGATCTTGTCTTATTTTCCACGCTAACTGATTGTATCCGACGTCCAATGCGTAGCAATGCTTGGCCCCATTTTGCAATGCACAATCGGTGAATCCTCCTGTGGAAGAGCCAATATCAAGCACAATCTTGTCTTGCACCGTGACATCAAACACTTCGAGAGCCTTTTCCAATTTCAGGCCACCCCGGCTTACATATTTCAGGGCGGACCCTTTAACAATTAACGGAGCATCTACCGGAATTTTTTCCCCTGGTTTATCCAGCCGCGTTTCAGCGGAATAGACAATCCCAGCCATAATTGATCGCTTTGCTTGCTCCCTTGTCTCGACGAGCCCTCTATCGACGAGCAATACGTCGACCCGCTCCTTCTCCGTTCGGCTCATCCTAAACGTTCCCTCTCTGACACTTGATCATAAAACATCTCTTCTAACTCATCCACCAAATGGTCGGCGGTTAATCCTAATTCAGTCATCAGTTCATCCACACTACCATGTTCAATGAAACGATCCGGAATTCCCATCCGTTTGATCTGGTTTGTCGAATAATGATGATCATTAGCATATTCCAAGACAGCACTGCCAAATCCACCGGCAAGTACGGCCTCTTCTAATGTAATAAAAGGCATGCCGGTAGACAAAAGTTCACTAAGCATAGCAGTATCCATCGGTTTAATGAAGCGGGCATTGATTACTTTCACACTAATCCCTTTGGTTTTCAGCTTTTCGGCCGCCTGCAAAGCCATCGGAATGGTCGTTCCGAATGTCACCACTGCGACATCCGAACCTTCACGCAACACTTCCCAAGTACCAATCGGTATTGTCTGCAATTCCGTATCCAATGGAACGCCTAGGCCATTGCCGCGAGGATAACGCAAGGCAATCGGACCGGCATTATATTCAATAGCCGTTTTCACCATATGCTGGCCTTCATTTTCATCCTTTGGCATCATAATGACCAAATTCGGCAAATGTCTTAGAAATGCAATATCGAATACTCCTTGATGCGTCTCCCCGTCCGCACCGACGAGACCGGCACGGTCAATCCCGATAAAAACATTTAAATTTTGCCTTGAAATATCATGCAAGACCTGATCATAGGCACGTTGAAGAAAAGTCGAGTATATCGCAAGAAACGGCTTCATGCCTTGTGTTGCAAGGCCAGCAGCCATCGTAGCCGCATGCTGCTCGGCAATACCGACATCAAAGAAGCGATCAGGGAACTCCGCCGCAAATGATTCCAATTTGGATCCGACTGGCATGGCTGGCGTGATTGCCGCAATTCTTCGGTCCTCCCGCGCTAGGGTTCTGACCGTTTCGGCTACCAAACCGCTCCAGGAAGGTGCCTTGGAAACGGATTTCACAAAATCGCCGGTCTCAATCTTGTATGGGCCTGTCCCATGCCAAGTTCCGATCTTATCGTGTTCTGCTGGGAGATACCCTTTCCCCTTTTTAGTGATGACATGAAGCAGGACAGGGCCTTCCGTTTTTTTGGCGTATTGGAAATTCCGCTCCAATTCCGTAAAATCGTGCCCATCTACCGGGCCTAAATACGTAAATCCGAGCTCTTCAAAAAAGACGCCGGTTACGAGTAAATATTTCAGGCTGTCTTTTACACGTTCTGCTGCAGCAGCCACTTTGCCGCCGATTGCCGGAATTCGTTTTAAAATGTATTCAAGCTCGTCCTTCGCCGTATTGTACTTGCCAGCGGTCCGCAGCTTGCCTAAGACGGTGTGTAACGCTCCGACATTCGGAGCAATCGACATCTCGTTATCATTCAAGATGACAATCATATTCGTCTTTTCGTGACCAATATGATTTAACGCTTCGAGTGCCATTCCACCTGTCAGCGCTCCATCTCCAATGACCGGAAGAACATAGTTGGACTCCCCTTTAATATCCCGCGCAGCAGCCATTCCCATAGCAGCGGACAGAGAAGTGGAGCTATGCCCGGTTTCCCATACGTCATGTTCGCTTTCATTCATTTTCGGAAAACCGCAAAGGCCTTTGTATTGTCGAATTGAATCGAATTGACATGCCCGTCCCGTCAAAATTTTATGGACATACGACTGGTGTCCTACGTCCCAGATGATTTTATCGTTCGGACTATCGAAACAGCGATGCAGGGCAATCGTCAATTCGACGACTCCTAGGTTTGGTCCGATATGACCTCCCGTTACAGAGCACTTCTCGATCAGAAACTTTCTAATGTCCTCAGCAAGTTCCAACAATTGCTCGCGGTCCAGATTTTTTAAAAAAGATGGACTTGTAATTTCAGTCAGATCCATCATTATCACACACCTTCATAAAATGATTGCTACACATCCATCACGCTCAGCGTGATTGCGTCCGGACTTTTTCGAGCGTGCTCGAAAAAATCCGTGACATCCGCCGGAGATCATCTTTGTTCAGCCGAAGTTGAAACACTTTATGAACAGGGAGTAATAACGCATTCTGCTCGACGTCTTTTGGGCATTGGAGTCTTAGGCTGAACAAAGATAACGATTCGCTTAGTACATTATATCAAGAAGGACGTCTAGTACAACAATTTGTTCGCCTTAACTGCTTCGTTCGACAATATAATCGGCAAACATGCCTAGTAGGCTCTCCTTATCACTTAAAAATCCAATCGATTCCTTTGCCGATTGATGGTGATAACGCAGTCGTTTCTCGGCTCCCTCCAACCCAAGCAAGGAAGGATAGGTTGATTTCTGGCTCGACGTATCACTGCCAGCTGTTTTCCCCAATTGTTCAGTCGTTGAGGTGATATCCAGAATATCGTCTTTAATTTGAAAAGCAAGACCAATGTTTTTCGCATAGGTACGCAGTAGTCTGGATTTTTCTTCATCTACATCAGCAAGGATCGCTCCCGCTTCAATACAGAACGAGAGTAAAGCGCCTGTCTTATTCAAATGGACTGTTTCCAATTGGTCGATGGACAACTGCTTGTTCTCCCCCTCCATGTCCAATATTTGGCCACCCACCATTCCTTCAGGTCCGGAAGCGGAGCTTAGCAACCGAATGAGCGCAACAGTTTTTTCAGGTGATGTAGAAACGAGCCCGGCTAGGCTACGAAATGCCACTGCTTGCAGAGCATCACCCGCGAGTACGGCGACCGCCTCGCCAAACACTTTATGATTCGTCGGCTTGCCCCGTCTGAAATCATCATCATCCATGCAAGGCAAATCGTCATGAATGAGGGAATATGTATGGATCATTTCAACCGCACATGCTACTGTTAACGCATCTTCCGACCGGCCCCCGAGATCTTGCAGGGTAGCAATCACTAATAGTGGTCGAATTCGCTTACCGCCTGCATCTATGGAATAAGCCATCGATTTTTGTAAGTTTTCCGGCATAGGCGATTCCGTCAATAGTTGATGTAGCCGTTCGTCGATGAGAGGTATTTGGGTTTCAATGAATTGTTGCAATCCTTTATGCATTCGAATCGGCACCTTTCGCAGGGTCGAATTCCACTTGATTTCCTTCTTTATCAATAATGGAGATAAGTTGTTTTTCGGCATCCTGTAATTTATTGTGACAATAAGCGGACAGTTCCATCCCTTTTTTATATAAAACAATCGCATCTTCGAGGGGAACGTCCCCGCTTTCCAGCTTTTGAACGATTTCCTCTAGATTTAACATAGCTTCTTCAAAGCGAAGTGAATCTTTTTCCATTTATATTTCCCCCTCCCCATCTTGTACGTTGATCGTTTGGACCTTCGCTTCGACCATCCCGTCCTGCAATCGGATTTCAATTTCATCGCCAACTCCAAGCTGTCGAACAGAGTTTGCAACTTTGCCATTTTGATATAGGATGGAGAATCCGCGGTCCATGACAGCTAACGGATTCAGTGCTTGCAGCGTGCGGATGGTCGCCTTGAAACTCTCATCCTTCCCTTTAATCTCTTGGAAAGCAGCACGTGTCAGTCTTTCGGTTAACACATCAATCATCCGATTTCCTTCTTTGATCTGCTTTCCTGGTGAATAGGATGACAACAGAGATTGCAGCCTTAGAAGCTCGGTTTTGGGCTGGATGGTCATATCGATTCGGCTTCTGTCCAACCTTCCCTCGAAACCAATCAGCTTCTCCATGAAGGGACGATATAATCGTTCTGGGAATTGCAAAGGATATGAAGATTGAAGGGATGTTAAACGCTTTCGTTCTGTTTTGATCTGGTTGGATAAGGAACGGTATAACGTTCGTTTTCGGTCCATGATCCGATCAATCAGTTCCTCTCTGGCAGGCACGGCCATTTCAGCTGCCGCTGTCGGTGTCGGAGCCCTGCGATCGGAAACAAAATCAGCAATGGTCGTGTCTGTTTCATGCCCTACCGCGCTTATTATTGGAATCCGACAGGAAAAAATGGCCCTAGCGACCGATTCTTCGTTAAAAGCCCATAAATCTTCGATCGATCCACCCCCCCGTCCGACGATGAGCACATCAATGGACCCATGGGCCTCCGCTTGGGCAATCGAATTGATGATGGAAGGTGCAGCTTGTGGACCTTGCACGATGGCCGGAAATAAAATGGTTTCCGCTAAAGGATAGCGTCTGCCAATGGTCGTGCAAATGTCTTGGATGGCCGCCCCGGATTGCGCTGTGACGACTCCAATTTTTTGAGGAAACGGCGGTAATGGCTGTTTCCATCGCGCATCGAATAACCCTTCCTTCCCCAAACTCTCTTTCAACTGCTCAAATGCGAGATAAAGAGCGCCAATCCCATCCGGCTGCATTGATTGCACATACAATTGATATTGCCCGCTCGCTTCATAGACGGTCACATCTCCTGTAATCAAGACATTCATGCCATTTTCCGGTCGAAATTTCAAGCTGCTTGCAGCTGAACGGAACATCGCTGCTTGTATTCGGCTTTTATCGTCCTTGAGCGTGAAATAAATATGGCCGCTCGGATGGCTTTTCACATTGGAAAGTTCCCCTTTTACATAGACATTTCGCAAATGGGGATCGGCATCAAATTTACGCTTGATGTATTTAGTCAGCGCTTGTACAGATAGATATGGATTCCCGGCCACCTACACTGCCTCCTCTTCAATGACGTACAGAAACGCTGTCTTTCCAAAGAAAAACAGCGTCCATCGTGTTCGTTATAGTTATTGCGGACATCTTCCGTCTGCAAAAGCCTGTTCCGCACTTTGAAGCGTGTTTTTCAGTAGCATCGTAATGGTCATAGGACCGACACCTCCGGGAACCGGAGTGATGGCAGATGCTTTTTCCTTAGCCGATTCGAAATCGACATCGCCGCATAATTTTCCGTTTTCATCACGGTTCATGCCAACGTCAATGACGATAGCTCCTTCTTTAACAAATTCATCGGTAATGAATTTTGTCCGGCCGATTGCTACAATTAAAATATCCGCCTGTTTTGTATAATTAGAAAGATTCACGGTTTTCGAGTGGCAATAGGTAACAGTGGCATCCCGCTGCAACAACAATTGCCCCATCGGTTTTCCGACAATATTGCTACGGCCGACGATCACCGCATGTTTACCGCGAATTTCCACTCCTGAACGTTCGAGTAGCTTAATAATGCCATAAGGAGTACAAGATAGGAAAGATTGCTGTCCAATAATCATCTTCCCGACATTTTCCGGATGGAATCCATCGACATCCTTTTCCGGGGCGATTGCTCGGATAACTAAGTTTTCATCAATATGATCCGGTAATGGTAATTGGACTAGGATGCCGTGGATCGAGTCATCTTCATTCAATTGTTCTACATGGCTTAACAATTCTTCTTCAGAAACAGTAGTTGGCAATTGGATCAATTCTGATTTCATACCGACTTCTACACTTGATTTCTGTTTGTTTTTCACATATGTATGGGATGCGGGATTATCTCCGACTAGAATGACCGCAAGTCCAGGTTGACATCCCTTCTCCGAAAGCTTACGGACTCCCTCTTTAATCTCTTCACGAATTTCTTTTCCGATTGCGATTCCATCAATCAGTTTGCCAGTCATAATTCATCCTCCAAGTTATTTCGATTCGTTGTTTCATCGAATTTTGATAATACGCCATTCACAAATCGTCCCGATTTTTCATCTCCGAATGTTTTGCATAGTTCAACGGCTTCATTTAGAATGACCCGATGCGGAGCATCATTGGTAAAAAGCAATTCATAGACGGCGAGTCGCAATACAGTTCTTTCGATTTTGGGAAGACGCTCCAACGACCAATTCTCCAGCCTCTTCACGAGAGCTTCGTCAATTTCGGTCATATGCTGGACTGTTCCTCGAACCAGCTGTTCATAAAATGTATTCACAGGTTGCTCCGTAATATAAGTCATCGCTTCATCAACGGATATTTCCATATCGGCTTTATCCAGTTGGAACAACGTTTGTACCGCTTTCTCCCGCGCTTCTCGTCGTTTCATGTAAAAGTCTCCTCCACTGCTGTATCTCTGAAGCTTTATCATACCACATTTCGATGATTGAGATACAGTGTAACAAGCCAAAAATAAGGCTCCAAATATACGTAGTATTATGTTTTTGCAGCCCTGCCCTTTTGGAATCAAAAAGAAGGGCTGTCTCAAAGTCCAAAACTAGACTTTGTGACAGCCCCATCCACCTTACTCCGTATCTTTTTCAAATTGGATACCAGTAATATGGATGTTCACTTCTTTCGTTTCGAGTGAAGTCATATGGAATAGTGCGTCACGGATTTGCTTTTGAATTTCCGTTGCCACCGTCGGGATGGAATAGCCATATTCCACAATGCAATAAACGTCAACGATCAATCCGGCATCTGTCCATTCGGTTTTGACACCTTTGCCATGATTCACTTTCCCGAACTTTTCCGCAACACCGCTCGCAAAGTTACCTGTCGTACTGGCTACGCCCTCCACTTCGGTTGTTGCAATTCCGATGATCACTTCAAGAACTTCTGGAGCAAGCTGGACGCGTCCCAGCTCGACCTCCCCTGTCGGAGCCTTGCCGGCGAACGATGGACTTGTTTTTTCAGCCATCTGGAACCCTCCTCCGTTAGTCCATAATATCGTATTTTTCCAAGAACTTCGTATCGAAATCTCCTGATTTAAATACTTCATGATCCATCAAATTTAAATGGAATGGGATCGTCGTATCCACTCCTTCGATGATGAACTCATCCAAGGCACGTTTCATACGAGCGACTGCTTCCTCCCGGGTATTTCCATGGACGATCAGTTTGGCGACCATCGAATCGTAGAACGGCGGAATTGTATAGCCAGGATACATGGCCGAATCGACTCTGACGCCGAAACCACCCGGTGGTATGTACATGGACACCTTACCTGGAGATGGCATAAAATTCTTAGATGGGTTTTCTGCGTTTATACGGCATTCGATGGACCAACCGTCGATTTTGATATCCTCTTGGCTATAAGCTAGTTTTTCGCCTGCCGCCACCTTTAATTGCTGTTGGATCAAATCAATCCCCGTAATCATTTCTGTAACCGGGTGCTCTACTTGGATCCGCGTATTCATTTCCATGAAATAGAATTTTTGATTGATATGATCAAAAATGAATTCCACAGTTCCCGCTCCGCGATAATTGACAGCTTTTGCTGCTTTGACCGCTGCATCGCCCATCTGTTCCCGCAATTCAGGTGTCAAGGCAGGTGATGGGGCTTCCTCGACCAGCTTCTGCATTCTCCGTTGAATCGAGCAATCCCGCTCTCCAAGATGGATAGCGTTTCCATACTTATCCGCAAGGACCTGTACTTCGACGTGGCGGAACACTTCAATATACTTTTCCAGATAGACACCAGGGTTACCGAAAGCAGCAGCTGCTTCCTTCTGAGTGATTTTGATGCCTTTCACCAATTCATCTTCAGTGCGAGCCACGCGGATTCCTTTTCCTCCTCCGCCTGCAGTCGCTTTGATGATGACAGGGAAACCTATTTCATTAGCCACTTTCAAAGCCTCATGCTCATCCGCAACTATACCGTCTGAGCCTGGGACAATCGGTACGCCTGCTTGTTCCATCGTATCACGGGCCACGTCTTTTGTTCCCATGCGTGAGATGGCATCCGATGTCGGTCCAATAAATTCGATATTCACTTCTTCGCAAAGTTCGGCAAAACTTGCATTTTCGGCAAGGAAGCCGTATCCGGGATGAATCCCGTCACAGCCAGTTAACTTGGCGATGCTGATGATATTCGAGAAATTCAAATAACTGTCTTTTGATAGGCGGGGACCGATACAGTACGCCTCATCCGCCAATTCGACATGCAATGCCTCTGCATCCGCTTCGGAATATACAGCCACGGTTTTAATGTCGAGTTCTTTGCACGCCCGGATAATCCGAACGGCAATTTCTCCACGATTTGCAATTAATACTTTTTTCATTTGTCGGAATCCCCCTTAATTCGTTTTGACGAGGAAAAGAGGTTGTCCGTATTCAACGAGCTGGCCGTCTTCTACAAGGATTTCAACGATTTCCCCTGAAACTTCCGCTTCGATTTCATTGAACAATTTCATCGCTTCGACGATGCAAACGATGGATTCTGACTCCACTTTATCACCGGCTTTAACATATGCAGGCGCTTCTGGTGAAGAAGCACTATAAAACGTGCCGACCATCGGTGATGTAATTTTGTGCAGATTGGCGTTATCTGCTTCAGTTGATGCAGCCGGTGCCTGAGCTTGGGGCTCTTCCTGTTGTACGGCAGGGGCTTGTTCGGCTTGTGGTTGTTGGGCTGCTTGTTGTTGCTGTTGAACTGGTGCAACTGCAGCGGTCTCTGGAGCAGATACATATGAAGTTTGGTGTCCGCCGCCTTTTGTCAGTTCAACTTTGGTGCCATCCGATTCGTATGAAAATTTTTCAATAGATGACTGATCGATGAGTTTAATAATTTCACGGATTTCTTGAATTTTCAACATGAATGATTCTCCTCACTTGTTTTTAATTACACCCATCCTCCATTTTAGCCGTTTTGCCGACATAATGAAATAGCTAACCCCCATTTAAGTCTTTCATCCTCCCAAAAGCTTACAACGAATAACTGTCACCCAATAAAAAAAAGACCCTTTCCAGGGCCTAATTTATTGAGTGCCTCCCGTGAAATCCACTTGAACGTCACGGGCGTCATCCCAACTTGTCATAACATGATGAATAATTTGATCTGCCATTTTCTTTGAATGCCCCTCGGCGGACAGAACTGTCACTTTAACTGTGCCGTCTTCTGTTCGGACGAAGGCATCCGGATATCCGAGCGCTCTGATTTCCATTTCCAGCAAGTTTTCCGCGGAAGTCCGCTTTGTCAGCTCGGCCATGTCTTCAAAAGCCTTATTTTTCTCTTCCGCTGTATAATCGGAAGATGTCATTTTCGTTTCAAGTTGTTCGTGGAGCTTGCTTCTTTCATTGCGGACTTCCATCCGCATCTCTTCAAAGAGCACGAGCTCGGCAAAAACAGGTTTCGTTTCATCTGCGGTTTCCTCTGTCAGCTTGGTGGCATCCGTCGTTTCCTTCGTGAAGATGGCAATGCCGTCGAATGGCATCGGCGCTCTTTCTTTTACATAGTAAATGGAAATGACTGCAACCAGGCTAAGCAATGTCAAAAACCAGACTGTTCTCTTATTCGTTTTCATTCGTACTCCCCCTTTTCTTCATTTCAACGATGACGATGCGATGTTCTGGCAACTGGAGGACAGCAGATAGGATCCTCGATAGTTCACTGCGGAGTTTAAAATCCTCAGCACCTTCCGCGATGACCAAAATGCCTTGCAATTCACTTCCTTTTTTCTCCGACGTCCCGGAAAGGGAGAAATAATCGGATAGAGGAGCGGATGTCCCATTGTTACCTTGATGAAAGTAGATCGACACTTCCCCGATCCCTTCAATTTGCATGAGCGCCTCTTCGAGTGTGGAAAATTCCTTGTTCTCTTCCTTCCCCTCCCCGATCCCGCCAAGATTTGGATTCATGATAAAGATGACGAAGATCATAATGGTCCCGAGAAGAATCGTCTGCATTTTTTTCGATGGTTTCTTCATAGTCTCACCATTTTCATTCATTCAGCCTATTGTATGACCTGTCATCAATGATCCATTTTATGCGCTTTCAAAGGAACCTATGACCAAAAATTGCAAAGAAGGATTGAATGATCCAGATGCCCATCAAGATTTTGATGAGTGGAATGAAATCATCCTCTTTTCCTTCGGGCATCAGCAAAAGGAGTAACGTTGACAAAACGGCGATAAGCAAGACGCCCATTAAAAAGATTCCATTGTGCCAACCTCATTTCATCGTAGTGAACAATTTGATAAAAATAACCGACAGCAAAGATGTATAGATGAAAGCAAACGAGATAAGGAACGATACAGCGCATAAAACAAACAACGTCTTTCCGATGTCATCCAGTATTCCCGAAATGTCTTCGTCAGCGAAAGGTTCGATCAGCGCAGCGGTCCAACGGTAAAAAAACGCAACGATAAGCGTTTTAAGGGACGGGATAAGGGCGACTGTCCAGATTGTCATGATCATCCAGCCTCCCGCAAAGACGCTCGCACCGGTCGTATAGCGTCCCATCGTCCCGATCGTATCCGTCATGAATGAACCGATGAGCGGGATATTCTGGCGGATCAACTCCTTTACCGGCTCACTCGTCAATCCCGAAATGGCCCAAGACATCGTCCCCCCTGCTGTAATGAAAATTGAATACGTAGCAACGGTAGCGGATACGACAGCAAGGAGAGTTGTCCGTAACATGTCCGCCAACCGAGTAAACGGGACGTCGGGAAGCAGTCGGGAAACTAAATCGAACAAAAACGTTGCCATCAATAAGGGAATTAACACACGTTCCGACAGTAGAACCGCTCCGTTTGCGAACAACAGCATAGCCGGCTGGAAATTGAGCATGCCAAATGCTCCGCCCGCCATAACCATTCCTGCTGTCAACACCGGATAAATCGAGATGAAAATCATCGATACGGAACGGGCAATATTACGAATCAATTCCAGATGACCAATAGCAGGTTGGAGCGCGATGCCGACAATTAGGAAAATAAGGAGAATCCTCGTCCATTTCGCAAATGAAGGAAACAGAAAGTTGGCCATCAATGCCATGAATGCGGAGGCGATAATAATAGCGAAACTGGATAGGAGCGTTCCCAGTATGGTTTCAATAAGAGAAATCATGGTGGCATCGTCCGATCATTTAGAAATAAGTGAGGTTAGTATTTCGATCAAAGTGGTAGTCTGTGGTATCCATAAGGACAAAATTGCGATTTTGATAACAAAATGGGATAGTGCGGCGAGCGAACGATAGCCCGCTTCCTCAATGTGATTGGCGATCAATTGGGAAAGAAAAAAGAGAATAGCGCTTCCGATGAGCAATTTCGCAAACGGGTCGGGAAGCGGTTGGAATAATTGGACATATGTTTTTCCGAAAGGAATGATGATGAATAGCAGCACTTGGAATAAAAAGAAGAAGAATATGACCGTATACAACAACGGATGGAGTTTCGGTACTGCAAAAGATAGTAATAAAAGGATTAAAAACACCACAATTACCTGAAATAAGATAGCCATCAAACCGACATCGTCAACCATTGGAAAAACTCCGCGATCTCGGAAAAAAAGATTTTAAGGAAGCGTAGCATTTCGGCCGTAAGATAGAGATAAGCGAGTAAGAACAGAAAAAAGGAGAACTCCTTCTTACCAGTCTGTTCAAAGAAAATATGCAGAATGCCGATTACAAGTCCGATACCGGCGATTCGAAGCAAGTCATTCAATTCCATCCGGTACTCCCCCCATTGCCATATCCTATGTCCAGTGTCCTGCTGCTAGAACATAAGTGTATTACAGGGATATATATGGGGACTAAAAAACACTCCTTTTCCCTGGTTGGAATAGGAGTGATCATAAGTTGGAGTTTACGCGCGTGACACGTATTCGCCTTCTTCCGTATTAATAACTAATTTATCGCCCGTGTTGACGAAGAATGGGACTTGGACGATGAGGCCTGTTTCCATTTTCGCCGGTTTCGATCCGCCGCTAGCCGTATCCCCTTTAATACCGGGCTCCGTTTCGATTACTTCCAAAGTGACGGTAATCGGTAATTCTACGCCAAGAACTTCTTCTTTATATTTAATAATATGGACTTCCATGTTCTCTTTCAGATATTTCAATTCCTCTTCGATTTGTTTCATAGGGAGTTCAATTTGCTCATACGATTCGTTATCCATGAACACGTGATCGTCTCCGTTTGCATACAAATATTGCATCCGGCGGTTGTCAATCTGTGCCTTTTCCACTTTTTCACCGGCACGGAATGTCTTTTCATTGACGTTTCCAGTACGAAGATTCCGTAATTTGGAACGAACGAATGCTGCCCCTTTACCCGGTTTCACGTGTTGGAAATCCATGACACGCCAAATATCGCCGTCAAATTCAATGGTAAGCCCTGTTTTAAATTCGTTTACTGAAATCATTATGATTCCTCCATTTGTTTAATAGTTATAAAATGAGCAATTCTTTGGTTGAAAGTGTGAGGCGTTCGTTTCCAGTCTCCGTAATTCGGATATCATCCTCAATCCGGACGCCGCCGATTCCCGGCAAGTAAATGCCCGGTTCCACTGTAACGGTCATGTTTGTTTGGAGGACAGCTTCCGAACGGAAAGATAACATCGGCCCTTCATGGACTTCGAGGCCGATTCCATGGCCCGTCGAATGACCGAACGCTTCTCCGTAGCCTTTTGACTTGATATAATCGCGTGCAATGGCGTCTGCTTCCACGCCCGTCATGCCCGGTTGAATTTTCTCCAAGGCCAGTTCCTGTGCCGCAAGTGTTACTTCGTATATTTCCCGAAGCTTTGCGGAAGGGTTTCCTACCGCGACGGTCCGCGTTATGTCGGAAATATAGCCATTATATAACGCCCCAAAATCCAGCGTCACCAATTCGCCCGGCTCGATCACTTTTTTTGTCGCCACCCCATGGGGCAGCGCACTTCTTATACCCGAAGCCACAATGATATCAAAAGATGACGACGTGGCACCCCGGTTGCGCATGAAAAACTCCAACTCATTGGAAACCTCAAGTTCTGTTAGGCCTGGTCTGATGAAATGGCAGATATGGGCAAATGCTTCATCCGCGATATGGGCGGCTTGTTTCAATATGGTGATTTCTTCTTCCGTTTTAACGAGCCGCAGCTTTTCCACAAGTCCGGATACCGGTTTCATCTCTGCCTTGACCGCTTTCTTATACAACTCAAATAAACCGTAAGTCAAATCATCCTTTTCAAACCCGAGCGTCTGCAAGTTCATCGACTTTGCTTGATTTGCCACTTCTTCCATCAACGTCTTCTTATGTTGGACAATCCGGTAACCCGCTATCTGTTTTTCCGCTTGCTCCATATAACGGAAATCCGTTATAAAAACCGCATCATCCATTGATATGAGGGCAACGCCGGCTGTACCTGTGAAACCTGTCATATAGCGCCGATTAAATGGATTCGTAATCAGCAAAGCATCGAGTTGCTGCTCCTTGAGAAGTTCCCGCAATTTCGTCATTTTCACGTTTGCATTCCCCCTTTTCTCCCGATGAAGGAAAACTTCACCACGATCTGCTCCAGATCCGTACAGTCCCTTGCTATGTATGTCGACAAAAGGATGGAATGGCAGATAAAAGACTACCATTCCGACCGTATGTTTATCACAATATTCCAAGGTCATTTTTTGATGCCAACATGTGTGTATGAGTGCCCCAATTCGGGACCGGAGTGATGAGGATTTCCACTGCCTCTATTCCCCACCCTTTTCCTTTCCTATTTTAACATATCCGGTTATAGTGGCAACTTATTTTGTATCCCCAGCTGAATGTTTCTTCATAAAAACTGCCGTTTCCGCAATAAAGCGAATCACGATGGCGACCATCACGAAAAAAGGTATAGAGATGGTTTGTATCGCTTTTCTCAAGGTTTCCGGCGTCCCGATGCTCCATTCGACAGATACAACAGCTACTATACTGATAAGAAGCGCGGTGATGATTGTGGGAATTGCCGTAGTGTAGGAAACTGCAATATAAAGTATCATATAAGATATGAAGAGTATAATGAACAGCCAAAGCCATTTACTGAACACATGAGCTCCTCCGGCGAAGATGCTCCACCATTTCGCCCATCCGATCGGAGACCATTCAATGAAATGGAAGAAATGAAGAAATTTGAGCGATAAGGTCGTAAGTAATGCCGCCATGAATGAAGTCCAAAATAATGTTTGATTGATCATACCATCCCTCCTCATCAAAGTGTCGGGCGGAACGAAACTTTTTAAACCTATTTGTGGAGGAGGACGGCTTTTTTTAGTACAATGGAAACATCTCGGAAACTGCCAGGAAAGAAAGTGTGGGTACTGATATGGGAAAATCACAACAACCTCCCGCTTATGGGGGGCAAGCATTAATAGAAGGGGTCATGTTCGGGGGCAAGAAGGACACCGTGACTGCCATTCGGCGAAAAGACGGCTCCATCGACTATTTTCACGTTCCAAAAGAACAGCGCCCTATTGCGGCCAAGCTGAAAAAAATTCCGTTTATCCGCGGAATCGTCGCATTGATCGAGTCGGCGGGAATCGGATCACGTCATTTGACATTTTCCAGTGAACGGTATGATCTCATGCCAGGGGAAGAGGAAGAAGTGGAGGCGGAAGAACCTTCCAAATTAGTCATGGTGCTTGGTGTCGCCGCAGTCGGTGTTCTATCTTTCCTATTCGGAAAATTTGCTTTTACACTTGTTCCTGTTTTTTTGGCGGAACTTATGCAGCCGATTGCACCCGGCAAGACGGCCCAGATTCTTCTGGAAAGCTTATTCAAACTAATTTTATTGCTCACCTATATTTCATTGATATCGATGACACCGCTCATCAAACGGGTCTTTCAGTACCATGGGGCAGAGCATAAAGTCATCAATACGTTTGAGAACCAGTTGCCCTTGACAGTGGAAAACGTTCAATCCCAGTCCAGGCTCCATTATCGATGCGGAAGCAGTTTCATTCTGTTTACTGTCATCGTCGGTATGTTCATCTATTTCCTTGTACCGACCGACCCATTATGGCTGCGCATCGTCAATCGAATTTTGCTTATTCCAGTCGTATTGGGCATTTCATTCGAAGTATTACAAGTAACCAATTTAGTTCGGAGCGTACCTGTACTGAAATATTTAGGATACCCGGGGCTATGGCTCCAGCTATTGACGACGAAAGAACCCGATGACAGCCAAGTCGAGGTGGCCATCGCTTCGTTTGAAAAATTGTTGGAAATCGAAGAACACGGTGTAGAAGTGTTGGATAAAAAGCCGGAGTTGGAAGTGGCATCGGATTCGGACACAGCAATCTTGAATTAATTAAAAAAAGAGCGGAGCCCTCCATTGGGCGACGCTCTTTTTTGTACATTCAATTTATCTTTGCTTGCAAGAAGGCTTTGGTCTTCTCGAAGTCTTCCAATTCCCGTTTCGGCAAAATATATGCACTGACCGCACTATTGTATAAATAGAAGTAATGAGCATCCTCTTTCCACTGTGTAATACCCGACCAAGAAACCCGCGTTTCACCGATGCTTGTGGTATCTACAATTCCTTCATCCGTCATCATCATCTTATGATCGCCGAGTAAGCCGTCGTTTTTTCCTTCTTTAATCATCTTCTTCGCATTACGCTTGATCAATTGATAAAAATACTTGGGATAAAATAAAACCCATAAAATGCTCATCACGCCGAATGTCGACAACGAAATCGGAAGTGGAATCTCGCCCATCTTTGAAAATAAAAAAGCGGCTGCCATAAACAAAATTGGCGATATGAAACGCTGCATCTTCAATGCTTTGGAAGCCGCTTTTGAATGACGACTATGATATAAATTAAAATTGACGAAGTCCTCTTCGGTTAAGTGGTAGTGAATTTTCATGGAAATCCCCTTTTTGATTGATAAAAAAAGTGCCGCTCGCAAGCGACACTTTTAAATAGTTTTTATTACAATCCACATTTCAATTGGGCCTGGCAATTCGTACATGTGTTGCAGCCACCCATTTCTTCGACTGTTCCTTGTCGGCATACCGGGCAAGTGTTCCCGACTTCGGAGCCGATCGTGACATTGGTGGAGCGCAAGTCCTGAATCGTGTTGACGAGGACGATTTTCCGTTGTTCGACAACTTCTTCCACGTAATCGGAATCGATTTCGTTCTCTTCCGCTTTCAACGTCAATACTTGTGAATCCCGGCTTCCGTCTACGTAGACCGTACCACCTTTTGCGCCACCTTTGTAAAGGCGCTCATAGACGCTTTCGACCTGCTCGACCGTATAACCGCGCGGCGCATTTACCGTTTTCGAGATGGAGCTATCAATCCAGCGCTGGATGATACACTGGACATCCGCATGCGCTTCTGGCGCCAAGCTCATAGAAGAAATGAACCAGTCCGGCAAATTGTCAGGATCTGCATCTGGATTCTGTTGTAGATATTCCTCGACAATCTCCGCTTTCACCTCGATGAACTTGCCGAGGCGTCCGCTTCGATAGTATGTGAAAGAGAAATATGGTTCAAGGCCGGTACTGACGCCAACCATTGTTCCAGTGCTCCCAGTTGGCGCAACTGTCAATAAATGGGAGTTTCGGATGCCGTGTTCCAATACTGCTTGACGGATATCTTCCGGCATCTTTTTCATATAGCCCGTGTTGATGAACGCTTCACGTAGGCTCCGCGTCTCCTCTTCGGTTTTTCCGATCAGGAACGGGAAGCTTCCTTTCTCTTTCGCCAGTTCGATTGACTCGCGATACGCAGTCGTCGCAATCGTTTCGAACACTTTGTCGACAAGTTCATTGCCTTCTGCTGAACCGTATTGTTTTTCACAATAGATCAGTAGATCGGCAAGTCCCATAACGCCCAGGCCGACACGGCGCTCTCCGAGTGCTTGTACTTTATTCTCTTCCAGGAAATACGGTGTGGCGTCGATAACATTGTCCTGCATGCGGACACCGACGCGGACCGTATCGATCAATTTCTCATAATTGACCGTTTTAGTTTCTTTATCAGCCATTTCAGCTAGGTTGACGGCAGCCAAATTACAGACAGAATATGGTGCCAACGGTTGCTCACCACATGGGTTTGTCGCTACCACTTGTTGTCCGTATGCTTTGGCATTGGTTTCTTTGTTCGCATTGTCGATGAAGAAAATACCAGGTTCTGCGGAATACGTCGCGCAAATATTGATGAGGTCCCAAAGTGCGCGGGCTTTCATCGTACGGTAGACGCGAACTTCATGGCCGCGACGCTCCCATTCGCGCACGTCACCTACTTCATGCCACTCTTCATTATAAACGTTCATTTCCTCCGATGAATACTTCTCCACTGCCGGGAAACGCAATTGATGCTCCCCGTCCTCTTCGACCGCCTTCATGAAATCGTCGGTCAATGTGACGGAAATATTCGCTCCTGTCAGGAACTCCGAATTGTGGACAGAGTATGTTCCGCCATCCCGCAGCTTCGTTTCTGCATCACGGAGGATCGCTTCGTTGAAACCGCCCATGCCAGGAATGGACCGGTAGTTCAGAATCCCTTGATACATCGCTTCTTCTTGGGGTGTCAACGGTTTGAATTTCAGTTTTTCGTTAGCTAACTTCTTGATCAATTCATCTTCTGTATTTTCCAATAAAAAGCGCAAAATACGCGGATTTTGCATTTTGGAGATGATAAATTCGCAAATGTCAGGATGCCACCTAAATACCGTCCTTTTCAGGATATTTCTCTGCAAGTAGCAGACGGAGTAGACTATATCATCACCCTCAGCATTATCTGTTAGGGGTCGGGCGCTTCGGAAAGAATTGTATCTTCCCTACTCTACTTCCATTCTCTATGAATGTTTTCGATAGTCGTTGAACCTTCACCTTTTGCGGTGCTTGGCTGCGGATTGTCCAATGCCATTAATTTTTAAGCATTCACGCCCACCGTTTCCAGTCACGTTGTAGCTTAATGGCCTCTAAGGAGTTCTTCGCAATTCACCCGATTTTCTAGTCATCCATTGTCTGGACGACGCGGACTAGCATTGGTATAAACTGTTCTTCTCTTCCGTAGGTTTTTTCGTGGCATGGCTTACACAAGGTAATTCCGTTAGAAGTGTCAAACTGGATTTGAGGATACTTTTTCTTGGGATAGACATGGTGCGCTGCAATATCTCTTGATTGAGAATAACAACCAGGCATTTTACACCTATATCCATCTCTTTTATAAACTCTCATTCTCCAGTGCTTATATTCGGCAGAATCAGTAATTCTATCTGGAACGACTCGATTTTCCTCAAGATAATTTTTAAAGCAAACTTGATTACAGAAGTTATTTCGGGATTTTTTAAAGGACGATACAACCAATTCTATTTTGAGTTGACAATAAGTACACTTTGTCATAACTCTTTTCCGCTGACGGGTTTGGCGGATTTTTAACAGTGATTCCTCACCATGTTTCTTCCCTCTTCGCGGCTCACCCTTGTCGATATCATGATGACCTCTAACCGGCCAACCAAAATGTAGGATGCGACTTAATATAGTGGTGTAACTTACTCCAACTTCATTGGCGATGACTGTATATCCCTTTTCCAGCACCATGTATTGATGGTACAACCAGTCTTTGTCGTCATATGGTTGATCTGTAAGTCTAATTGGTTTTTTACGTATCCCCAATCTTCTAAGTTTGCCTCTAATTTGATCTTTAGTGTATTGAGTTTCCGCTGATATTTGACTTACTGTTGCCCCTTCAACTACGTAACGTTGATAGAGATACTCGTGTGTAAGTTCCATAAGCATCACCCCCTATAAGAACGTTTGTTTCAATTATAGAGGTATTGTGCATTATTTGGAAGTTAGAACAGTAATCAATATTTTTAATCCGCTAACATAATCATTTGAGCGCCACGTCTCGATCCACCTTGCTCAACAAGATGGGTCAATTTCGCAATATCATCGAGCCAAGAGACCGAACCAGAAGATTTCCCATTCACGCCTCTTGCCAGCGTATTGCGCGGGCGCAATGTCGAACCATTGGTACCGACGCCGCCCCCACGGCTCATGATTTCCATTACCTGCTTACGATGATCGGAGATGCCTTCGCGCGAGTCGGCTACAAATGGCATGACGTAGCAGTTGAAGAATGTTACTTCGGTTTCCGATCCGGCTCCGTAGAGGACTCGTCCAGCCGGGATGAAGTTCAGGTTGGACAATTCCTTGTAAAATCGCTCAAAGGATTGTTTTCGACCTTCTTCTGTCGTTTCAACCGAAGCAAGGCCTGTTGCATTCCGTTTGGCAATTTGTTCATAAAACACTTCAAGTGGTTTCTCAATAACTTCAAGCGGCCTTGTGACAATACCTTTCTCTTGTTCTTCCGGGTTATCGATCGCCGAACGATAGTCTTTTTCTATCCAAATATCGGCCTTTCCGTTTTCCTGATCAATTGAAGCGATATAACCAAGCCCACGTGCAGGGAATTTCGGATCTTCCTTGACAGTCAGAACAACAAAGTCCCCGACTTTCAAAGTTTTCTTTTCCGTGTCCTTAAACGAGTACCGATCAATCATGACGAGACGGGAAACACCACTATGCTCGATTTTCATGTCGTCCGTGATTGGATGTACTTGTGGGAAATTCGCAATATCTGCGTTTAACTGTGACTTGTTCAGAACTGGTTCCTGTTGATTTGAAACAACGACCATTAACGCATCCTCCTTTAGCATCGTCTAAACGAAACACAACATGTTGTGTTATGTATATACCCTAGCCTACAACATATTGAAACTCGCTTCAATCAGAATAAATCACCACTTATTTCCAAATGTGATGATTACGGCATTTCACTAGCTTTCTTTTTTAAAAATAGAACAAAAGGTCTACCAACTATTTTCTGAAAGTCCAGTCATTATTCGCATATTTTTTCTGCTCGATGGATTCTACATATTCCAGTTGGTCCGCTGTCAACTCCATCGGTTGCAGTTCAATCTGGAGTGCCTTTTCAAATCCTTTTGAAAACGCCTCAACACACTCTTCGACGGAGACAGGACGCTTCATTAAGCGATCGATCGCTACCGCTTTTTCCGGCAAGCCGACGCGCAATAATTCACGGTGTTCCTCTGACCTGTATTTAAAAAGCGAGATGAGTTTCTCTTCATCTAGACTGATTAAAATGGCTCCATGTTGTAAAATGACACCCTTTTGCCTCGTTTGTGCGCTGCCCGCCACTTTTCGGCCTTCGACGACGAGTTCATACCAGCTAGGGGCATCGAAACAGACGGCACTTTTCGGCTTTTTTAAATCTTCTCTCGATTTTTCCGTATCTGGAATAGAAAACTCCGCATCCAAGCCGAGATTTCGAAATCCTTCAAGCAACCCACCTGAAATGACGCGGTAAGCTTCTGTAACGGTTTCTGGCATATCAGGATACGATTCACTGACAATTACGCTATATGTAAGTTCATGCTCATGGAGGACTCCGCGACCACCTGTTGGCCGTCTAACAAAACCAAGACCCAGCTTCTTCACTTGATCCATATCGATTTCTTTTTCAACTCGCTGGAAATATCCAATGGACAAGGTGGCAGGCTCCCATTCATAAAAGCGGAGAACGGGACCGATCTTCCCCTCGCTATGCCATTCAAGCAGGGCTTCATCGAGTGCCATATTGAAGGATGGTGTGCATTTTCCTGAATTAATAAAGTTCCAAACGATCTTTTCCATTGAAATTCCCCCTTACGACGCATTTCATTTTATCATCCTCATTGAACAAGTGCCACCAAATCTTTATAATGGATACGGAGAGAGAAAGGAGAAAGTGCTAGTGGAATTATATGTACTCATCGCATTGGCGGCTGGTTTGATCATTTATTTCATCGTGACGGCAATTCGCCTTCGCAAAGCGGTCACCGATTTGTCACAGGAGCAATTCATCGAAGGCTATCGAAAAGCGCAATTGATCGATGTGAGGGAACCGAAAGATTTTGATGCAGGCCATATTTTAGGGGCGCGCAACATTCCATATACCCAGTTCCGTCAACGCTACAAAGAAATTCGTCCGGACAAGCGGGTCTTCCTGTACGACCAGAACGGCGGGAAAAGTGCTCGTGCGGCTTTATTCCTGAAGAAAAAAGGATATGATCAACTGTATCACTTGCAAGGCGGCTTCCGTCAATGGACAGGTAAAGTCAAAAGCAAATGATAGTAAAAAAGTTCTTCTTAGGAGGAACTTTTTTATATTGTTAAAATGGCACACCTATTATTTTGCCCGGCCCGATTCATTTTTAACAAGAAGAAATAAGGACCCTCGCATGAGAGTCCTTGTCGGTTTACATACTTGCTAAAATGACACCGCCGATTGCACCGGTCACAACGATGACCCATGGAGGCAGCTTCCAATAGGCGAGCATACAGAACAGAATGGCAGCAAATGCAAAGTCAATCGTCGACTGGATGGTGCTTGTCCAAATCGGATGATAAAAGGCCGCGATTAGCAAACCGACAACAGCCGCATTGACCCCCATTAAAATACCTTTCATGTTGGGGCTTCTCCGTAATGCATCCCAGAATGGCAGTGTGCCTAGGATAAGGAGAAAGGCCGGCAAGAAAATCGCAATGGTCGCAACGATTCCCCCCTGCCAACCATTCATGACCGTCCCCAAATAAGCGGCGAATGTAAATAACGGACCGGGCACCGCTTGAGTGGCACCGTACCCAGCTAAGAATGTTTCCGCGCTGACCCAACCAACCGGCACAAACTCTCGCTCCAATAAAGGCAATACAACATGCCCTCCGCCAAAAACCAGGGCCCCGGCACGATAAAAACTATCGAACATGGCAATCCAATGGGAGGAGCTTATGCTTCGTAATAAAGGAAGAACAATAAGCAAGCCAAAAAATAAGGTTAGACAGATCGCGCCCACACGCCGGGAAATCGGAAACGCTTGAGCCGTCCCCACTTCCACTCCCTCTTTCTTATAGAGGATAAAGCCAAGCAAAGCAGCTAAAATCATCACACCTACCTGCGTATAGGCAGTTTGCCACAAAACGGTACCGACCAATGCAACCAGCGCAATGGTCCTTCTCTGGATATCTGGAGTCAATTTTTGCGCCATCCCCGCAACAGCGTGAGCGACGACCGCAACGGCAACAAGTTTCAGGCCATGGATCCAACCGGCACTTGCGATATCCATTCCTTGCAACAACAGGGCGAATACGATAAGCGCCAATACTGAGGGGAAAGTAAATCCGATGAATGAAATAATCCCACCCAAGACGCCCGCCCGCATGACACCGATCCCAATCCCGACCTGGCTGCTGGCAGGTCCAGGCAAGAATTGACATAGCGACACGAGATCAGCATAACTCTTTTCGTCCATCCACTTTCTTCTGCGTACATATTCTTCATGAAAGTAACCAAGATGGGCAATCGGCCCTCCAAAGGACGTCAGCCCAAGTCTTGTCGATACAAGGAAAAGCTCTATCAATGATTTTATATTGTAGTTTGAGCTTCGTTTCTCCAATTTACTAACACCTTCTTTCCATCCAGTCCCAACTCGTTATAACGAGCCATCTCTGTAGCAGTCTATCATTCAATGGAATGATTCTGAAGGCGCTAATAAAATCTTTACAAACTCTTAACATTATTAGGAGAAGCCAAGCACTTACGTCATGGAACATAGCTCACTTTTACATTTAAAAAATCATCCACTTCACTGCCTGCTTGCTGAATCAACTCAATAACGAGCCCGTCAGGAAGTTCAATCCAACTTGGTCCTTTTTGAAAAATCATTGCGCCCCTTATCACCGCTTCATGAACTGCTTTTTCAAGATTTTCAGTTATAATAGCGATATGGTCCAATCTACCATTCGGATTTGATGTATCAGAAATTAGCTGTATGCCGCCAGCTAACCATGCTTGGTCCGGCTTCTCTTGATTTCCGACCCAATTGACTACAGGCATTCCCAATGCCTCCTCAAAAAATTGGAGATGCCACTGTATGTCTTTTACTCTAACCGCAATATGTTCCACATACGATTTATTCTGATAAGCCAAGATGATACCCTACTTTCTTTTGTTTCATATAATTCTTTCTTTTTCTTTGATATACTTCAACCCATACTCGATCCCTTTGATATTGGCCACAAGAGTTTTATTTACCGGCGTTAAGATATTTCGTTTCTCCCCCCAACGAACAATTGCTCCATTAATATAATCGATTTCTGTCTCGGACCCTTTTTCAATACTTTGCAGGAGAGATGTCTTAAATTCATCCGGCAACCCCTCAGCAGCCTTTCGCCAAATGGTTTCCGGGTCCTCTGTATCCAATTTTACTTCATGAGCTTTGGCAACCGATATACCTTCCAATACAGCCGCAACGGCTATCTCTTTTATTTCCGGGACTTGATACAAACCGCCATAGGGTAAACGTGTAATACCGGACAAAGGACCCGTTGCAGCGTTAATCAATAACTTATCCCAAATAATCCCTATAATATTTGAGGTAACATTTGTCATCAATCCTGCATGATTAAATACTTTTGCAACGCGCTTCACCCGTTCGGTGATCCGCCCATCGAGTTCACCAATATGGGTTTGCTTCTCGCCCGTCGTTGCTAGGACATGTCCCGGTCCAAGCACTACCCCGCCAACATATGTTTTTCCAGCAAGCACCCGTTCTTTACCAACCACTTCTGCAATTACTTCTTCATTTCCGAGGCCGTTTTGTAATGATAACACCATTGTATTTTCGCCAATAATCTCTTTCGCGTTTTCGATCGCCTGTTTAGTGTGAAAGGACTTTACCAATATTATGACTAAATCAACATGGCCAATGCCAGCACAGCTTGTTCTCGCATTTACTGCTACAACGCGATCTGTTGTACCGCTTCGCAATATCAATCCTTTTTTATTAATCGCTTCCACAAACTCTTCTCTTCGATTAATTAGATATACCTCAGAGCCGTTTTCAGCTAGCACTCCGCCAATTGTACTTCCCAATGCGCCTGCACCAACGATGCAAATCTTCAACAAAATCCACCTCTTTGCCTAAATAAAATAATGAAAGAAAAAATAGCAGAAGACATTCAAAATTCTTCTGCATTTAGGGAGATGCTCCTTTTCCGTTCGAGATATTCCCAGGTCGTTCTATAACAAGAAATCTTGAAACTCAGGATCTTGTTATGCCTATCAAGGTATGAATTTCAAAATATGCCGAGCCACTGTACAAAGCTCTCCTTTTTGATTTAGTACTTCTACTTTAGCAACAGATTTTAAGTTTTCATGATCAATTTCTTCAATGGTATAATGTGCTGTTAAGGTATCTCCAAAAAAGACTGGGTTGGTAAAGCGTAGCCGATCATATCCGTACGAAACGCTTGGAATTTCCGATCTCGCTTGAACTTGAATAAGAGTGGATGCCGTAGAACCTAGCGCAAATGTTAAAACGCCATGAGCGATCCGTTTTTTATATGGTGTGGTTTTCATGAATTCTTCATTCATATGCATTTGGCTGAAATCTCCGGTAATCCCTGCAAATAAATACACATCAGACTCACTAATTGTTTTTGTGTAAGAAATTGTATCGCCGATTTCAAAAGGTACTTTAGCTGTTGTCATTTGACTTCCTCCTTTAGATTTCTGGATTGGTAACGTAATGCTTGCTCCATCCATTGTTCTCGGATTCCCATTGGTTCTTCTAAAAACAAACGCAAATCCATTGTTTTTAAATTTGGGGAAACTCGCGGTTGAAAGCCCATCTGACTAAGGATGTCTTTCTCAATATCTACTCCGGGTGCAATTTCAATTAAATCTAGTCCCTCGGGTGTCAATTCAAAAACAGCTCGCTCCGTAATATACAGAACCTCTTTTCCTTGCTTCATTGCCTCTATCCCGTTAAATGTAATCTCTTCAACTTGTGGAACAAACTTTTGAAATCTTCCTTCCTGATGAACCTCTACGGAACCGTCCACAATTTTTGTTTGCAGGCCGCCAGCCGTTAAGGTGCCGCTGAAGATCACTTTCTTGCTATTCGATGTAATATTGATAAATCCGCCTGTACCTACAATTTTTCCGTTAAAACGAGACACATTGACGTTTCCAGCCTGATCTACTTCCGCAAAACTGAGAAAACAAATATCTAATCCTCCCCCATCATAAAAATCAAATTGGGCCGGCATATCAAGAACCGCTCGATTATTAATACTTGCCCCAAAGAAGATCCCCTGAGCTGTAACTCCGCCGATAGGGCCTGTTTCAACAGTCAAAGTAAACTCATCGCCAACTCCTTCTTCTTGAGCAATAATGCCAATCCCATCTGAAATCCCTACACCCACATTTCCTACATCTCCGGGGCGAATTTCAAATAAAGCTCGGCGTGCAATGACTTTGCGCTCATTTAAAGGTGGTATTGTCATTTCTCCAATTTCAGCTATGAAATCCCCTGACATAAATCGATTTACTGCACCGGAATATAGCTGGGGCTGCTCGGGAACAACGACTACAGCATCGACAAGATATCCCGGTACTTTTACATCCTTTGGATGCAAGGTTCCCGCCTTTGCCAGTCGTTGCACTTGTGCGATGACCATGCCTCCATTGTTCTTCACGGCTTGTGCCATAGGAAGAATATCTAGAAAAGTAATTTCATCTTCCATCGTCAGATATCCATCCGTGTCGGCAGTCGTTGCACGAATAATTGCGACATCAGGACGTATGGCGGGGTAAAACAACCATTCCTTGCCTTCGATTTCAAAAATCTTTACTAATTCTTCCGTCGTGCGCTCATTTAATCTCCCGCCAGTTTGACGCGGGTCGATAAATGTTCCGATCCCAACATGTGTTAATAATCCTGGTTGTCCGGCAGCCGCGGCACGCAGCAATTGACTCATCACCCCCATCGGAAAGTTGTAGCCTTCAATTTCATTTCTAGCAACCATTTCAGCAAGACGAGGCGACTGATCCCAATGTCCGCCAATTGCTCGTTTCACGAGACCGGATTGAGCTAACGGAGACAGCCCCCGATCTCCGCGATCCCCTAGGCCAGTCGAATAATAGAGTGTTAAATCACGAGGTTCCTGTGTTTCCCTATAACGTTTGGCCAGAGCTTCAATGACGGCTGTCGGTTCTGCAATTCCCCCTCCGGCCCCAAGAAAAGCTACGGTTGCGTTGGAAGGGATTTGCTCCACAGCTTCTTCTGCACTCATCATTTTTACCGCATTCGTTCGTGTTGTAGGATTCATGTCTTCCCCTCACAGTTCTTTTTTATATCAAACTCTTCTGATATTTAATAAGAGTATAGCTTGAGGTTTCATTAATGAAAAATGAATAATAATAATGGAATCGATGAACAAAAGGACTAGCTCAATCAGAATGGATAGCTTACATAAAGGAAAAGCATAAAAAGACCTGGCTACAATCTCTCCAGGTCTCAAAAAGTTAATTGAACTAAATATTTAAATGACTCTTGAAATATTATGGATAACAAAGACCTTGAACCGTTCTACTACTGGCGACATAAAGCTGTCTGTTCGCCAAGCCATTTCAATGAGCCGTCTGCACTGCGGCTCTGTGACACGTAACATAGATATTTTCGTTTGGTCCAGTCCTTGAGCAGCAGGCATTAATGCAATGCCGCAATTGGCAGCAACTAACCCTCCAATAATTTCATCCTCAGCGCCTTCAATTGCGACTTGGGGAAGAAAACCCGCTTTTTGGCAAAACTCATCAATGACATGTCGTAATGGGTAGTCTGAATGATAATGCACAAACAGGTCATTGGCAACTTCCGCCAGCGCTACTTCTTTTCGGTGGGATAGCCGATGGGAGGAGGGTACTACTAAAAACAGCTCTTCATCGATAATTGGAAACGTACTTATATTCTCCACCTCTTTTTGCGGAGAACAAAATACTAAATCTACTTCACCTGCTTCTAATTGTTTAATAATTCTACCAGTAGGCCCTTGCGATAATTGAAAACGTACATTTGGACTGTCATTTAAAAAGAGTTGAATAATGTTTGGAACAAAAGAAGGACGCAATGAGGGGATAAAGCCGAAATGAATGATCCCATATGATGGATCGATCATCTCATTTATCTTCTCTTTTGCATTGTTCATTTCCTCAATCGCACGGTTTGCATACTCCAAAAATAAAGTTCCAAATGAGTTTAAATTGACCCCACGAGGGTTTCGCTCAAATAACGGCACACCCACTTCTTCTTCCAAACGAGCAATTGATTTACTTAGTGCAGATTGAGTAAGTGAAAGCTCCTTGGCCGCCCGGGTTACATTTTTAATATGTGCGAGTGCTTGGAAGTTATGAAGTTGTTGAAAATCCACCTAATGCGCCCCCTCTCTTCCCTACTCACATAATCTAATTTTGATATCCCAAGTTCGTCGAAATTTCCATGCCGCATTGCAATAGATCGTCTTTCCATTGCTCAATTACCACTTTTTTGAAACGAGTCGTAGGCCCTGACAATGACAATGCAGCAATCATTTGACCGTTAACGTCAAAAATCGGCGTCGCAATTGCTGAAGAACCAACTTCACGCTCATCGATACTTTGAGCAAACCTCGTCTCGATAATTTCCTGCAGCTCCTGTTTAAATTCCTGGAAATCTCTTTTCGGATTTTCTTTTTTGAAAACTTGTTCGATAAATTCTTCGGCTTGGTAAGCTAAAATTACTTTCCCTGTTGCTCCTAATGTTAAAGGTAACTTTTCCCCAATTTTTATAATATGACGAATGGACTGCAAACTTTCGAATTGCTGAATGCAAACTCGGCTCTCTTTGTCTAAAACATAAAGGTTGACGGTTTCCTCAGTTTTGTCCCGCAGTCGCCGCATGGATTCCTTAGCCACTTCTCGAATTTCAATCGATTGTCCGGCGATATTCCCGATAAAGTATAATTGCTTTCCTAATTTATATTTGAACGTTACCGGGTCTCGTTCGACAAAGCTATTCAACTCCAATGTGTAGAGCAGTCGAATAACTGTCGATTTGGCCAACTTAATTTTCTTAGAAATTTCGGTCAGAGAAAGTTCCCTCTCTTCCATCGTAAAACACTCCAACAAGTCAATTGCTCGTTGCAATGACCGAATTCCTTTATCTTGTTCCATTGAAGTCATGCTTGCACGCTCCCTATTAGAAATAAATACGATTTTTCATATATCTTCCATCATAGCCCACACTTGCAAAGGGTTTCAACAATCAATTAGTGGCCCATTGAACACCTGCAAATAAAGCAAATTCCTTTGCAATCCAAATAGCGGGAGTCTTCCGCTGAATAAAAAGGACATCCCCCAAATTGGATCCCACTGTTTACAGGACAGGAGGTACCATTTGGAAAGATGTCTGCTCATTTAATAAAAGACTTTATCACTGTTCCTCAATTGTTGCGACGGCTGCTCGTAAACCCAAATAATAGCTTTCTAAGCCAAAACCACAAATTTGTCCTTTGGCAATCTCTGCAAACACCGAATGATGTCTAAACTGTTCTCTCGCATGAATATTTGACATATGAATCTCAATAATAGGAGCTTCCAAAATCGCAAGTGCATCGCGAAGGCCGTAGCTATAATGTGTCCATGCACCTGCATTTATGATGACGGCATCTATACCTTCAAAGTACGCTTGATGGATTCGTTCGCACATCTCCCCTTCATGATTCGTTTGAAAGCTTTCAACTTCTACTCCCAGATCATTCGCCAACTTTTTCATACCTGCATCAATTTCTTCTAATGTTACGGTTCCATATTGTATAGGATCCCGTTTCCCAAACATATTGTGGTTAATTCCATGAAGCATCAAAATCTTTCTCATTCGCTTTCCCCTCACTTTTGTAGTAATTATTTGATTGATTCTAAATAATGTTCCGTTCAACGAAATTGAATTTCGTACCACGGAATCGTAATTTCATTTTAGCTCATCCTGATTTCTTTTACAATACCAACATTTCTGAAACTTCCTCTTTATAGTTTCACCTAGCTATTAATACGATCATTTTAAGTTACTCTTTTATGAGCTTCTAAATTAACTGCTTCATATATTTTTGCATTCTCTACACCTTCTCTAGTATAATTACATGGACTACTGGTTAGCCCAATTTTCTTTGCTGTAGTGTATTAAATCGTGGTTCCCGATCAAGTAATGCGAGTGCCGATTAGACGTATGAAGAAAATCATGGTATTCTGATAATTGTAAAATTTATTTGGATCGATCTAACTCTTATACAAAATTCCTTTTCTGGGGATTTGAAGTATAATTTGCAAAGAAAGCGCTTCAAAAAATTATTTCGTTAGCAGGTGATTTCAATAGGACCTCCAAAAAAAAATCGTGTTACCTTGCAAGAGGTTGCGAAACATGCCGGTGTCTCCCGATCAACAGCCTCCCTCATTGTTCGTAACAGTCCCACAATTTCAGAAGCTACCCGAAAAAAAGTACTAGCTTCCATGAACGAACTTGGCTATGTGTATGATCGAGTTGCAGCAAATTTACGGTCACAACGATCCACAACGATTGGGATTATTATTACGGATATCGCCAACACGTTTTATTCTGACTTATTTATCGGTATTCATGAAGAACTTGAAAAAGAGGGATATACGGGACTGTTAGGCACTACTTTTGACTTGCACTCTAAACAGGATCGACTGATCTCAACCATGTTGGAACACCGGGTTGGTGGAATTATTCTCGTTCCCGTTTCCGGCAATGGGCAAGAAACCGCGGAACGATTGCAAAAACTTGATATTCCTGTTGTCCTCACGGTTCGAGAACTTCCAGAAAGTGATTTTGATTATGTAGGGGTTGATTACAGCGAAGGAACCCAGCTAATTATTAACCACCTTATCGACAAAGGGCATCGACGAATTGCTTTTATAGGTGGCCGGGTGGAATCGTCCACTTGGACAGAACGTATGAAAGGATTCCGTCTCGCGCACGAAGGCAAAGAGCTGCATATGGACGACTCTCTTGTTTTTCCCGGTGCCATCAATAAGCAGGCTGGCATTGAAGCAGCCGAAGAATTGCTCAAGCAGCATCAAGATCATTTACCAACTGCCATCTTTTGCTTTAGTGATTTAGTGGCCTTTGGCGTCATCCTCGGTTTGCGTAGAGCCGGCATTGCAATTGGTAAAGATATTGAGGTAGTTGGATTTGATAACGTTCCGGAGTCCGAAATTGTTCAGCCGCCCCTGACAACGGTGTCATCCTTTGCCAGACAAATTGGAACTGAGGCTGCTAATCTGCTTCAACGTAGGATCACCAACACCGGTAAAAAAACAGAAAAAATTATTATTCAACCGGAGCTTATCATACGAGATGAAAAGTAGGCAATTGCCGTTAACAGTAGCACAACGTATTGTTGACGGCTTCTTTTCACTATAAGTAGGATTTCCAATATCTAATGTAGATTGTTCGTATCGATTTTTATTTATATGTGGGGAAAGGAAAGCATCATTTATGCGTCTAATTGTCTATTCTTCTCTGATCATCCTGTATATCATTTCCCGATTCACGGAATCTATCATACTTTACTATTCCATTGGCATTCTTGCCGCTATAGCGTTGCTCATATCGATTCGGTATGCGAGCGGCCTCTATTTAATGTCAGGGATCGCTTTCCTGCTTATTGGGCTGTTTTTGTTCTTCCAAAACAACTTGCCTTGGACTGAGCTTCTCCTGAATTTCGAGACTATGTTAGGGATGCTGTCGTTGTTTTTATTTTTACCTTTTATTAACTCCTTAATACGCGTTGGCGGCTATGATAAAAGCTTGAGTTTATTTTTGGAGCAAGGCGTCACCAAGCTCAAAAAATTATACTCACGGAGTTTTTTAGTCACTCACCTACTGGGGCTTTTTTTAAATATAGCAACGATCCCTCTATTAAGCAGATCACTAGATCGCACCTTAAATCAATTCCCAAAGTTGACGATCGATAAATTTAAAACGCAAAGTCTGTTACGGAGTTATGCTCTTTGCCTATCCTGGAGCCCAATGGAAATTATGGTTAGTATCTCGTTGGATATGACCAACAACAAATATTTACATATATTACCCATTTTATTGTTTATTGCATTTTTACTAATGGCCATTGATTTACTTTTCTCTTCTTCCCGCTACCAAGAAGACATAGAAGCTTACAATTCAGACAACAGTGCATCGTCTTCCCGGAGAATGAGGAAAAAAGTGAGCGAAATGATCATCTTATTAATCATTTTTATTTCGGCAGTTTCCGTGTTGGAAAACATTCTGAATAAAGGCTATCTGTTTTCCATAGTTCTTCTACTCTTACCTATTTCGGTGGGATGGGCAATTATAAATCGCCGGACAAGACGATATTTCCAAATTACGATTCCTCACTGGATCGAACGTACAAATAATTTGCCAAATTACTTTTTCATGTTTTTAAGTGCCGGATTTTTTGTAGCAATGCTCTCTTATTCTGGACATTTAGATTTTTTACAAAAGGCTTTAATCGACTCATCCCAACATACTTTATTATTTTTCGGCTTAATTGGTTGCTATTTCTTCGTCACGGCATTAATTGGTTTTCATCCATTAGTTTCCATTACCCTGATTGCAGAATTGCTGCAACCGATTCTTCCGGCGGTTTCGAGCATTTCGTTAACGCTCGTGCTCATTGCATCGAGTGTAGCTACAATCATGTATAGTCCGTACAATTTATCGTTATCCATCTTGGCGGATATTATTAAAGTAAATCCGTACCGCATCGGGTTGTGGAATATTCCGTTTGCGCTTCTTTATATGGGAATTGCAATTGGCATAGCCTATCTCTTAACCTTTTTTTAAGCAATAAATAAAGTCATACTGCGCTTGGTCTGCCAATACCCACACACACTATAACAAGAACAACATCAGTTACTATTGATTGATGTTGTTTTTTTATCGGTATTTTTGCGAATGGGGAAAAACCCCCTGCATGTTGGTCATACAGAGGGTTGTAAACTATTTGATTTCTTGATTAATTCGTAGAAACGTGGTGCACTTTTTTATCCGGCGAGTAAATGTCCATGATGTTCCAGTGGCCCGCTGTTGGCACCGGGTTGTTCAGCATGGCAACATCGATGACAACCGGCTTGTTCGCTGCGATCGCCTGCTCCAGTGCCGGCTTGAACTCTTCCGCTTTCTCGATCTTAATACCTTCGACGCCATAGGCACGCGCGATTGCCGCGAAGTCCGGCGAATACGGCTCGCCGTCTTTCGTGAACAGCGTCCCGAGTGTCGTGTCGTAGTGGGCTTTCTGCAAACCTGCAATGGTTCCGAACGCGAAGTTGTTCATAATCACCCAAATGACCGGGATGTTTTCTTCCGCCGCTGTCGCGAGCAGTGCCGGATTCTGTCCAAAGCCACCGTCTCCGACAAGGGACACCACAACGCGGTCCGGCTGCGCCACTTTCACGCCAAGTGCAGCAGGCGCCCCGAAGCCCATCGTCGCAAAGCCGCCTGGCGTAAAGATCGTTCCCGGCTCTAAAATATCAAACTGTTGGCCGACGCCGTTTTTGTTCCATCCAACATCTGTCGTAATATACGCATCGCGCGGCAGCACCTCCCGCACTTCCGCCAAAATGCGCTGCGGCTGCATTGGGAAGCAGTTATCTTGGATGAATTGCTCGTTGCTTGCTTTGAACTTACGGCGGTTATCGGCGATTTCCTGTTTTAGCGCTTCATTTTGGCACCCTTCCGGATAGAGGCGCTTCGCCACGCGGTTGAGCACTGTCAGCGCCTGCTTCAGATCTGCAACGACGCCAAACTCGACTGGATAGTTGCGGCCGATTTCGCTCGCTTCGATATCAATTTGGATCAGCTTCGTTTTTGGGAAGTCGAATGTATATTCATTTTCCCAAGAGCTACTGTCCGCTTCTGCAAAGCGTGTGCCAAGTCCGAAGAGAAAGTCCGCCTCGCGACACTTCCGGTTGATGAACTCCGTACCCCAGAAGCCTGTCATCCCGAGGACAAGCGGGTTGTCATCCGCGACTGCGCCCTTGCCCATAAGGGAGTGAGCTACCGGGAAGTCGAAATGGTTGACGAACTCCGCCAGCTCTTCCGCTGCATCCGCCAACAATACCCCTCCCCCTGCGTAGACGACCGGGTTCTTCGCATTGACCAATGTTTTCAGGATCGCTTCTGCTGTTTCTTCATCCATCGACGGTTTTTGAAGCGCTTTCGTATGATGGGATTGGAAGTCAAAATACGAAGTCTCCAGTTCCATCGAGAAAATGTCCATTGGAACGGACACGAGCACAGGGCCTGGTGTTCCCGTTTCCGCTAATTGGAACGCTTTCTCCAAGATTTCCGGGAACAGATGCGCACTGTCAACCCGCCAAGCCCGCTTGACGAATGGACGGTAAATTTCATACTGGGTCGCGTCCGCATGCAGATTCACTTCCTGGTGCGGGTGCTTGCCGTAGTAATGGCTCGGGATATCGCCTGCAATGACGACCATCGGAATGCAGTCGAGCGCCGCATTCGCTACGCCCGTTGCCGCATTGGTCATGCCAGGACCGACATGGCTGAGGACGACGGACGTCTGTTTTTTCGCGCGGGCATAACCGTCCGCCGCATGCGCTGCGATTTGTTCATGGCGCACGTTGACAAATTTAATCGAACTTTTTTCGAGCTCGGAAAGCACCGCGATATTCGTATGGCCGCACAAGCCAAAGATATGTTCCACGCCGCGGTCTTCCAAATACTTAACGAGTTGACGAGCGATGACTTCTTTCATGAATTTGTTTCCTCCCTAAAATCTAAAATAATTTTCCCGTACTCTCCTGACGTGGCATCCTTATACGCTTGTTCATAACTCGTATAAGGATAAATTTTTGAAATGATTGGATCGACATTCAAATCTTCTTTCATTAAATAATCGATACTCTCAATAAAATCCCCAGGCAAGTTGTAAATAATAGAACCTAAGATCGAAATCTCTTTACGCACCACTTGTATGACAGGGATGGTTGCCTCAGCGGGAAGTCCGATAGCAATCAGTGTCCCTCCTGGTTTGACCAAGTCAATTCCTTGCTCAAAAGAAGCACGTACCCCCGCTGCTTCAATGACGATATCAAACATCTTGCCATCAGCTTCAGTCGGCAGCAAAGTTTGAACTCCAGGATAACTTGACTTCACCTTCTCCAGCTTATCCGGATTAATGTCAATACCCGTAATTTGAGCATTATGGTAGGCGGCCAATGTCATAGCCAACATACCTTCTGTTCCGCATCCGATTATGCCGATTGACGTGTCCTTGTTGATCTCCACTTTATTTAACGCATGCACAATTACAGCAAAAGGCTCAATTAAAACAGCCCGTTCATCAGAAACAGAATCCGGAATCGGCAAGACGTATTTGTCCGTTATAGTAAACTCTTCGGAAAATCCGCCGTCCGCATTCACACCTAACACTATTTTATTTTCACAAATATTCGTTTTGCCTTTACGGCAAAATTCACATTCTCCACAATAGGAATTTGGTAAAACAACGACTCTTGTTCCAATTGAATAATTTACATCTTTTCCGGCCTCGACAATGGTTCCGATTAATTCGTGGCCTGGACATACAGGGTAAACGGCATGTGCCAGTTTACCGCGAAAAACACTAAGGTCAGATCCGCAAATTCCGCCATAAATCGTTTTGATCTTAACCTCATTGTCTTGTAAATTCCTATTAGCAGGAACTTCTCTCAGTGTTAATTCGCCTGGTTTATTAATGACTAATCCTAGCATGGTCCTCACCTACTTGTCTTCTGAAGTTTTAGTAGATCGATCTAAAAGAAGTGTGCCATCTACTTAGAAACAAGACCGAGCAAATGATTTGCCCGGTCTCTACTTAGTCAGAGACTAGTAGATGAACTATCTAGGCATTCATTTGGTCCAATCTCTGATTTTCAATGTTCCAATTAATTATCTAGTTCCGGATCATAAAATTCGCCGAACAATTCCTCATCGGAAGGACGATCCACTGGGATTTGGCGAGAAACCCAAGTCGTGTTCATATAATGTTTTAGATTCACGTTTTCCGAAACGATATTGCCGCCCCATGTTCCGCAGCCTAAGCTTGACGTCATTGGCATTCCGTTATCAAACGCTCCCGCGTTGGCTTTCGATTGTGGCTGACGAACCATTATACGGCTAACAGGAGCAGCTAACGCTAAACGATGGATATGATCATCATCATAGGAGTAGATTCCACAAGAATGTCCTTTTCCGCCGACTTCGTAAATCGCCCGCATCATATCAAGCGCATTTTCGAATTCCCCTTCGTATTTATAGACCGCCATCAATGTTGTTAATTTTTCGCCGGAGAAAGGATGTTCTTTTCCGATTCCGTCTCCATGAACGACGATGAATTTTCGATCTTCTGGTATGCTGAATCCGGCAATTTCCGCCAGTTGCTGCGGAGCGATAGCCACTGTAGAAGGCAAGCGTTTTCCGTCTTTATCCCAAATTACGTTGCGAAGTTTTTCTTTTTCCTCTTCATTCGCTAAGTAACCGCCTTCCTTAACAAGCGCATCTTGCATGTCGTCAAAGATTTGATCGCTGATGATCAAGTTTCCATCTGCCGAACAACCAGATCCAAAATCAGATGTTTTACTTAGCATGGAGTTTTTGGCAGCTTGTGCTACATCAGCAGTTTCATCAATAATCATCGTTGAGTTTCCAGCACCTACTCCATAAGCAGGAGTTCCTGAACTATACGCACTCTTCACCATATCTTTCCCGCCTGTTGCAAGTGCCAGATCAGCCCGCTCCATCAACGCTTTGGTCATTGGAATGCTGACATTCGTTAAGCACTGCAAAATATCCGCGGGAGCTCCTTCTCTTTCCAGTGCCTCACGCATAATTTGCACTGTTTCATAGGAAGTCTTTTTCGCGCGTGGGTGTGGAGAGAAAATGACAACATCTCTTGCTTTGATAGCGTAAATTGCTGTACCAGCAGGTGTCAAATCAGGATTTGTTGTCGGAACGATTGAAGAAATAATCCCTGCAGGTTTGGCGTATTTAACAATTCCCTTCTCCGGAATTTCTTCAATGATACCCACACTTTTTTGACGAAGGGCGTCTCTCAAAATACCACGAATTTTAAAGCGCTTATTCATCCGGCTTTCCGGATCGCCCAGACCACTTTCTTCGATCCCCATATCCGTCAATCGCTCAAATGTTTTTTTGTTGGATACCGCCCAAGCAACTGCCTGGCACAAGCGATCCACTCTTTCCTGATCATATGTCTCAATAATTGCTAACGCTTTTCTAGCTTTCTCAAAAGCTAAATCCAATTCTTGCTGTTGCTCTTCTGTAAGTGTTTTTGGTTTTGTTTCAATGCTTGACAATACAATCTCCTCCAATAATTATTTAAAAGAGTATGCTGGTAGGTGTTCAAAAACGGAACTCGATTTTACACAATGGAACCCGCTTACTGTAATCTTATAATAAGTTCTGAGAATTAGCAATGGTTTTCAAATACAAATCATTTTCTTTTTGAAAAAACAACCTCTCAGACAGCAGAAAGGTTGTTTTCGTTAAAATTGTACAGAGTTTCTTCTATTATAATAGCCTCTACTGAACAAGCGATTCTATTAAGAGATTGGTTTTGGCTTAAACATTTTATCCTTAATGTTTCGGTATAATGCAGTTTGTGTAAATAGTGTAATGACGATAAACAGCGTCAATACCAAGCTTATCGGATGGGTGAACAAGCTTCCTAAAAATCCAAGGACGCTACCCTCTTCCGAAATAATGGACCTTCTCAAATAGACGTCCATTTGTGGACCAAGAATAATACCTAGCACCATAGGTCCTGCCGGGAAATTATAAAGCTTCATAAAGTAACCGATGATTCCAAACGCAATCATCCAGTAGACGTCTGTTACGCTGTTGTTAATTCCATAGGAACCGATAACTGTAAAAAACACAATAATAGGCAATAGAATATACTTAGGAATCGTAATAACTCGGGCAAATAATGAGATTGCCGATAGACCCCAAATCAGAACAAAGACTAGAGAAATTGCACTCGTTCCGACAATAACCCAGAACAGATCAGGCGTTTCAATCAAAAGCATCGGGCCAGGATTTAAACCGTGAATGAGCAAGGCGCCAATTAAAACAGCAGTTACTGCATCTCCCGGAATTCCTAACGTCAACATTGGAATGAGGGCACCCCCAACAGCTGACATAACAGCCGTTTCAGGTGCGATCAAGCCTTCATAAGCTCCCTTTCCAAAGGGGCGATTTGGATTTTTCGTTGTTCTTTTGGCATGGTCATACGCAAGCAAAGACGCAATCTCTCCGCCAGCTCCCGGCAACGCGCCTACTATGACCCCCATGATGGCAGTCCGTAATGTCAACGGCAAATACTTAAGCAAAGACATTAGAGGAGGCAATACTTTTCCAATTACGACATTCGCTTTACTTTTCCCTAAATTATGCAGTTGGAAAAAAACTTCAGCCAATCCAAACAAACCGAGCAAACATGCAATATAGTTAATACCGCCCATTAATCCCAAATTCCCAAACGTAAAACGGGTCGCTCCTGTCATAGTATCGATCCCAACTAAGCCAAGGATAATTCCAGCTCCCGCAACGAAAATAGATTTAGGCAAATAATCAGTCGTCAAACTTCCTACTAATAAAATACCGAGAAACATAATGAGGAAGTAATCTCGAGGAGCGAACTGCAAGGCCAAGTCTGTTAAGAAAGGAGCTGACGTGGCCAAGATAATGAGCCCAAACAAACCACCAATGACTGAGAAAATTGTGGCAATTCCTATAGCTTTTCCGGCCTCTCCTCTTTTAGTAAGCGGATAGCCGTCAAATGTAGCGGCAAGTGATGAGGCGGTTCCCGGTATATTAATTAATATAGCGGTTCGCGACCCGCCATAAACTCCACCGAAAAAGACAGAGATCATAATGACGATTGCAGAAATTGTATCCCACGTAAAAGTAAGGGAGACTAGCAGCGTCACGCCCATTGTAACGGAAAGGCCGGGTAAAGCACCGATGATAAATCCGAGTAGCGTCCCAAGTGCTACAAGCAAAAATAACTTGACATCTAATAGAGGTATTAAAATTTGCTCTATCATTTCACACTCTCCTTACGTGGGAAACACAATCTTGAAAATAGACGAAAACAGATAATAGAAAACACCTGACATAATAACGGAAACGATAAGAGCCGTTACGATTTTCTTCCTATTTAATAGGACCATACCTCCGAATAAAAACAAAAAGGAGACTACTAGGAAATTAAGGAAGTTCATTAAATATGCGAATAAGATTGTTACAACGGTAAATGAAACTAAGCGGATATAGAGTTGTCTCTTCGTGATTTCTTCAATTTCCACTAAACTTTCTTCCTCCTCTTCCTCACCCGGTTGTGGAACCGAGTGAGTTGAAGGAGCCGCTACTCCCCTTTTCATAATGAATAGGGAACAGACAAGCATGAGGACTGCAGTTACCGCAGGCAAAAAGGCTGCTGATGAAAAATCAGTAACCTTTTGCCCTTCAATAAAAAACGATAGCACAAGTAAAGTACTAGCAATTACAAATAAGAGAGCCGGGATAATTCGATGCACTAGCATAGTCGTTTATTCCTTTTTCTCGATATTTAATGTTGCAGGATCCACTTTGGACTCTCCAGCTTCGTGAAGGATCCATGCTGTTTTGGACTGCCAATCTTTCCAATACTGAACTGCTTCATCTCCAGTCAAACCGAGCGAAACTCCATCAGTTTGTTTCAAGAATTCTTGGAATTCAGGTGCCGCTTGAGCATTTTTAAATGCTTCTGTCAATTCTGCTTTGATTTCATCCGGCGTATCGTTTCGTACCCACACACCATAGAAAGGACCCCATGGCAAAAACCTCTCCATTTCCGGCACGTCATCAGTAACGGCAGGTACGTCTGGCAAGTCATCTACACGCTCTGTGTCCGTAATGGCAAGAACTTTAATTTTTCCTGCTTTGGCGTTCTCTATGGCAGCTGTCAAACCAACTGCAGAAGCGTCCAAGTGGTTTCCTAGGATCGCAGATACAAGCGGACCATCACCGTCATAAGGAACTAAGTTAAATTCAGCACCTACTACACTACTTAGCATTGTTGCTACAACGAATGGCTGTCCTCCTGGGCCAGTTGAACCCATTTTTACTTTTCCAGGATTTGCTTTAGCATCTTCAACTAAATCTGACATTGTATCGTACTTTGAATCTTTTGGAACAATAATTGCTGTTTGTGCAGCTGAGAAAATATTGATTGGATAAAGGTCATCGAAGTCGCTTTTCGAAATATCGAGCACTCCGTAAAGCGCTGGGTTTTCCGCTGCAAATAATAATGTTTTTCCATCTGGCTTTTGATCCAAAACGTGTTGAAGGGCAATCGCCCCTGTTGCTCCAGGCTTATTAGTCATTACAATTGATTGACCTAATTCTTTTTCAGCTAAAGGAGCAATTGCACGAGAGATAGTATCTGCTGCTCCACCTGCCGCCCATTGAACAACACCGGTCAGTGTGCCGTCGATTGCGGATTCTTTTTTATTTCCCGCTCCTCCAGATGATGCACCTCCCTCACTGGATGATTGATTGGACGAACTCGAATTACATGCTGCCAAAAACATGCTAAAAATAAGTAATAAAACTGTTAGCATACGAAATTTCATTATCAATGCCCCGCTTTCGCTTATTATTAAAAATGAAGTTTACCGTTTACATTACTAGATCGATCTACCAAAATTTTCAAAAAAACAAACGGTAAGTGGATCGATCTACTATTCTTTCATTCCGCCCTCCTTTATAGGAATTCATGGAAGCGTAAACATAACATTAACTCATTTTTCTTGAAATTACAATATTGTTTTTAGATTTATAAAATATTAGAACGCTTCACCTTCATATTGAATGAATTAAAGAATATTTTTTGGCAAAATAGAAATCTTAGGTGCAACCGTAAATTCTGCCTGCGTGAGGTTTTCACAGCTTCTCATGTTCTTTATTCACATTTAAGAAGACCTTTCTTCCTTCACTGGCTGATAAATAAGCTGCATACACCACTTTAATCGTTTCATAAGCAAGATCAATTCCTGATAGAGGCTGTCGATTTTCAACTACACATTCCATAAAATCTTGTAACTCACCGGTATATCCTCTACTAATTTCCTCCGCTACGAATAAATTATTCCACCCGAGTTTTTCTTCCATCATTTCTGAAAAATATACATTTTCCAATCCATTCTGATCTAGGAAGTAGGTTCTTAAATTATCGGTTGGTGTAATATTACAGTGCATAACCCCATCATTGGCATAGATTTCAATATAGTTTTTAGTACCGCCTAAGACATGATCACTTGCCATAACAACGGCTTTCGTTTGGTCTGAAAAGGTAATGGTGACATTGGCAAAATCCTCCACATCAATTGGATTACCAGTCAAATGCCTCTTATCATATTCAGTTAGCGAAGCAATGAGGTTTCCTGTATCTGCGTGAACACTCTCCACAGTGATTTCCTCACCCCGGGCTTCTGCTTCCACTTGCTTTAACCAGAGGACACCAGAGATCGGGTGACATCCGATGCGCATTAAAGCACCGCCGCCTGTCTTTTCCCACATTCCTGCCACAGCCGAACTGGAGCCCCTTACGCTTTCTTCCCCTTTCAGAAATAATAATTTACTTTTTTTATTCTGAATAATTTCGGCAGCTTTTAGTACATTCGGCGAATAAATATAGTTTTCTGCATACATAAATAATCGATCGCTTGATGCAATAATCTTTTTTGCTTCTTCGATTTCTTTCATCACTGTTTCAAACATTTTTGCTCTTGGGACATGATGTCCTATTGGCCTTTCATCCACTGCGTCTCCAAAATAACCGGTTAACGGTTTCTCACAAATTACATGTTTTCCTGCTTTGATCGCTTGTAACGCAAAAGATAGATGGAGATTTGGGGGCGTCACAATATCGATGACATCAATTTCTTCATCGAGAAGAAGCTCATTAAAATCTGCAGTAATCTTTTCAAAACCATAGGCATCGGCAATCTCCTGTGCCCGCTCCACGTCAAGATCTACAATTGTTTTTAACCGAATGGCCACACCGTGGACCTTCGAATAACCTCTGCCGTGCAAATGAGCCGCATAGCCTGCTCCTACTAATCCTACCGTTACCGTCTTCAATAGAATTCCCCTTCTTAGTTTGACGTAAAATCAAGCAAAATTTTACCGAAATCTCCCGATAAGGCATCCGTAAACGCAGATTCGTATAGTTGAATGGGAACGATTTTAGAGACGATTGGATCTACGTTCACCTTTGGATCTTGTAAATAGTTTATTGTTTTCTCATAATCCTGTGGAAATTTATAAATGATCGACCCATAAATCGTTAAATCATTGCGCACGACTTGTATATAAGGGATCGTTACTTCCGCTGTAATCCCCAGAGCGACCATGGATCCTCCAGGTTTTAAGATGTTTATGGACTGGATGACCGCCTCTTCTGTTCCTGCCGCCTCAATGACAATGTCAAATTTCTCATCTTTGACCTCATCGGGATAAACTGCTTGGATGTCTCCAATTTCTCTTACTAAATCATGCTTTTTTGGATTGCTGTCAATTCCCGTCACGTTTGCGCCAAGCGAATATGCCAAAGAAGCAGCTAACAGTCCGATTGTTCCGGTGCCTACAATCGCGACGGACATTCCATTGGTTATTTCGACTTTATTGAAACCGCCCACGACCACTGCAAATGGCTCGATAAGGATTGCACGTTCATCTGACAAATTATCTGGAATAGGCAGGACAAATTTAGAGGAAATAATAAATTCCTCTGCAAATCCGCCTTCTTGATTAATGCCGACCGATTTTTTATTTTCACAAATATTCGTTTTTCCTTGCTTACACATAACACATGTAGAGCAAAAGGTGTTTGGTAAAACGACTACGCGCATTCCTACTTCACATTGAGCTCCATCGCCCTTTTCGACAATTGTACCGACGAGTTCATGTCCTGGTCGGATTGGGTAGGTGGCATGTGAAAACTTTCCTTTATATACACTAAGGTCAGAACCGCATATCCCGCCGTATTTCACTTGAATCCGAACTTCGTCATCTTTGAGAAAACGCTCGGCATTATTTTTTCGGAGCTCTAGTTGCAGTGGCTTTTCTATAAATAATTCTAACATAATAATCAGCCCTTTAATTATCTAGTATTACCTTGATAAAAAACGGCCCAAATAAAGTTACTTTATCTGGACCGCGTTATAATTTACTTTCTTGCTTCTTCTAACAGTCTATCCACCAGGTCTTCCCCAATTTCTTTCTTGTGCTTTTCGTATACAGGTGTCACTTTGTCAGCCCATACTTGTTTCTCTTCAGGAGTCAAAGTCGTAATCTGCATACCTTTTTCAATTAGCACATCTTTGTAATGAGCATCTTCCTTCGCTTTTTCTTCACGCTGGAACTTTTGTGCCTCATCGGCAGCTTTCTTAATAGCCGCTTGTTCTTCTTCTGTTAAGCCCTCATAGAATTTTTTATTAACTATGAAAGGGTTAACTCCGATTAAGTGTTGTGTTTCTGTTAAATACTTTTGAACTTCATAGAAATTTGCTTCTGCAATAACGCTAAATGGGTTTTCTTGACCCGAAACTACTCCTTGTTGCAAGGAAGTGAATAATTCAGGAAATGCCATCGGTGTCGGTACCGCACCTAGTTCAGTCCAAAGATCCAACTGAATTTGGTTTTCCAATGTTCTAATCTTCAAGCCATTCAAATCCTCTGGGGTTTTAATTTCTCCATCGTTGTTCGTAAGGTTACGGATTCCACTTTCCCAGAAGTTGAATCCGATCATACCGATGTCTTCCAAGTCAGCTAATACTTCTTGTCCAAGTGGACCATCCAAGATTTCATGTGACTTTTCCCGAGTAGGGAAAATAAATGGCAAAGACCAAAGATTGAAACGAGGTGAGAAGTTTGACATTACTGCTGCACCAATTGGTCCGCCTTGAATAGAACCAAGTTGGACTCCTTCAATAATATCCCGCTCTCCGCCCAATTGGCTATCCGGGAATACTTCTACTGTAATGGAACCGTTTGTTTCAGCTTCCACGACTTCCTTAAATTTATACATTGCCTTGCCCATCGCCACATCTTTTTTATCGGTTGAGCCGATCTTCATAACAGTTGCCTTTCCGGAAGCCCCACCGCTTGTACTCTCCGCTGGTTTACTTTCTGCCGATGTTGTTCCCTCACTGGAAGTAGTCGACTTATCGCCACCGCAAGCAGCCAAAACAAGGGCAACTAAAAGTAACATGACGAAATAAAATCGCTTCATCTTTTTCCCCACTCCTTTTTATCTTTTATATATTTGAAAGGTTGCCAGGCTTTTGCCTGGCAAACCCCTTTCAACAAATTTAGCACTTACTTTGTAAACACTTGAGGCAGCCAAGTAGAAATGCTTGGGATATAGCTTAATACCAGGATGTTGAAAATCATAACCGCGACAAAGAGAGCCGTGTACTTTAACAATTGCTCCATTCGAATGTTTGCAACCTGACTTACCATAAAGAGGTTAACTCCAAATGGCGGCGTAATCATTCCCATTGCCAAGTTAACAATCATGACAATTCCAAAGTGAACTGGATCGATCCCATAAGTGATTGCTACTGGAGCGAGGATCGGAGCTAGGATGAGAATAGCTGCCCCAGAGTCAAAGAACATTCCTACAATAAATAATAGTAAGTTAATAATTAACAAGAAAATGATTGGATTATCCGAGATGCCACTAAACCATGTTGCAACTGTTTGTGGTACTCCATCGCTCGTCAGAATCCAGCCGAACAATCCAGCATTTGCAATAATGACTAAAACAACTGAGCTCGTTAAAGCAGCATTGTAGAATATTTGCGGAAGCTCGCTCCATTTAAGTTCCCTATAGACAAAGAGCCCAATAATGAGTGCGTACACACAAGCCGCAACAGCCGATTCAGTTGGCGTAAATATACCACTGTAGATGCCTCCCAAGATAATGAAAGGCATGATCAATGCCAAAATGCCATCTTTAAAGGAAACAAACTTTTCTTTCCACGTATACCCGGTATCGCCCGAATAGTTTTTCACTTTCGAGACAATATAAACAAGTATCATAAATGTAAAACCAATCATGATACCTGGTATGATTCCGGCGAAAAATAAATCTTTTATGGAGACCCCTGCCGCAACCCCATAAAGAATGAGCGGAATACTCGGCGGAATAACTACTCCTAGTTCACCTGCAGCGGCAACTGTGGAGGAAGCAAACCCTTTGTCGTATCCTTTGGCCACCATTGCAGGAATCATGATGGAACCAATGGCAGCGACCGTTGCTACTCCCGATCCGGAAATTGAAGCGAAGAACATACAGGCCAAGACGGCAACCATTCCCAATCCACCGGTTCTGGATGCAACAATCGCATAAGCAAAATCAACTAAGCGCTTGGACATCCCACCTCTTTCCATTAAAGCTCCTGCTAGAATGAAAAAAGGAACAGCTAACAAGGTAAAAGAATCAATCGTTGTAAACAAACGTTGGATAATTACAGTTGGTGGCATGCCATCTTGGAAAATCATGATGGCAGATGATAACCCGACAGAGACCGCCACCGGCACACTAATTATCAGAAATAACATGAATGAACCAAATAAGAGAAGTGGGCCCATTACACTACTTCTCCTCCTTCCTTATCCCAGTCGCCTTCAGCCCAAGCAACCGCTGTATTGAACAGCATGATTAAGCTTCCAAAAGGGATGGCTAAATAAGGAATTGACATGGGAATATGCAAGGCAGCTGATTTTTGCATATGAACAATCTCTAAGATTTGTAGACTGAATAACAAAACAATGACACAAAACACCATTGTAATAATTACCGCCAATCCACGTATCACTTTTTCAATAGTTGGCGGAAACTTAAATAAGGAAAACAAAAATTCCAAACGAATTAATTTTGAATAACGAATCGCCAAACCGGATCCTAAAAAGGTAATCCAAACGAGTAAATACCTTAAGAGTTCGGACGACCAAGTTAACGGAGCGTTAAAAACGGCCCTCGCAATAATTTGCCATGTGAGAACTACTAAAGCAATTGCTAAAAAAGTTCCTAAGAGGACTTTTAGAAGAAAATTGACTTTATCCATGACAAAAATAAATGTTTTCAAATGCCTCACTCCCTAGATAAATGAATGTTTACAAAATTGTTTTTCCACCTACGTCAATTTGATAGCAAATAAAATGAATTTCTTCTTGATACTTTGTCCTTTACATGCTTATACACAATTCTTATTTAACTCTCCTATTTGCTTTCCCGACAGCGCTTTCAAAACAAAATAGATCGATCTAATAGAATTGTTCAATTATATCAGTCGCAAAATAGATAAGTACCGTAGAGCGAAACTTTGTTACTACTAGGTGGAACTATGATTAAAGGATACCATAGATCAATAAAATTGTCATTATGTTTCGTGAATTATATTTTGTTATTTATCGCTTTATATGTAATATTGCTATAAAAAGAACGAGCTACCTGATTAGTCTGAATTTAATAGGTAGCTCTATATAAATTATTTATTATTCAACTGCTTTAAGCAACTCTCCAACTAGCTCTTCACCTAATTCTTTAGAGTACTTCTCATAAATGGGTTGAACTTTTTCTCTGAACTGCTGTTGTTCACTATCCGTCAATTCAGTGATTTTCATTCCATTTTCCTTCAGTAACCCCAAAAACTCTGCCGCTTGCTGTTGCTCGATTTCGCGTTGATAATTTTTCGCATCTTCTCCTGCTTTAAGGATAATTTCTTTTTCCTCTTCGGATAGAGTCTGCCAAAACTTATCACTGACTAAAAATATATTCGCTCCGTACACATGTTGAGTAACGGTTAAATAGTCTTGAACTTCATAAAACTTATTAGTCGCAGTAACTACAAACGGATTTTCTTGCCCATCTACTGTCCCTTGTTGAAGAGCCGTGAAAAGTTCCGGAAAAGCCATCGGAGTCGGTTGGACTCCCAGCTCCTTCCAGACGTCTAAGTGGATAGGGCTTTCCATTGTTCTGATTTTCAAGCCTTTTAAATCGTCAGGAGTTCTAACTTCTCTTATATTATTTGTTAAGTGGCGATAGCCGTTCTCCCAAAAATTTATTCCGATTACGCCTTGGTCTTTCATTTCACTCAATAGTCTTTTTCCAATCTCTCCATCTAATACATTATAAGCAGTCTGATGATCTTTGAATAAAAATGGCAAGTCTAAAATACTTAAGTTCGGAGAAAAAGAGGAAGAAACAGCTGTTGAAATAATGGACGCCTGTAACGAGCCTAATTGTAAGCCCTCAAAATTATCTCTTTCTCCACCTAATTGGCTATCTGGAAAGACTTCAACTTTAATTTGTCCATTCGTTTCTTTTGCAACTTGTTCCGCGAATTTATTCATCGCTAATGTAATGGATCTATCACTCGTGTTAATCGAAGCAAATTTCATTACTTTTATTTCTTCAGATTGAGCTACGTTCTTTTCCCCGCCTTCAGAACTTTCCGAACAAGCAACCAGAAAAATAGAAACCATGCCTAGCAATAACAATGAAAGAAACTTTGTCTTTTTCATTTATACGCCCCCTGTATTTAATAGTCGATCTTTTTATAATAGTCCTCCTTTCGAGGTCCACCCTACGGAACTTTATTCCTACAGTCGAACCTTGTATTCAAGATACCATATACCTAGTTTACTGTCTATAATTTTCTGACATTTCATTACTAATTAGAAATAAAGAATGTTTGATCAGCCGTATTATGGGATCAAACATTCTCCAATTTATTACCTGTCTATATTCACTTGCGTATCATTTCCTGACACTGGATAGACATCATCCATTCTTGGATGAGCCTTTAAATATTCTTTTGCCGTAACTAAGCAACGTCTAGCAAACTCTTCATAGCCTAATTCTTTCACACGTTTAATATTTGGCAATTCAATTGAATAAGGGACCCTCGGAATGCGGTTAACGATGCTTGCTACGTCAATACCGCCCTCTCCAACATACGAACGCTCTTCGCGAAGAATACGGGTCATTTCATCCCTTGATGTCGGAATGTCAACAGGAGCATCACAAAGGTGAAGATAACGGAACCAGTCGCGTGGCACAGCATCCAAATCTTCCACCTTATCCCCTGCCCGGTGAAAATGATGAATATCGAGCATAAGTCCAGCATTATCTTGATTAACTGTTCGCAAAACAGATAAAGTATCTGCAAGGTTTGAAACGCTTGCAATTGGCACGTATTCTAATTCCACAGTTAGCCCAAATGGTTTGGCCAACTCACAGAGCTCCGCAAACTTTTCAATGGCAAAGCTTCGATCATCTGTCCAGATACTGCTGAGCACATGGCGGCCCCCTAGCTCAGCTGCCACTTCCATTGCCGGGACATACTGTTTTGGATCTACGCCGTCATAAATACGGGCCAGTTCAATATCCAACAGCTTCAAACCAGTTTCTGCGAGCGCTTTCTTTGTTTCCTTCATCATTTCTTTATTGTCAGCGAGAGCATAATTTGGCTCGCCCGGCAGACCCATATAGATCGGCCGGAAACTTACAAAATCATACCCTGCGCGAGCCGCAAGGTATGTCATTTCTGGTGGAGCACATTCAAGAACAGTCAATTGAGCTAATGAAAATCGGTTTTGCAATGATAATCCTCCATTCATTTATTGTCTAGTCAAATAGGAATTAATTCGTAGAAACGTGGTGAACCTTCTTGTCTGGCGAATAGATGTCCATGATGTTCCAGTGGCCCGCTGTAGGCACCGGGTTGTTCAGCATAGCGACATCAATGACGACCGGCTTGTTGGCCGCGATCGCCTGCTCCAGTGCCGGCTTGAACTCTTCCGCTTTCTCGATCTTAATACCTTCGACGCCATAGGCACGTGCGATCGCCGCGAAGTCCGGCGAATACGGCTCGCCGACTTTTGTGAACAGCGTCCCGAGTGTCGTGTCGTAGTGTGCCTTTTGCAAACCTGCAATCGTACCGAACGCAAAGTTATTCATGATAACCCAGATAACTGGAATGTTTTCTTCCGCCGCTGTCGCGAGCAGTGCCGGGTTCTGTCCAAAGCCACCGTCTCCGACAAGAGACACAACAACGCGATCCGGCTGCGCCACTTTCACACCGAGTGCAGCAGGCGCTCCGAAGCCCATCGTCGCAAACCCACCCGGTGTAAAGATCGTGCCTGGCTCTAAAATGTCAAACTGTTGCCCGACGCCATTTTTGTTCCAGCCGACATCCGTGGTAATATACGCATCGCGCGGCAGGACCTCCCGCACTTCCGCCAAAATGCGCTGCGGCTGCATTGGGTAGCAGTTGTCTTGGATGAATTGCTCGTTGCTTGCTTTGAACTTACGGCGGTTATCGGCGATTTCCTGTTTAAGCGCTTCATTTAGACGCCCTTCCGGATAGAGTCGCTTCGCCACACGGTTGAGCACTGTCAGCGCCTGCTTTAGATCGGCAACCACGCCGAACTCGACTGGATAGTTGCGGCCGATTTCGCTCGCTTCGATATCAATTTGAATAAGCTTAGTTTTCGGGAAGTCGAATGTATATTCATTTTCCCACGAGCTACTGTCCGCTTCTGCAAAGCGTGTGCCAAGTCCGAAGAGATAGTCTGCTTCGCGGCACTTCCGGTTGATGAACTCTGTTCCCCAGAAGCCCGTCATCCCAAGAACAAGCGGATTATCGTCTGCTACTGCACCTTTCCCCATCAGGGAGTGAGCTACCGGGAAGTCGAAATGGTTAACGAATTCTGCCAGCTCTTCCGCTGCATCCGCCAACAATACCCCTCCCCCTGCGTAGACGACCGGGTTCTTCGCGTTGACTAATGTTTTCAGAATCGCTTCCGCAGTTTCTTCATCCATCGACGGTTTTTGAAGCGCTTTCGTATGATGGGATTGGAAGTCAAAATACGAAGTCTCCAGTTCCATCGAGAAAATGTCCATTGGAACGGACACGAGCACAGGGCCTGGTGTTCCCGTTTCCGCTAATTGGAACGCTTTCTCCAAGATTTCCGGGAACAGATGCGCACTGTCGACCCGCCAAGCCCGCTTGACAAATGGGCGGTAAATTTCATACTGAGTCGCATCCGCGTGCAGATTCACTTCCTGGTGTGGGTGTTTGCCGTAGTAATGACTCGGGATATCGCCTGCGATAACAACCATCGGAATGCAGTCGAGCGCCGCGTTCGCTACGCCCGTAGCCGCATTCGTCATACCGGGACCAACGTGGCTGAGGACGACGGACGTCTGTTTCTTCGCGCGGGCATAGCCGTCCGCCGCATGCGCTGCGATTTGTTCATGGCGTACATTGACAAATTTAATCGAGCTTTTTTCGAGCTCAGATAGCACCGCGATATTCGTATGGCCGCACAAGCCGAAGATGTGCTCTACGCCGCGGTCTTCCAAATACTTTACGAGTTGACGAGCGATGACTTCTTTCATGGATTTTTTCCTCCCTATATTTGAGTTGTTCTGATTTCAATGCTCAAGTTATGACAGCTGAAGTACGATCATTTTCGTCTCTGTCATATCTTCAATCGCAAAACGAGGACCTTCCCGGCCAATCCCACTATTCTTAACGCCGCCATATGGCCAATGGTCGAGGCGATAATTGGAAGTTCCGTTAATGACAATTCCCCCTACTTCAAGGGAATGTGCTACTTGATAAGCCAAATCCAGTTGATTTGTAAAAATACCGGCTTGAAGTCCAAATTCTGAATCATTTGCTTCCGTGATCGCTTCTTCAATATGTTCATATGGTAATATGCTAACAATCGGACCGAACACCTCTTGGCAAACTACGTTGGCCGTCTTTGGCGGGTTGAATAAGATTGTAGGTAACACACTGGCTCCGTTTTGCTTGCCTCCTGATACAAGTTCGGCACCGGCTTCTATGGAGTCTTCAATCCAATTCATTATTCTACCCGCTGCATTTTCATCGACAAGCGTTCCAACATCCGTTTCAAGGGAAAGTGGATCTCCCACCTTCAACTTCTCGACTTCCGCTTTCAACAATTCTTTAAATTGTGAAGCGACTGCTTGATGAACATAAATTCTTTGAACAGAAATACAGCTCTGACCTGAATTGCTATAACCCGTACGTGCACAAAGTCTCGCCGCTCGCGCAAGGTCGGCGTCTTCATGGACAATCGTCGCCGCATTGCCGCCTAGTTCCAATAACACTTTTTTCATGCCCGCGATGCTGCATATATTACGGCTTGCCACCGTGCCGCCCGTAAATGAAATGACATTCACTCGATCATCTTTTACAATCGCCTGGCCGATTTCTACTCCGCCAAGAAGCATATTGATTGAGTTTTCCGGAAAGCCTGCCTCTAAAAAAAGCTCAACCAATGCAGCTGCCACCAGCGATGTTTGAGGAGCCGGTTTAAGGATTACCGAATTACCAGCCGCAAAGGCAGGACCTACTTTATGACAAACTAAATTTAGCGGTGAATTGAATGGTGTAATTGCCGCGATCACACCAACCGGCACACGAAACGTCATGGCAATGGCATTGGTCCCACGTTCAGACGCATCTCCAGGGATAGTTTCGCCTACTAAACGTTTCGCTTCTTCCCCGGATAACTGCAAAGTTTCAACAGAACGTGCCACTTCATCCAACGTATTTTTTAGTGGTTTACCAAGCTCTAAGGAAATGAGTCTTGCAAAGGCTTCTTTTCTTTCATCCAAAAGGTCAGCTGCTTTTCTTAAAATAGCTGCTCTTTGGTGGGAAGGAATTTGTGCGACTGTTTTTTTGGCTTGAAACACAGATTCAAGTGCTTCTTCCACATCTTCCATAGTGGCGTAAAATTGATTGCCGATAATCTCGTTACTATAGGGGCTGGTTACGGTCACGACTTCTCGGCCTTCGGCAAGCCATTTCCCATTTACATACGGTCTTGCTTGGTTAATTAATTGTTCTGCCGGCATTTCATTCACCTTCCTATTCTAATAATGAGCGGGTTAGATCGATCTAATAATAAAAGGTTAATCGATCAAGCCCCTACCTACTTCTATTTATTTACTAGATCGATCTAGTAAAATTCCGAATGAATCAAATTCGTTTTCTGTGATCAACATATTACATGACTCCCAATAACAATGCAATAGATTTCTAAGGAATGTTCCGAAAATTCCATCTTTGTTTTCCTGTATGACGGAACTAGTTAAATAACGTTTACAGAATAATGCCACTGTACTATAATTTAGGTACCTATCATCTTTAGAAAGAGTGTTTGATTTGATATTTGGAAAAATACCAGTTAGACAGCAAAATATTGTGTTAATCGGCTTCATGGGAGTTGGAAAAACAACTATCGGCGAACTCGTGGCCCAAAAACTTTACCGCAGCTTCATCGACATCGACAAAGAAATTGAACAGGAATTTGGCATGTCAACAACTGAAATCTTTACTATACATGGTGAAAAAGTATTCCGGGACAGAGAACGGGAGTTAATCCAATCCTATTGTGAACAACAAAAACTCAAAATCATTTCAATTGGTGGCGGTGCTTTTATGCAGCCCGAAGTCCGGGAAGCTTGCCTGGCTAATTGTACGGTCTTATACCTCGATGTATCTTGGGAAGAATGGAAAGAGCGTCTTGATATCCTTATTGAAAACCGGCCTGTCTTACAAAACCGCAGTATTGAAGAAATTGAACAACTCTTCCATGAAAGACAAGGCGCCTATTCACTAAACAACTCTACGTTAATGGTTGATGACCAATCTGCCGAAGAGATTGCCGACCATATCGTTGAATCTTTGAAGCATGCTTGGGATCTATATGAACCGCATTGACTTAATCTGCCGTACTAGAGAACGGAATAGTCCTCTATGTACGGCTTTTTATGATTCCAACTTTTCTTGGGCAGCCACTTTTGGACTTAATGCCGAACAAGGTCCTGCCTGCAACATATAGCTGCCTCCATCATGTCCTAAATAGTCTTTCACGTCTCTCGCTGTTTCGATTAATCGATCTATATTCATGCCCGTATTGACACCCATTTCCTCAAAGGCATGAACTAAATCCTCAGTCGCAATATTGCCGCTTGCTCCCGGCGCATATGGACAACCGCCTAACCCTGCAATCGAGCTATCAAACAATGTTACGCCTTGTTGAAGTGCCGCCACCGCATTAGCTAATGCCATTCCTCTTGTATTATGCAAGTGCATGGAAAATTCAATATGCGGATAGCCATTTTGAAGAACTGCCAAGAATTCATAAACTTGCTTTGGATTGGCCATTCCTGTTGTATCAGCAAGAGACACTTCCGCTATGCCCATTTTATTGTATCGATCTACTATAGTCATAATTCGATCCAAAGGCACAATTCCTTCATATGGGCACCCAAAAGCCACTGAGATAGAGCCACCTACTTTCACATTATGCCTTTCAGCCAACTCTATGATAGGGGCAAATCCGTTTTGGGCATCTTCTACAAGGCTATTTGCATTTGAAAGGCTATGAGAATCCGTGGCCGACAGCATTAGCTTTAATTTTGTAATCCCTGCTGAAATAGCACGCTCTGCCCCTCTGACATTTGGAACTAGCGCTCGGAATTTTATATTCGTTAAGTCTTCCGTAGCTCGAACGACTTCTTCTGCGTCTTTTAATTGAGGGATGGCTTTGGGATGAACAAAAGATGTGATCTCCATGGATCGCACGCCGGTGTTTGCTAAAGCTCTTACAATGCGGATTTTTTCTTCAGTAGGAATCCAATTTCGTTCCGCTTGAAATCCATCACGTGGTGCTACCTCACATATCGTCACGTCAGATGGTAATTTGAATGTACTCATTTAAATGACTCCCTTCTCTTTTAAAGACACTAATTCTTCCTGTGACAAACCTAATTGCCCGCCTAAAATTTCTTCTGTATGCTCTCCAAGTTCTGGTGCCCGATGGCGAATCGCGCCGGGTGTATCGGAGAATTTCGGAACAATGCCAGGTACTTTCACAGTACCGAGTCGAGGATGTTCCACTTCTACAATATTCTCCCTTGCCTTATAATGAGGGTCTTCAAAAATATCAGCAATACTTAAAATTGGGCTTACGGGCACTCCAAAAGCATCCAGTTTTTCCTGCAGTTCCTGTAAAGTATGCTGCTCGATCCAATCCATTACGATTTTCTGCACTTCATGGTCATTTTTCAAACGGGCCGCATTTGCTGAATAGCGTTCGTCTTGTAACATATCCGTTCTTTCCATGGCTTCGGCAAGCCGCTCAAAAGTAGGGTCGGTACTGCAAACTAGAACGACAAATTTCCCGTCTTTTGTCTCATAGGTACCCGCTGGACTTGAGTGGCCCGCCAATCCGGGGCTTCGTTCCCTTACTTTCCCTGATTGATCGTACTCGGCGATTAAAAACTCCAACATGCGGAACAACGATTCATATAGCCCCATTTCAACCATCTGCCCGATTGGCTCTCCATCCATTGTATCGCGATGGTATAAAGCGCTAACTGCCGCAAATGCCGTATAGACGCCCGTTATATAATCCAACAATGAATAAGACGGGCTTACAGGCGGACGATCGGGGTACCCTTGAATATACGTATGTCCACTAAATGCCGTTCCTGGCGTGCCAAAGCCTGCTTTCGCACTGTATGGGCCTGTTTGACCGTACCCAGAAATTCGAACCATGATCAACTGGGGATTTTCTTCTTTCAAAGTCTCATAGTCGAGTCCCCACTTTTCGAGAGTTCCTGGTCGGAAATTTTCAATTAATATATCCGTTTGGCCGATTAATTTTTTAAAGATTTCTTTCCCATCCTCGGAACGAATGTCAAGCGTAATAGACTTCTTGTTCCGTGCAAGCCCTGGCCACCTGAGCGACTCTCCATTTTTCCACGGCCCAACTGTTCGTAACGTGTCCCCTTTATTTGGCAGCTCAATTTTCGTTACATTGGCTCCTAAGTCAGCTAGTAACGTGGCTCCATAGGGGGCGGCGATCATCGTGGAAATGTCTAGCACATCCACGCCTGTTAATGGTCCGAAATTCCCTTTCCCCATCGTCATGTCCTCCATTATTCTTCTTTTTTATTCATCCGAGCACGTTATCCCGCAAATGCTGTAAATGATTGCGCATCGCTTGAATGGCCTTATTTTTATCACCCGCTTTAATGGCATCTAAAATCTCTTTATGTTCTTGAAGAGATTCGGTGTAACGATCTTCGGATGTTAACGTCTGTTTCCGAACTTGTCGATATAAATGTAAATTCATTTCCATCATAGAGACAAATACAAAGTTGTGAGTCGCTTCTGCAAGCGCAAGATGGAAATTGCTATCAGCTTCCACTTTTTCTTCGGGATATTTCAATTTTTCTTTCATTGCTTGAAGGGCTTTCTCAATTTTAAGAATGTCTTCTTCTGTCGCCCTTTCGCTCGCATGTTCAACAATTTTTGGTTCGAGCGCCTCCCGTGCTTCTAAGAAGTGCATGACAGCTGTTCGCTCAAGTAAGTCTACCGGATTCACTTGATAAGTTAGCGTAAAACGCTGGTCTACTTGCTGTACAAACCGACCGCCACCTGCCTTGGAGACAATCAAGCCCTCCGATTCCAAAACTCGGCAGGCTTCCCGCAAAGATGTGCGGCTGCACCCTAACTGCTGGGCTAAATCCCGCTCACTTGGCAGTCGATCATTCGGCTTTAAAGTACCGTCTTCAATTAAACCTCTGATTTGCTCCACGATTTTTTCATAGACTCTTGTATGTTGTAGTTCCACAAACAGTTTCCCGTTCAAGGTTTTGCACCTCCTACCTAAATAGCTGTTATGTCATACGGTCGAGACCGTAAAATGAATTGTATCGGAAAATGGACCACTGGTTAGCCCACTTTTATTTAGTATAGTCTGTATATTTTATTTCGTCAAATAATAAAAACCTGCTTCTTATGAAAGAAACAGGCTGAAAATCTCTTTATGACCAATCCGGTAAGGATTCTTGAGTACTAGCAATCACCTCTCGTAATGTGTCTATTGGAATTTGTCCCGGTGCTGAGCTTTGGACACCCACTGCAAATGTTAAGACGGAACCATACACCCATCCCATAATCCGGCTTAAGCCTCCGATGCTTCCCATAGACATCGTAATGAGCGGTATGCCCATTGCTTTGTCTGCTTCTTTGGTCAAAGCTAACAACCGCAGCACATCATCCTTGCTCTTTGGCATTACAGCAGCTTTTGCTACATCTGCGCCATAAGATTCGGCCAGCTGCAACCGTTCAATGATTTCCTTACTTTCCGGAGTGTACTCGAAATTATGATAAGAGAGAACAAGCTTAACCCCATTCGACTTCGAGACTTCCCTTATTGCTTTAATATGTTCCGCATCATTTGCTACTTCAAAATCAATAAACTGCACGGCCTGCTTTCTACAAACTTCACATAACAACTCAACTTTCTCCCCTTCTGACAGTGGAATGGATTGACCGCCCTCCTTCTCAGATCGGATAGTAAATAAAATCGGCAAATCTGCTATGGCCGCAATTCGTTCAGCGGTCTCAAGTACAGAAGACAATTGATCAATTTCTTTGTAAAAATCAACTCGCCATTCCAAAATATCAGGCTGTTTAGGAAGAATTACTTCAAGCTCCTTCACGATTTCTTCTTGATTTTGCCCTACTAGCGGCGTACAAATATAAGGAGCTTTTTTCCCGGGAATCATTTCAGTTTTCATATAACCTCTCCTCAACTATGTATGAATTTTGCAAATTCTTTAAGTGTCGGATTACTATCCGGATAACTAGTTTTATTGTATCATAGATATTTTTATTGATGGAAAAAAGTACACCACAGGAATGTGATGTACTTTCTACTTTACTCTTTGCTATAACGCAACACAGGTTGACGGGCAGCTTTCGTTTCATCCAAGCGACCTATGACCGTGGTATGTGGAGCTTCTTGAACAATTTCAGGATTCTCTTCCACTTCTTTTGCAATCTGGATCATTGCATCGATGAAAGCATCCAGAGTTTCCTTGGACTCCGTTTCGGTCGGTTCAATCATCATACCTTCTTCTACATTGAGCGGGAAGTAGATCGTTGGTGGATGATAGCCGAAATCAAGGAGTCGTTTTGCCATATCCAATGTCCGGACTCCCAATTTCTTCTGGCGGCGCCCAGAAAGGACAAACTCATGTTTACAATGTTTCGTATAAGGAAGATCGAAATATGGCTCCAATCGCCGCATCATGTAGTTAGCATTCAAGACGGCATATTCAGTGACAGCTTTTAACCCATCCGGTCCCATTGATCGAATGTAAGTGTAGGCGCGTAGGAAAATACCAAAATTCCCATAATACGGCTTCACGCGGCCGATAGATTGCGGACGTTCATAATTGAATGAAATTTTATCTCCTTGTTTGACCAAAACCGGTTTTGGTAAAAATGGCACCAATTCTTTTTTGACACCGACTGGGCCAGAACCTGGACCGCCGCCACCGTGAGGACCCGTAAATGTCTTGTGCAGATTCAAGTGGACCGCGTCAAAGCCCATATCGCCAGGACGCGCTTTGGACATGACTGCATTTAAGTTGGCCCCATCATAGTATAGTTTGCCGCCGACCCCATGGACGATGGAAGCCATCTCCAGAATATCTTCTTCGAACAATCCTAGTGTGTTCGGATTCGTCAGCATCAAAGCCGCCGTATCCTTGCCGACTTTCGCTTTCAAATCATCGATGTCGACGAGTCCGAATTCATTGGATTTAACTGTGATAGTTTCCAATCCGGCAACTGTCGCAGATGCCGGGTTCGTACCATGCGCTGAGTCCGGAACGAGCACCTTTGTCCGGTTGAAATCACCGTTTGCCTCGTGGAATGCACGGATCATCATAAGCGCCGTCCATTCTCCATGTGCGCCGGCTGCCGGCTGCAGCGTCACTTCATCCATACCCGTAATTTCCGAAAGGTGCTCTTGCAAGTCGTACATCATTTCCAGAGCGCCTTGGACAGTTGATTCATCCTGCAATGGATGGATATTGGCAAATCCTGAATAACGTGCTACCTTTTCGTTGATTTTCGGATTGTACTTCATTGTACAAGAGCCGAGTGGATAAAATCCTGTATCCACCCCATGGTTTCGGTTCGAAAGGGCGGTATAATGACGCATGATATCGAGCTCGGATACTTCGGGAAGTTCCGGAGCTTCCTCGCGGATGTAATGGACCGGCATCAGATCCGCCAAATCCACTTCCGGAACATCCATTTCAGGAAGGCTATAGCCAATCCGTCCATCTTTGGACAGTTCAAAAATTAGTGGCTGATTTTCTTTATGCATGAAGGGCCTCCATTTCCTGCACAAGTGCATCGATTTCTTCTTTTGTCCGTTGTTCCGTAACAGCAATCAACGCATGGTTTGACAATCCGGGATACGTTAAACCGAGGTCATATCCGCCGATCATCCCTTTGGTTAGCAGATGGGCATTTACTTCTTTGACGGGCTTTTTACACTGCACTACAAGTTCGTTGAAGTGGGCATTTCCAAAGCGAACTTCAAATCCTGCTTTTTCAAATGTCTCCTTGGCGTATCGGGTCTTTGCAATGTTTTGATAAGCCATTTCTTGAACACCCTTTTTACCAAGGGCCGTCATCGCAACGGAAGCTGCTAGTGCATTCAGCGCCTGATTGGAACAAATATTGGAAGTTGCCTTATCACGACGGATATGCTGTTCACGTGCTTGCAAAGTCAATACATAGCCACGGCGTCCCTCATCGTCTGTTGTTTCTCCGACAAGTCGGCCCGGAACTTTCCGCATTAATTTTTTCGTGACCGCAAAATAACCGCAATGCGGACCGCCGAATTGTTCAGCGATTCCAAACGGTTGAGCGTCTCCCACCGTTATATCAGCTCCTAGTTTCCCCGGTGGCGTCAGAATACCAAGCGCCAGCGGATTGGCTGATACAACAAAAAGGCCGCCTTTTTCGTGTGTCATTTCACTCATTCTTTGAAGATCTTCAATTTGGCCAAAGAAGTTTGGATATTGCACGAGTACTGCCGCTGTATCCTCATCTACCAAAGAAGCCAATTGTTCTATGTCGGTAACACCGTTTATTTGCGGTACAACAACGACATCAATGAATTGGCCTTTAGCATAGGCAGCAACCACATCGCGTGATTCGGGATGAACCGCTTCCGAAACGAGCAGCTTTTTACGTTTCGTATGTCCCGCCGCAAGTGTTCCCGCTTCCGCCAGCGCAGTTCCGCCATCATACATGGAGGAGTTGGCGAGATCCATTCCCGTCAGCTCACAGATCATTGTTTGGAATTCAAAAATCGCTTGCAATTCCCCTTGGGAAATTTCCGGTTGATACGGTGTGTAAGCGGTATAGAATTCAGAGCGTGAAATGACATGGTCGACAATAATTGGCTTGTAATGGTCATAGACACCCGCCCCCAAGAAAGAAACATGAGTGTCTGAATTCGCATTTTTGGATGCCAGAAAAGAAAGTTCTTTCGTCAGTGCCGATTCAGACTTCGCTTTTTTAATATTGTATTGTCCTTTGAATCGGACTTTTTCAGGAATGTCCTCAAAAAGTTCATCAATAGATGAGATGCCAATCGCTTGTAACATTTCTTTGCGATCCGTTTCCGTCATTGGAAGGTAACGATGCTTCATGCTTTTTTAACCCCTTTTCACTTATCGTTTATAAAATGGTGTTGCAATGACAATCGCTTTCAGACGTTTATTGCGAACTTCGACAAAAACTTCGTTGCCTTCAGTAGCATATTCGCTTTTTAATAATGCAAATCCAATGTTCTTTTTCAATGTCGGTGATTGGGTGCCCGTTGTCACTTCCCCAATTTCTTCATCGTTCATATAGACTTTATAACCTGTCCGGGGAATCCCTTTATCAATCATCTCAATTCCGACCAATTTACGCGGTACACCTTGTTCTTTTTGTTTAACGAGAGCAGCTTTCCCTATAAATTCTTCCTTATTCGTTTTGACGACAAAGCCTAGGCCTGCTTCCAACGGTGAAATATCCTTTGACAATTCTTGTCCATATAACGGTAAGCCAGATTCAAAGCGCAATGTATCCCGTGCTCCCAAGCCTGCCGGGACAACGCCTTCTCCCTCACCAGCTTTCAGAATCAAAGGCCAAAGTTCAACGATCGATTCCGAAGATCCATAAATTTCAAATCCATCTTCTCCTGTATAGCCTGTGCGCGAAATTAGCACCGAATGACCTGCTACATCTACCTCGTCTTTAAAACGGAAAAACTTGATCTCCTCAAGCGGTTCATCCGTCAACTTCTGCAGCACTGTTTGAGCCGCAGGACCTTGCAACGCCAATAAGGCGTAGGATGAGGACTGGTCATCGACCGTCACATCATTCGGCGCATGCTGCTTCATCCATTCCACATCTTTCTCAACATTAGATGCGTTCACGACCAGAAAGTAGTCTTGTTCCCCCCGCTTATAAATGAGGAGATCGTCGATCGTACCCCCATCTTCATAGCACATGACGGTATATTGCGCCTGCCCTATTTTCAATTTGGAGACATCATTCGTCACAAGTTTCTGTAAATAGGAAAGAGCGCCTTCCCCACTGACTACGATTTCCCCCATGTGGGAGACATCAAATAGCCCGGCTTTCGTGCGAACCGCCTCATGTTCAGCTTTGATGCCAGAGAATTGAACAGGCAGTTCCCACCCGCCAAAATCAATAGTCTTGCCCCCATACTTTGCATAGCTGTCAAAAAGAGCTGTTCGTTTCAATTGTTCTGCCACACCGCATTCCCCCTTGATAAATTGATAAAAAAAGACAGAGGTTCCCTGATTGGGAACCTCTGTCCTGTTACCTGAAAGATTGACCTTGCGGCTTTCCTCGTTGGTGGCCGGCTAATCCGGCGCTCTCCAGAGATGCGTCGTGTATGAGTCTTTTTGCCTGAGAGATTCGCAACCTCTGTTACTTGCTCCTTCGGCGACGCTTTCGCGTACTCTCCACATACAGTCATTCGCGGTATTTGTTTATGTTTTGATATGCAATGCCTTAATGCCTTATATCTTAACATTACAAATAAGAAAGCGCAATTCTTTTTGTGCAATTACCTTATTCACGAACATTTTCAACTTATCGGTCGTTATGATTCGTTTTTTAGAACAGAATACGATGTGCCACGCTATTCCAAAATCCATTTTTAATTCTTTCCAATCACTTCTTTTGAATTCACGTCCCATTTAAGCCGACTAATCTGAAAGGCAATATAATCGGTGATTTCCCGCAAAGTCCTGTTCTTGGTCTCCACCTTGAAGTGAGCGGCCGCCAAATAGGCCGTTTTTCGTTCGGCATACAATTTTTCTAGACCTGCGCGGGTCGACCGCTGGACAATCGGCCGCTTATTTTTTTTCGCAATCCGTTGCCATATATTTTGGAAAGGAGCATTCAAGAAAAAGACCAGTCCCGTGCTTCGCATAATATCACGGTTCACTTTACGGACCGGAACTCCTCCCCCTGTCGCAATGATGCAGCTTTCATCACGAAAAGTTTGGAGAAATTCAGTTTCCATATCCCGGAACCACTCTTCTCCGTAAATTTCAAAGATATCAGCGATGGACATACCTGCTTTTTTTACAATTTCCTGGTCCATGTCATAAAAAGGCATCTTCACAATATAGCTTAACCGTCTGCCAATCGCACTTTTACCACTTCCCATGTAGCCAATTAAATAAACTTTCTTCATTTCATCACCCATCTATTGCAAAAACCTCTTTATTGCTGCATAGTTTTCACTGTTTCGTTTTTATAATACGTGGCAACCGAATCATACGTCCTGTTAAGACTATCATGCCATGAAACGAGGGTGAAAAGGAAGAGGCTAACGAAAAATAGTAAAACAATGGCTGCTGCCAACATGGCTCCGCGCTCATTCCGGAAAAAGTCCAACTGCAAATCCCCTTTCTCTAGTCTGGCCGTCAAGCATTGTCACATCAGCTGTCACTATCGTCCCATCAAAAGAGAAGACGACGGATCGTACATTTGTAAGAATAGGGACATGTCCTTCTCCTGCTTTCTGCCATCGAATGACATTCCCCGATAGGCCTACCTGATGTGTGAGTCCGTTAATCCGGAAGCTGATTTTATCTTTATCCGGCATGTCAAATGTACTTACATTTTTCAATAGACGCTGCATGTCGATTGCAAACAATTCCCACTCCGTCGCTGTATGATCCGAGAATTGTCTCTCAATTGGTGCTTTCCAAACAAAGAACAATAAAAAGAGTTGTAGAAAAGCGATAGCGATCAATAAATGAAACACACTCTCCAAAAAGGTATACCCTTGCTCGTCCACCCCTCGCTTTAACCGGCACATTTCATTTCCACCTTACCTGCATGATCGTAAGAAACACACACCACTTCCTCCGACACTTTCCAGTCATACGAGACATCTTCAATATGAATGGTTCCAGCCATCCCTCCGTAAGCCTGATAAAGGATTGCCCCCTTTAAAGCCACCTCCATCGCATGCATCGTCTTTTTCTTCTCGTACAACTTAAAACTCATATGGGCGCCGAACGGCAAGAGCGTCCCGAAAATGACGAAAGCGATTGTCAATGTAAGAATGGCTTCCGGCCATGAATATCCCTTATCATTCATAGACGATCACTCTCCCACGCAAAAATTGAAATCGGATATCAAAGTTTCCCCTTTTGGCGAATACTGTTGCAGTGCCTGATTTTTTAATATCACCATTGCCTTGAAACTCGATTTTTGTAACCGCACTGCTCTCATATCTCATGCCCTCTGGAAAAGAGCTTCTCGCTAGTTCCCTTGCTGAGGCATACGTAATATACTCCGTTCCAGCATTCTTGAATTCCAATCTTGTGGCTATATTGTGTGCCATTGAATACGCTTGTAAGTCATAGATCGCCACAACAAATGCCTGTAGCGCCTCTTGTTCAGTCGTCTCCTTGATCCACCGATCGCCCACCGGCAAGATAATCACCGTTAAGATGGCCATGATGGAAAGCACTAACAGCATTTCAAGAAAGGTGAACCCCGACTCACTGTTCCTCATTCTACTACTGAATCGACTGCCACTTCGCCATCAACAATAGTTAATGCGCTTCCATCCGGACAAGTAGCCCCTTCTGGAAGATAGTCAGCATTCGATAATTCCTCTATGGAACTTGGAACCTCTTTTTTTTCCATCTTATACGCTTCAACTTGTCCTTGCACCATCTTAAATAACGCAAAGAAAGACAACCAATATGCGTGATCGTCCTAATTTTTGGAACTTTCTTCAAGTAGCCTTTCTGCTTCTATGGCTTCTTTACTTAAGTTCTTTCCGCTTACAAAATAAGTACCACCGCTTTCAATAAAGTAATTGCCATCCACATTGTAATAGTTTGGATGGTTGTAAAAGTCTATTTTTGAATCATCTACACCCTGCCAAAATTCTCTGGCTTCTTTGTGTGTTCGTCTGAAATGCTCTTCAAATTTATGAAAAGTAACTGAATGAATCTCAGCCATTGGAAATAGTGAATTGAACTCCAATATCTCTTCCTCGTAGTTCGGGAACGAAAAACTTACTTTTATTTCATAGTCTCCTACGACAATTTCCTTTAGTAATTTTAACTTTTCGGCTTTCTTTATTCTTGTGCCAGAATGAATCTCTTCTATTAATACTCTCTTTTGTTCGACCTTTTCCCTTAGTTTACTGATACTGTCTATGTTTATTTTTTCAATTTGGCTTTCGTGTTCTTTTATTTGCTCGATATTTTTTTCAATATCCGCCACAAACATATCAATAACCCCTTGTGTTCCGCCTGCTAATTGTTGTTTAATAGCTTGTTTAATCGTGTTATTTTCTATTTCTAGCTGTTCAATTTTTACCGTGACTTCATTTCTTCGATTGTTTAGGTTAGCTGTTTCTGCTTCAATTCGCTCCATTAATCTGGTGTAACCCGTGTAGTTTGCAATTCCATCTATAAGACTTGATACTCCGATACGGTCGAACGCTTCATTGACGTTTGATATTGAAATACCTCTCACGTCGCAACCTTGACCATTGCGTCTATTCCAACAAATGTAAGTGGTTTTTTCTTTCGCTCCTATGTGACGCACAAAACGAGATCCGCATTTTTCACAATAGAGTTTACCGTAATATATATCATTGACTGCCGGCTTACGACCTTTTTTAGTACTCTTATTTATTCGTGATTCTCTAATCTTGTTCGCCTGTTCCCACATCTCAACTTCAATAATAGGCGGTACTGCATTCGGTATCTCAATCCATTCATCTTCATGCAAGGCTTGTCGTTTTGTATCCGTAACATTTTTCTTTGTAGTCCGATTTACAACCGCTGTGCCTGTATATATTTTATTTTTGATGATCCTTAATATCTTATCTCCGCTCCACTTGTTTCCTTGCTGTGTTGGAATATTCATTTCGTTTAATCGTTGAGTTAATAATTTGGAACCCGCCTCCATAAATTCATTAAATATTTTTTCTACTATTTTTCTTTGTTCATCATCGACTACAATCTTATTATCTGTATCTCTTTTATAACCATACGGAAGCCTAGCGGGACTGTATTTTCCTTTATCCGCATTATATTTTTTCGTGAATTTGATACGTCTTGAAGTGTTTTCAGATTCACTTTGTGCGAAGATTAAAAGAAGATTTGTTCTTGTATACCATTCTTCTGAATCGGTTACAAGTCCATTGTTTTCAAAATTAATATATACGCCTATGTCTCTCAAATACTCGATGACACTAATTCCAAGCGTTCCGCTCCGTGAAAAACGAGAAATATCTTTCGTAATTATAAGATCAAACTTCGGTTCTCTATCAGACTTTTCAAACCAGTCGTAGCTATTATCTTTTTTAATGTAGTTTAGTCCAGCATCAACCAACATTTTAATAAACTCCGGTCTTCTAGCATTTGTTCCGCTTAATCCTTTTTCGGCATAAATATCGACTAATTCATAGTTATTTTTTTTACACCACTCTTCATAGTAGGATTCTTGATTTTTTAAACTAAGTTCTTGCTCTTCTTTGTTCGTGGAAACACGTGTGTAGAGGACGGCTCTTTTTTTCATTGTACTTCAACCTCATTTCTCTAATAAATGCGTTACAACCACTCAAGCAGATACTCAAATACTTTATAATTCTATGACGTGTGAAAGCACGTTAAGTGCGTTACTATACTGTAAGAAATAAAAGAGAACCGCTATAAAGCGATCCTTTGGTCGGTATTAAGTATTAAAAACCTACTGTATTTTCAACAACAGCCATATTTCCTTGGTTATCTTTGTATGATTTAGATGGTATTTTAGCTATTATTCTGAAATCAATACTATCTTCTAATAAGTAGTTATATATTCCCTCAAAACTAGCTCTATGAAAATATAAATACCAAGAATCAGTGTAGCCTCCATCAAATGGTGTTAATTTACCGCAAAAGAATGCTTTCTCATTTTTATATCCGTAATTATAATAATCACAAAGCTCAACATTACCCTCAAGATAAAATGGTTCATCTAAATGATTAGGCATATTATACTGTACTTCTTTTGCTGTAAGGTTGGTTTTATGTTTATTCATAAACTCTGCTTTTACTTCTTCGTTCTTAGCGCCTTCCTCCGCTTTTCTATCAGCTATAATTCCTCTTATATATGCTTCATTATAGTTACTACTCTTTAAGTTAGACTTGCCGAAAGTTTTTTCAAGTTGCATATAGTTTTTATCATAGTTCTTTTTTGCTTCTTCTATATCTCCCTCTGAAATAATTGCAATGTTATAAAATATACTTGACATAGACAAATCAAGAACATCATTAATAATCTCTTTTTCCTCGTCTGATAAGGATGGCAAATCACTACCAATACTGGAAATAACCTCAGTATTAATTAGTTCCTCTTTTTTTACCGAATCATCAATATACAAAATAGCTTGAATCGAGTCTTCCCAAAATTGTTGATTTACGTTCTCTGGTTTGCTTGAGCATGCAGATAAGACCATTATTGACATACAAAAAACTAGAAATATTAGTTCTCTCTTCATCTTACCCCTCCAATAGTAAATTAGATTCATATCTATAATACCATAATTTTGGTTATATTTGGATAACAAATACAAAAATAAAAACGCTATCAAATTGAAATCGTGTGCAATAATGTTCGAAAAAATAAAAGTCCTACGATGTGAACAGTCGTGGTATGGCTCTGTGTAGCTTATCTAACGCCTAAACGGTTGATACCATCCGCCCCACCTGTAAAATACCTGTAAGTGGCTTGTATGGGATTGTATAGGCTTGTAAGGCGGTTGCATGATGTAAAATAAAAGGCAGATTTTACTTTGAAAAGTTGAATAAGACGATTTAAGGCATATTCTAGGCGTTCTGTTTTATGCTAGGGGAATTGTATCGGAATTAGTTTAACTTCCTCACTTTTGCCTGTATGGCTCTGTATGATACGACATTCGAACAGCGTTTCATCCGCCAAACAATATGGACACTGAAAATATGGATCAATTAGATTTTTTTCTATTGCAAATTTTTGGTTGCAATTATCGCAATGAATTAATTTCATTGAATCAATTATTAAGTTCATGGAATCATCCTTTCATGGTAATAAGTAAAAAGAGTAGCTGGCGGGCTACCCTTAGAACAATTTAAAATCTTTTAGTGAATCTGCTACTTCTTCCTCTGTAATACCAATGTATCTTTTTGTGATGGATTGATCCGAATGATTAAAGATGTTCATAAGCGTTACAATGTCATGAGTTTTCTTATAATAATGGTATCCGAATGTTTTTCTCATTGTGTGTGTTCCTATGTCATTTCTTCCTATCAATTCTCCAGCCTGTACAAGTACCCTGTACGCTTGTGTAGTCGTTATGTGACTGTCTCCCTTTCTGGAAGGGAAAAGGTACTCATCATCTTTCAAGCTTTCTGTATAATCTGCTATCTCTGGCATGATGGCATTTAAGTGAACAGTACGCTCTTTTTTGGTTTTTCCTTCTCTGATTTTGAAGTTGCTTTTCCCCTTTATGTCACCGACTTTTAATTTTATAATATCGCCAACTCTCAATCCTGTCGTTATTCCAATTTTAAAAAGTAGAACATTTCTTTCTGCGTTTAACTTTGCCATTCCTAACGCTTCAATCATTTCTGCAATATCTTTCTTTGTTGTCAGTGGCTGAACATCAATTAGCATTCCTTTTTTAGTGCTAGTATTTGCCATTTTTCTAACCCCTTTCAAATGTATCCTTTTGTTGTTATTTCAACAATACCGTACATTTTGTAGGTAGTCAATTACAGAATGGCTTTAATACAACTTTTCACATGTATCCTTTTAGGTAATAGAATACATTCAATCTATTGCACACTAGTTCAGGATGTTATTATCTTGAATTATTTTCTGTGAAATGAAAGTAAGGCAGAAGTATATAAATTTTTATCATTTACTGATAACATCACATCATAACCATCTTTGTTCCATAAGGTTCCTACCCCTGAATAGTTATCCGCAGTAAAATAGTTCGTTCCAAGCTCATTAACAGCCTGTTTTAAAAGCATATTATGCAAAGCTTTTATCTCACCACTTGTATGAAATGAATTTTTATTTGGTAAAAAGTCATACATAATATAATTCAGCTTACCATTCTCGAAATAGTAAGTAAGTTTAGCTGAATACCCAAATTTTTCAACCTTATATATTAAAGCTTGCACATCATAATCTTTAAGGTGTTCTATCAACTTTGCCCCTTCTAATTTTTTCACATCATTAATCCCCATGTCGAAACTTATTCCACGTGTCACAATCTTTCTTGGTTGGGGTCTAAAATCAGGATTCATTGCCCTTGCTATAAAAGCTGAAATGTGTGCTCTTGTTAAACCTTCATTTGGCTTAAATGTCCCATCCGGATATCCCGATGTAATATTTGCCGCCACCAACTTTTTAACCGCTACATATGCTGTTGATCCTTTGGGAACATCTTTAAAATTAATGTCAGCTTGATTTGTTAATTTAAAGGCATTGGCAATGAAGGCAGCCATATGACCCCGGGTGACAAGATTGGTAGGTTTAAATGTTCCATCTGGATAGCCGTTGATTATTCCCGCTTCAACAGCTGAATTAATATAACCAGAGGAGTATCTGCTTTCGGGTACATCTTTAAACTTTGTTTTCGTTTTATTCCCATTCAGTCCAATCGCTTTACTGACCATCACTGCAACTTCTTCTCGTGTGACCTTTTGATTAACCCCAAACTTTTCTGTCGGCTCAATAACACCCATCTCTAATAAATACATGATTTCCGTGTAGTTAGGATGGTTTTTAGGAACGTCTTTAAATGTGTGATTCGATCCCTTTGCTTGCGGAACTAGTGAAACCATTAAAACTAAAGTTAATAAGAATACTAGAACTTTTCTCATATTATTCCCCCTTAATTATATTTTCCTATTCACTATACCACAAACGATCTGAAAAAACTGTAAATAAAATACATTCGGCTACACTCTCGACTCGTTACGAAGCAAGTCCCATATTATCGGCTTGTGGCGGGTACCTATATGCAAGAATGTAGCATTTATTCGCATATCGAAATATAACACGAATGGATGTTCTGATTACCTTTAGATACAATATTATGGAAGGAAGAACGTAACTAGGATGAACTAGCTACGTCCATTGTGAATAAATGTCTGCCTATTCTTTATTTAGCAACTCAATCAGGAACCCGTATTCTTGCCTTTCGAACAATAACAACCCCTGTTCCTGTAATGCCTGTAAGTCCTCTGATAGCCTGTCTACTGCCTTCCTGTTGTATCTTGGTAGCAAGTCCTCGAAGTCAATCAACTCTGCTCTATTGGGCTGTAATAGCTCGTATAGTTTATCAATCAATCCACTCAATTCAGTACACCGCCATAATTGATAAAATTGAATAGTCTCTCTTTCTTGTCATTGTAGTGTTGCTCCAGTGGCTCTCTATGCGCTTTAGCAATGGCTTTAAGTTGTGTCTTTTCGTCCCGATAGTATCCGTCTAATCGTCCATAGTCCTCTGCTATCTTGCTGAATTTACGTTTGGTGTAGCCGTCCGTGTCCATTGCTCCAATATTCGGTATAAAGATATGTCGTGATAGTCGTTTACTAATCAACTCATGATTAACGTTATTAAGCGGTTGTTCTCCAATTTTGAATGATAATCTGACCTCGTAGCGGTTTGAAAATAGATGATTGCCACCACTTTCAAATTCAAGGCTTATTTCCTTTTCGTTACGATCGTAGCGGATTGACCTATTATTTTTGTTGGCTGGATTAAAAGCACCGAAGTAAAGCGTTTTATGACCGTTCTCATCAATTATTTGTTTGTGTTTGATGTTGCCATGATGTTTGAATGTAAAGCTGTTAGCAAGGCTTGTATGACTGTCAAACGCTATCTGTAAAGACGTAATACTCCAATTTAGCTTTAAGATGTCTAGGATAGACTGTGGTACTTCTTTTAGTTTAAAGAATGCGGTTTGTAAGGTTATTTTTGCATTGAATTTGAAACCGTATTTAGGTCGCAATTGGATAAATACGCCGTATTGTTTAAGGCTTAGATTGTAGTCGTAGCCTTTACTCTGATATGAATAAGCACTGCTGATATGGCTTAGAATGTCGTCTATTTCATTATGGGATAATTTTGCTTGCAGAATCATTGTATCAATTGATATTTTCATTGAATTCCCCATTCTATTATTATGATATTTTAGGTTGAATTATTGATAAAAACTTTCTGGTCAATTTATATCCTTTCAAATTTGATAAATTGGTATCTAAGAGGACATAAAAATTAGATTAAATATTAAAATACTAGCTATTATTATTAGAGTAGATGAAATCCGTTCGCTTCAAATATCATTAATTTTTCTTTCATTCCAGCTAGTAGGCTTTCACTGACTTGCCCTGCTGGCATTGCTTCAAAACGCTCTATATCGCTTTTTAAGGATTGATAATCTGCCTTATCTATTCTATCCTGTTCCGCCTTTGGACGTGCTGGACGTTGTTCAATACGGGCATACATACCAACAAACCCATTAATATTGACCGCTTGATTTTCGATTTTCTTCAATACGTGGGCGGGAATCCCAAAAAAGTTACTTGCTTCAGTAATCGAATGGAAATATTCAAAGTAGGTTGTATCGTCTTTAGTTCCAAAAAATCCCGTTACTACTGCATTTTCTTGTAAATGTTCTCCATATGGAAGCATGGAAATGTTGTCTAAGGCATAGTGACCATTTGTATCTATCCTATGAATTGAAGGTCTATAATCCTCGTTATAACTGCTCGCTTCAAACTTCTTTTGTTGCTCTTTCCAACTTGTCCAAAACTCTGGTAACTCCTTGATTATCTGAATCAATGCCTTTCGTTGATCTTTGTCGAATAAATAAAGCACCTGCTTATAACCTTTCCGCTTGCCCGCTCTTTCTTTTGCTCGAATGATAGACTTGTATAGGGTTAAACCCGCCTCTATGTCCTTCAAATTAATATCATTTACCTCGAAAGCCCTCTCAACTGTTGCACGTTGTTCCTCTATTAAGCTCCGTTTTTCTCTATTGTTCATTAGATTTCCCCCTATATATTTTTTATTGTGTGGAACGTTGCCGCCCCTACAAAAAAGTATTTATTTTTTCTATTGACATGAGACATTTGTTGTGATTTGTCCCTCTGTATATTAATATACGAACGGTTTCTAACATCGTCAACGCTACCAAAAAATAATATTTATTTTTTGTATATTGTTCTTCAACGGTTAACTATTTCATTTTTAGCTCTATTTTCTAATAAGTTTTTAATTTGATGATTTCCTTGAACCTCCCAAACCATTGGCACTATTGATGTTGTAGCATTGGTTGTCTTTCATAGCAATCATATTTACGTAGGCCTGACACCCCTTTTCGTCAATCGATTTCGAATGCTTAGTCACATTTGGGATTGCGACCAAAATTAAAACAGAGATGATTAACAAAACGATCATCATTTCTATTAGAGTGAACGCTCTTTCATTTCGAATGAATTCCAATGCAATCTTCCTCTCTATAAATGGTCTAACATGCCGTAGACAGGCAATAATATGGCTAGATAAGCCGCTAAAATACAGACCGCAATGCCGCTAAACAGGATTGGCTGCAGCAAGGCCAATGCCTGGGATAATTGGCGTTCGATCAGATCATTCAGATGGTCGCTGTAAATGAGCAGCTCTTTCGCCAAATAGCCGCTATCCGCCCCGTGCCTTGCGAAACTGGCCAATTGCTTCGTTAATCCATCTGTCATTTCAATTGCTGCATGGAACGATTCGCCGTATATCACCTGGTCTCTTACTTTCCTTGAAATTTCGGACAGTATGTTATCCAGATCTTGTTCAATTAGGACGCTTAACGAATTTTGCAATGATAGTCCGGATTGCAATAGACTCCCCATCTCATTGGAGAAGTCTCTCGTTTTCAACTGCATGAAAAAAGGTCCCACAATCGGAATGGAAATCATCAGCCGGATTTTCCTTTCGACCGGAAGTTTTCTATAGTAAAAGAAAAACCCTGCCGTTAGGCTTCCTAGGAGAAGGGCGAACAAAAAGATCGCATCGGGAATTCGCGATACGATGACAGGTAATAAGGAAACAAACCCGCCATCCCCTTGCCTCGCCACAGCAAGCATTTCCAGGTTCGGCAGAAAAAGCCCTCGGAATGCAAGCAGCAATGCAGCAATGAAAAGGAATAGTACCGTTGGGTAAAGTAGTAACGTTCTTAGCCTTTTCTGCTTCTCTTCCTTGTTATTCAATCGATTGGCCATTTCATTTAACGCTCGACCTAATTGGCCATCAATTTCAGCAATCGCTACTGGCAGAAGACTTCCAGGAGCAAAGCCGATTCGACGAAGAATATGGGTGACACCATGGCCGGCTGTCAAATCCTTCTCAATACGTTGTAGGAGTGGGTGATAGTTTTCTACATGATGTGGAAGCAGAAGAAGCAAGGAGTCATGGAATGTATAGCCTTCGTCCAGTAAAACAGCCAACCGCTTTAGAAATGAAGGTCGGTTTTGCAAGATTTCATTATTTTTCCTTGTTAACTTTTCAATCCCCTTATTCATGAAGTGCACCTTCTGGAACGCCATATTTCCGGGAAATTGTATCCAATTTCATGGAAACAGGCAGATTGAACCGTTCGCCACGAATCACTGCATCTACCATGTAGTCAAGTTGATTGCCACTTAATATTTCAAAGATGGCACCTTGTTGTCCGCCAGCTTTTCGGATCAGCCGCTGTGCCGAAATGCAGATGATCGTTTGACGCAATTCTTCTGCCGAAATGCCAAAATCCAGCATCCGGTAGAAACAGCCGATCGGATCTTTGGAATGGACGGTAGATAAAACTAAATGGCCTGTCAGAGCTGCCTGCACAGCAACCTTAGCCGTTTCAGAATCCCTGATTTCACCGATCATGATGACGTCTGGAGAATGGCGTAAAATCGCTTTTAAACCAGCCGAATAGGTCATACCGGACTGTTCATTCACTTGGACTTGAAGAAGGTGGGAATGGTTGTTTTCGACAGGATCCTCCAAGGTGATGACATGTCTATTGAGATGATTGACACAATGAGCCGTCAAGGAGTAGATGGTTGTCGTCTTCCCGCAACCGGTCGGTCCCGTCATTAACACAAGCCCTTGCTGGCGGGAGATTGCATCAGTCAATTGTTCAGCCCATGCCTTTTCCATGCAAAGCTTGTCAACTGGAACAATACGGTCATGCTTCTGCAATCGGATGACGACACTTTCTTTCATGTGGATGGAAGGAATGGTCGAGACACGGAAAGAAAAATTTTCACCTTGGATTTGCTTATGGAATGAGCCACTTTGGGGTTTTCGCCTATCGCTTATATCTAGTGAGGAAAGAAATTTATAAAAGGAAATCATTCGATTCGCCAACTGAAGTGGAATAACACCCGAATAGTTAAGCTTTGCATACTTTTTTAGGTATACATGATATCCTTCCCTTACAGGAGTGAGATGGATATCGGTCGCTTCATAGGTGATCGCTCTTTCCAGTAGCTGAAAACATTTTCGATCAATTACATGTTCCTTGTCGATTTGGAACACCTCTCTTTCTTGGAGGTCGAAAGACTGCTTTTCGTCCTATGAAAATCATACGACGTTTTCCATTTAATTGGAATACTTCCGTTCAAAATCGTATTTTGCTATGAAGAAATGAGCCAAATCTTCTTTTTCACCTGGATTTTCAAAGGAAAACATACTTTTTCAGTGTTAGATCTAAATTTTATTAGATCAAAATCAGATTTTGCCCTTTTTCAGTCGGGCATCCACCTGTTTGTCACAATGTATCCATGATTACAGTTTACATAGCAGATCATTATCCATTATAATGAGTAGGAGCTTATTGTAATGTTTTTTTAAGGAGGGACAGGACTATGGATAACATGTTCAAGCTGCTAGGCTTCTGGACAGGCATTTTCGCCGTTATGTTCTTTATCGGTGACATGCTAACAGCTTCGCTTCTTTTTGTAGCGAGTACACTTTTCTTCCTATTGCTCGGATACTTAAATCTGACAGAGCGTATGTATATGTACATGTTTGGCGCATACCTGATGATTTTCATGGTAGGGTTCAGCTACTATGCGACCTTTATACACGTGCAAGGCGCCCATTAAAAAGTACATACAAAAAAACAGCCCTCATAGGCTGTTTTTTTGTTTGTTACATCTTAAAAACCATTTAAAAATGGATTCGCATCCTTTTCAAAATCAGGTGTTGTGGCAGGTCCATGGCCTGGATAAATGATACAATCATCATCCAAAGACAAAAGTTTATTATGAATCGAAGCCAAGAGTGTTGCAGTATCCCCTCCGGACAAGTCGGTCCTCCCAACACTCTGCCTGAACAGGGTATCACCGACAACCGCAAATCCTGAGTCTTCAAAGATGAATGACACACTGCCCGGCGAATGGCCGGGCGTATGTCGGACTTCGAACGTGAATGGTCCGATTGCCAGCAAACCTTCTCCAAATAAATGATCCGCTTCCCTATTGCGGACAGCTGGGAATCCAGGATAGCGCGAGGAACCGTTCAAATCTGGATTTAAGAGCCATTCCTGTTCTGCAGGGTGGATATGGACTGGAATGTTGAAATGATCGCGAACTGTATCCACTGCCCCGATATGATCGAAATGGGCATGGGTTAAAAGGATGGCGGCCGGTTTCAACCCTGCTCCCTCGATTTCCTGGATTATGCGTTTCCCTTCTTCACCGGGATCTACGATCAGACACTGTCCACCCGGCTCTTCAATGATGTAACAATTCGTTTGAATGGGTCCAAGCGGATATGTATGAATTTTTAACATGTTTTCCCCTCCTGGCATTAATACTACTCAACAGCAAGGTGGATTTCAAATTTTCGTCATTAATTAGCCTCGACAAAGAGCTGCTATACCAGTACAATAGAAGAGGAATATTGCTATAGTGGCATTCATTTTTTCTCTGTGAAAGGAGTGTCTACCCATGAACTTATTAATGGTCATTTTTGGATTGATTGCAATCCTAGCAGTAGTCGGAACAGTTCAAGCTATTAAAGAACGTAATGTTTTGAGTATTCTTTTCAATCTAGGGACTGCAGTCGTCATCGGAGGATTCACGATTGCAACAATCGTTTTCCAAGGCTATCCACCGTCACTGCATTAATTAAAAAAACATCCTTTACGCCTTTCGCGTAAAGGATGTTTTTTTAGTTTTCCCGAAAAGAAAGCCAAGCTTGTTTTTCTCCTGTTTCAGTAGAGATAAGGATTTCAGATGAGAAGCCCGTTAAGCATCTTTTCCCAGAGGGGGAACAACGCGGTTTCACTGCCTCCACTTCTTCCGCAACCACTTTATGTTGCTTCTCCTTGACCTGGAAGAGTTGGATGGGTGATTGTAATTCATCCATCAGGCCGCCTGTCTCGGGAGCTGCCAAAAAAATCTCATTGTCTGAAACCCATGCGATTTCCGGAATGACCCACTCGGAATAATTGCTGACGGCCGGCATCTTCCATTGGTGCCGGATCGCTCCATCGGTCTCCCACAACGTATACACCGCATCTTCCCTTTCATCCACCTGAACGGTCAGGACCGAGTTACCATAAGTGTCGAAATATACGATGTCCGATTGCCCAAAATCTTGCTGCTTCCTCGTTCTGGGATCATAAATTTTCATGGTCCCGCCATTTAAAGAATGGTCTTCAACATGCCCGGTTGCTATCAAGTCCTTGCCAAACCACTTCGGGAAGGGGTCGTCCAATTCGACCAACTCCAAATAATCATCTTCACCATCATATAAAAACAGGTCGAATGTCCAATCTTCGTGAAATGCTGTCAATAAAATCCGATTAGGATCAATGGTGTTCCATTCCATTGCGAGCTCGGATGATTCTATAACAATCTCATCTTCTACTAGACCTTCCAAGGATAGGACTTTCACTGTTGCAGAAAGAGGATTATTACTTGTATGTATGAGAAGAAAATCTCTTGAAGGATGAATCAATACATCAATGATGATAGAGGGATCCTCGAAGACTGTCTGGATATCGCCGGTTACTATATTAAAGCGTTGGATCTGGTATAGGCCTTCGTTCTTTTCGACATATATGATTTCTTCATCTGACAGCCAATCTGCTATGAAATGGAATGAAGCTGGATCGACTTCTAAGCGGTGCAAATCTTGCTTCTGTTCTTGTACAATCTGTTTGGGTGGATCGGTGACGACCGGTCTATCCGTATCGAGTTGGGCTGATTCATTTTTACACCCTATCAATAATAAGGTCGTTGCTACACAATAAGCAAACAACCAATTTTTCAAATCTAATTCCCTCCTTTTCAAATAATTACCTTTTCCTTATGTAAAAAAGACTGCACGGAAATTCTCCGTGCAGAATATTTTATTCGTTTTTCTTATCATTAGACGAATAATATGACTTGTTTTCATCTTCTTTAAAGCGAAGTAAATCCCCGTTGATGATCATATCCGAATAGCCAAGTTCTTGGGTTGCCCGTTCGATAAACGGTTCACAAGCAGCACTATCGGTCTCTTCCCCAGTCTCTACATCATAGCAGACCTCTTGGGTATAAACATACTTATCTGTCACGAAACGGCCATCTCGGAAGATGACTAATTCTTCGTGGTCTGGCGAGAACACATCCTCACCCATCTGCATATCTTGTTTCGTTTCGATGCCTAGGAGATGAAGGATTGTTGGACGTAAATCCAGCTGTCCCGAAAGTTCATCCATCTCTTTCCCCTTTCCGTAACCAGGGATATGAATGAAAAGAGGGACTTTCTGCAATACGGCATTATCATAAGGAGTGATTTCTTTATCTAAATACATGCCCATTGCTTTATTGTGATTTTCCGAGATCCCATAATGGTCACCATACATGACAATGATCGAGTTATCATACAGACCGCTCTCTTTCAGTTTTTCAAAGAAGACCTTCACCGCTTCATCCATGTAACGGACGGCTTGGAAGTACTTATTCAATGTGTTGGAATTGGAAGTGTAAGCTGGAATCAGCATGTCTTCCTCATCCAGATCAAACGGGTGATGGTTCGTCAACGTAATCATTCTGGAAGCAAATGGTTGAGGCATTTCTTTCATCAGCTCGACCGATTGCTCAAAAAATGGGATGTCTTTCATTCCCCAGTTGACGGATTGGCCTTCGCCAATTACATAGCTTTCCACATCGTAATATTTTTGAATTCCAAGGGCGTGATACATGATGTCACGGTTCCAGAAACTGCGATTGTTTGCGTGCATGACATTTGTGAAGTATCCATTCTCACCTAAACGTTCAGATAGTGCTTGATATTTATTTCCGCTGTTCGTGAAAAACACAGCACCGCCGTTTCGTCCATAAAGAGAATTCTCCAAAATGAACTCAGAATCTGACGTTTTCCCCAGTCCTGTCTGATGATAGAAGTTATTAAAGTAGAAAGTGTCCGGATCTTGTGTAAGCTCATTCAAGAATGGAGTGATGACATGACCATCCATATCGTTATTAATAACAAAGTTTTGCAGGGACTCCAGTGACACAATGATCACATTTCGGCCTTTGGCAATCCCGTACATGTTCGGGTTCGGCTCCGCGTAATTCGCATAAATATAGTTACCGACTTCCGCCAATTCGCTTCCATCGGCAAGCGCGCGCTGTGCATGTGATTTAGACTGAACGAACAAATCGTAAATATGATAGTTATATGTTCCAATATTTTTTACCAATAACTCCCTGTCAAAGCTTCGAGTCAATAGTTGTGGTCTTTCTGTCTCGGCAAGACCAAGGTTGACCATCATAATCGCTGCAGTCGCAATGAAGTACAGTTTACGGCCAATATTTCCATAGCGAAGAACACTCGTGTTTTTCGGGATATATTTAATTGCCAATAGGACAATGAAGAAGTCCGTAAAAAAGAAAACATCCGTCAATTCAATATTGGCTGTAATCGATGATGATAAATCCCCGAAGTTGCTTGTCTGCATCAAAACCGGCAAAGTAATGAAATCATTAAAGAATCGGTAGAACACTGCATTACTAAACATAATCACGGAGGTAATCAAACTGATTGCCAATATATATCGATTCCGTATTTTCGTCCTTTTAATAAACAAGGATATTCCATATACGAACAATAGAAAACTGAGGGGATTCATAAAAAGAATGAATTCCTGCATCAAATTATCTATCTTCATATTAAAACTGGTCAAATAGCCAAAATAAGTGGTAAGCCACGTCGCGATAATCGCAATAACGAGAACGGAGTGTTTTGGCCAAGATAATTTTCTCATTCCTTATCTCCCTTTCCTATATTTCTTTCATGTTTTTATGTCATCATGTCAATTGCAAACTGATCACTCCAACACCCGCTTCCTATTAGACGGATGAAGGCCTGGAAAGGTTTCATTATCTAATGATATAGCGACAAAAGACCTGTGTATTACGGACTTTTCAACCAGGCATTTCCTCCCGCAATACTAATGTTGCGGCAATATACTCTTCCTTGGTCACTAATCCGTTATCGAATAGATCCTTAACTTCGGACTGCATCATTCCAATGTCCGCTTTTCTGTCACCTGTATATATATAAATTCCAAATCGTTTTAAAAGCTTCATCACATCAAAAAGATTTTTCATCGGGCCATCTCCTTTGGACAGTTAAGGACCCCTTCTTCCGTAAAAATCTTTGGGACGGGAATATCATGGTCTTCGATTGGAATATCATGCCCAGTCTGACATGAAAAAGCCAACGAAATCATTTTACCACGATAATCGGACAGGTAGCGATCATAATATCCTCCTCCGAAACCGATTCGATACCCGTTCGGAGAAAAAAGGACACCAGGTACGATTTGCAAGTCGATCGCCTCTTTTCCGGTAGGAACCGTCACCTCGACAATCGGCTCCCGTAAATTGAGATAGACTGTCTCGAGTTCATCCAATGAGGAAATGATGCGGAAATCCATATCTCTTGTAGAGCGTATGCACTTTGGGGTGGCAATCTTCTTTCCGGCCTCCCATGCGTGTTTAATCAAAGGTATTGTGTCCACTTCCGGAAACCTTGAAATAGTGATGCCGATTGTACAGGCATTCCGGAACTCTTCCGAAGCGAGCACCCGATCCAAAATTACGCCCGAGAAACGTCGGTATATGGAATCGTCCATTTGATTCAGGAGTTCCAACATCTGGTTCCGTTGAAAGTTTTTACTCATTTACTATACCCCCAATTTGAAATGAAAAAACCAAAACCCGTGAAGGTTTTGGCCAGAGCGATTATTTCGTTTCACGGTGCAAAGTCTGTTTCTTTTCACGTGAGCAATATTTTTTCATTTCAAGGCGTTCCGGATTGTTACGCTTGTTTTTCTTTGAAATATAATTGCGCTCGCCGCATTCAGTGCAAGCTAGTGTAATGTTTACGCGCATTGTTATCCCTCCCACTCATCAGGAATAGTAAAAGTAATATGAGCATGATTTATACGACTTTATAATTGTACCATATCAGCTTGAGATGTCCAGTAGGAAATTCGAAATTTCCTAACGTGAATGCATATGGTACTATGAAAGAAAGGCATATTATTGGAGGCTTGATCACTCGATGGATACCCCATTATTATTACTCATTATAGGACTTATCTGTGTCGTCGCTTCTTTCTTCGTTGGAAATTCCAAAGGTCGATACGCGGATGATCTGGAAAAAATTTCAATTAGCCTGCATCAAGAAACGAATCACTTAAAGAAGAGATTGAAGACCGTGGAAGAAGAATTGATGATTGGAATGGGGCTCCCTCGTTCTTCCATTCCTTCTGCAAATATAGAAAAAGATGGACCAAAACCGGTCCATGAGATCATTGTCAATCAAATATTATCACTCCATGCGCAAGGCTACACAATTGGGGAGATTTCCAAGCGCTCTTCTTTGACTAACGACGATGTGCTTCAGGTTCTCAGTTCGCGAGGGATGCTGAAATGATAAAAGAATTATTGCGCACCATCGGACTCGGTTGCCTCTTAGCTGGAGGCGTCCTATACTTCACAACTGATATGGACAACCCTACTGATGCCGAGCTAACCAATCTTCAAGAAAAATTAAAGAACACAGAAGAAGAGTTGACGAGGACAAAAGAGGCCTTGGCAATGACCCAAACCGCTTCCTCTGTGGACACCAAACCGGTACAGCCGCCGGTGAAACAGGAACCGAAAAACGAACGGGAACCGTCCGACAAAGAGTTATCAACAGTAGTTGGGACCAAGGAAGGGGCCGCTCCAACTATCAAAACTGTTCTAACGATACAAAGTGGTTCCAATTCCACCTCGGTGTCTGCCTCCTTGGAGCGTCTAGGGATCGTAAAGGATGCTTCCGAATTTGACAGTTACTTGGCATCGCAAGGATTAACCGGTAAAATTCAAATCGGTGAACATGAACTTGATTCGTCCATGGATTTCAAGACGATTGCCCGCATTATCACAAAATGAAAAACAACACCCATTGGCCACAAGCCATATGGGTGTTGTTTCTTTATTTGGCGATGTCTTTTTCAAATGCTGGTTTAATCGAGATTGACACAGTGGAGTCGTCTTCTTTCATTCGTTTATCCTTTAGTTCAAAATACTTCGTAACGGCTGAGGCTGCTAATTCATTATTCGGATAAGCATAGCCTCTGGATACAGTCGATACGTGTGGAACTAACACAGCGTAGGCAATTTCCGGTTTGTCAAAAGGCGCAAAACCTACGTGGGCCACCGAAATGGTCTGGGTCCCCCAGAGACTCCGATCTTCCCCTTCGTAATATCCCGTTTGTGCTGTCCCTGTTTTACCGCCTGCATCGAATGTAGCCCCATCAAACAACCCTCTTCCTGTTCCACGAGGACCGTAATACGTATAATACATCCCTTGCTTGACCCTTGCGATCTCTTCATCGCTGTTTGCAATCCGGTTGAGGACGACCGTTTCCGTTTCTTGCAGGAGCGGACCAAACGTCTGGCCATCAGGCGAAGGTTCGTAGATGGCTTTCAACACTTTAGGGGCGACCCGGTATCCGCCATTCGCAATCGTGGACACGTATTGGGCAAGTTGCAACGGTGTATATGTATCGAACTGACCAATCGAAAAGTCCAGTAGCTTACCAGGTTCGGAGCGATTCGGCTCCACCATGATTCCTGTCACTTCCCCAGGCAGATCAATGCCTGTTTTCGTACCCAAACCGAAAGAAGCGTAGCTATTCCTCAATTTATCAAATGCGGCAAAGTCAATTTTCAAGCCACTGTACGGTACGTAGGAATAATTCCCCAACGACATGGCGATTTTGAACATATAAACGTTTGACGAGCGACCAATCGCTTCGATGTCGCTCACCGCCACACGGGAGGAGCGGTTGAAAACCGACGATTTAGTCCCTCCCCCTCTAAGACGGATGGGCTCATCAATCTTGACCTCACCGAGTCTCGCAGCGCCATATTGATAACCGGCCAACAAGGTTGCCATTTTTACGGTAGAGCCCGCTTCATACGCCGTGCTGAACGTACCGAATGTATAATCACGGATCTCGTATTTTCCCGTCTCTTTGTCTCTTAACACTTGTTTGCCGACCAAAGCCAGAACTTCTCCGGTGTTCGGGTCCATCATGACAACGAAAGCTCGATCTAATAAGCGCGTATCCGATCTCCTCTTTAATTGCAATAATTTTTCGGATACCATATTTTCCACTTCGAGTTGTAATTCACTGTCAATGGTGAGCATTAAATCTTTCCCTGGTTCCCCTTCTTTCACCGTTTTGGTTTCAACAACACGACCTGTCCGATCTTTCACGTTTTTGACTATAGTTTTTTGCCCTTTTAGCAATTCCTCATAATATTGTTCGAAGTAACTACGACCGACCCGGTCATTCCGTGAATAATTTCGCGCCAAGTAGTAATCAAGGTGGGTTCTTGGAATCCCTTCAATCGGACTTGTTGTCGATCCGAGAATGGCATTGCTGGACATCTTGACCCGGTCCCAATCGGTCGTTGTATTGACTCCCGGAAGATCATCCAATCTTTCGGAGACTGCGGCGAATTCCCTTTCCGTGACGTTTTCATTTTTGATGATCTGAGGGGAAAACGCATAACCTGTCGTCATTTCACGATAAATAGCCAGTACTTCCATGTCAGCGTCCGTTAATGTCGCCAATTCGCCATCGGTCACTCTGTCCCGAGTCATCTGGTTGATCTGTCGCTGGACTTCTCTGTCTGTCAAAGTCTTATCTTCTTTGATTTTTGCGATTTCTTCCTTCGAAACCTTTTCAGCCGCTTCTTCACTATTTAATAAAATCCAGAAGTCTTTTTTATCCCCCAAGGTGACTCGCCTCGTATCCTGCTCGATCAATGCAGCAAGCTTACGGGCAATATCCAGCATATCTTCCGCTGACGTGGAAGAAGTCTTCGTATAAGTGATCGCATTTTTCGGATCATTATCGACCATGATCCGACCTGTCCGATCGAACAATCGGCCCCGCGGCACGCTGGTATTGACCGGAATCTCCTCTTTCTGTTCAAGAGCTCTCGTATAATCTTCCCCTTTGACAATCTGCAAATAGCCGAGCCGGAAAATGAGCAAAGAAAAAAGGATGAAGATGGAGAAGAACAGAAAATTCATCCGGAATGCAATATGTTTTCTTTGCCGTATTTTCGCTTGATCTGCTTTTCGGATTTGTTTTTTCATCCTGCTCCCCCTTATGTATTACTATCTGAAATTACTTCTCTATCAATGACGTTTCTACCACCCTGCATTATATCATTAGAAACGAAAAAAGCACACATCTATGGACGATATAGATGTGTGCTTGGTTTCGCGACCGTATTATTTTCCGTAACGTTTTGCTACTTCGTCCCAATTGACTACGTTCCAGAATGCTGAAATGTAATCTGGACGGCGGTTTTGATAGTTTAGGTAGTATGCATGCTCCCACACGTCAAGGCCAAGAAGTGGCGTTTTCCCTTCCATCAATGGTGAGTCTTGGTTAGCTGTTGACATTACTTCCAGCTCTCCATTGTTCAGTACGAGCCAAGCCCAACCTGAACCGAAGCGAGTCGCACCCGCTTTCGCGAATTCCTCTTTGAAAGCGTCAAAGCTACCAAACTTTTTATCGATTGCTTCCGCTAAAGCGCCGGATGGTTGTCCTCCGCCATTTGGAGAAAGGATTTGCCAGAAGAATGAGTGGTTCGCATGACCGCCACCGTTGTTGCGGACAGCCGTACGTTTTTCTTCCGGAATCGCATCCATATCAGAAATAAGTTCTTCAATCGATTTGCTAAGCAATTCTTCGTTTCCTTCTAGTGCATTGTTCAAGTTTGTGATGTACGTGTTGTGGTGTTTCGTGTGGTGGATGTTCATCGTTTCTTTGTCAATATGGGGTTCGAGCGCATCGTATGCGTATGGCAATTCTGGTAAAGTATAAGCCATTTGTCCATTCCTCCTTAAGAATCTCAATAAGTTCGCTACATATTCAACCTTATCAAAATTGCAAAAAACGTTCAAATAAAATGGACTATTATGTGTTTCATGTAATAAAAAGCAGGAAAATGACAATCATCAGTACCATAATAGCCCCTTTTGTCATAACCGAAGTGAGAAAACCGACGAGTGAGCCTACACCGGTCTTAAACGATTGCTTCCACCCTGAACGGGAAACGACAAGCTCTGCAATGACCGCCCCTAGAAATGGCCCGATCAGGATGCCAGCAACAGGAATGGCGAAAGGACCAATCAACAGACCGATTGTACTGCCCCACATACCAGCTTTAGATCCACCGAACTTTTTCACCCCGACAAGATTGGACAAAGTATCCGCCCCAAAGAGCAATACGAGAAATAAAAACTGGATCGTCCAGAAAAGGGTGTTCATCCCTTCAAACGAATCGATCCAACCAAAGAAGAGAAATCCTCCAAAGATAAAGAGGGCGGAAGGGATAACTGGATATATCAATCCTGCAAATGCTATCGCAAACAATATGCCTGCGACAATCCACGCAATGATTTCCACCATCCGTCCCCTCCTGTCCTAATTATGCCCGATTTCCTAAAATCGCTTCCGCAATATTCACAGCATGGTCACCGATTCGCTCTAAATTCGAAACGATATCAACAAACACCATGCCGGCTTGAGCGGAACAAGCTCCTTCATTTAATCGGAGAATATGATTTTTCCGGAATTTCCGTTCCATTTTATCAATTAAATCTTCGTGCTCTGCTACATTTCGCGCCAACTCAATGTCATTCAAATTGAGTGACTCAACTGCCTTCTCTACAGTTGTAATCGTCAATGTGAACATTTCCGATAAATCCTCCATTGCATCAGGCGTCAGCTTGACCCGATTTACATCCCGGAAATCGATCAATTCTACAATATTTTCGAAATGGTCGCCGATCCGCTCGATATCCCGCACTGTATCCATAAGCATCATATGACGGCTAGACTCATGAGGGGAAATGCTGACAGATGAAATCTCGATCAAATAATCCGTAATTTTCCGGTCCAAGTTATTGATGGCATCTTCTATTTGATAGGCGATTTCAGCATGCTTCTTGTTTCCAGTCTTCAAATATTCGAAGGACTGTTCTAGACCTTGTACACCAAATTCACCCATCCGGATAATTTCCTCTTTTGCTTGTCCGATGGCAACGGATGGTGATTGATCGATGAAATGCCGATCCAAGTGCTTCGGCTTATATTCGATGACGACATCTTCCCCAGGAATCAGTTTCGTCACAATAAATGCCCAGGCACCAATCAACGGAAATTGTAAAACTGTGTTTGCTACGTTAAAGGAACCATGCGCAAACGCAATCTGCATTTTATTTTCTAACGACAATAAATTGGCGATCCACTCCACATAGGCAGTGAACGGTATTAACAGTAGCATGAAAATGACCGTACCTACCACGTTGAACAGAACATGGGTGGCAGCTGCCCGCTTCGCTGCGACAGATGCACCAATAGAAGCCAGTACCGCTGTTATCGTCGTCCCGATATTATCACCAAATAATATCGGCAATGCCGCATGTAAGTCCACAAGGTTTTCCGCATACAGGCCTTGTAGTATACCGACTGTTGCACTGGAACTTTGGACGATCAATGTAAAGACCGTACCGACCACGACACCAAGCAATGGGTGGTCACTCATGGAAATTGTCAGATCTGAGAAGGCCTCCAGGGACCTTAAAGGCTTCATGCCCCCACTCATCAATTCCAACCCGAGGAACAGTCCGCCAAAGCCGAAAATGACTTCCCCCAAGTTTTTAATTGTGCTTTTCTTAACAAAAAAGATGAGGAATGCACCGAACGCCATAATCGGCAACGCATAGGCCCCGACATCAAGACCGATAATGAAGGCCGTGACGGTTGTCCCAATATTGGCTCCCATGATGACTCCGATTGCTTGCCGCAGCTTCATGAACCCTGCGCTGACGAGTCCGACCGTGATTACAGTCGTACCTGAACTGGATTGGATCAGGACGGTGACGATGATACCGACCAACACCCCCATGAATGGATTGGTCGTAAAACGGTCGAGAATAGCCCGCAACCGATCTCCGGCCGCTTTCTGCAATCCGTCTCCCATGTATTTAATAGCAAATAAAAAGATTCCGAGTCCGCCTAAAAACTGGAACAGCATTTCCTGCCAGTTCAATTCCATTGAGCAGTCAACCTCCATACTCCATTATGTAATGCCCTTCAATTATGCGGAACGGATTTAGGTATTGTAAATAGACCGCACACAATCTTTACATTCCCTTAACAATTCATTTATAAAAAGTCATCAATCTGTCGAAATTCAACAAAATCCAAGTTCAGTGTATGGTGATAGACTGATGATAGATAGAGGAGGGAATCACCTTGAAACTTCACCAAATCTTCAAAGCGGCCATCCATGAACCAAAAAAACTTGCAGCTTTCCGGCTTCTACCGATCGGCAAGACCTTTCAATATGTCTTTATTTTCATTATGGCCTTTACTCTCATTTCTTTTATACGATATATCTTGTCCGGAAATAGCTTATTTGAAAACTCCCCTGACTTGGATGAGTACGGAAAATCACTAGGCGGACTTCTTTATCCGATTGCGCTGTTCTTGCAACTCGTCATAAGTACACTTTATATTTTTGTACGAATCAGCATTTTTGCCTATGCAGGCACTTTGCTCGCAAAGTTCTTTAAGCGTCGTGGAGATTTCCGTTTTATATGGAGAACATCTGCTATTGCATGCACCGTCCCTCTATTGCTGACGATGCTTTTCGATTACTTTTCCGTATCCGATTCCTACAGCTTAATCACCACATCGGTGGTCCACCTTGCTTACTTGGGAGCGGCACTCCGTCATTATCCAAAAATATAAACAAAAGAATACTATTTTTTTTCCCGCATAGAGTGGCATGAGGGAGGAAATGCTATGAGAATATTTGTCTTAGCACTAGTATTATTCGTTACATTCCACTTTATACGGATCGACCTTGCCGAAGGGACAATCCCTCTCGCTTCCTTTATGGGTAAAGTAGAGCCCTGCGTAGAGGAAGCGGAGTTTGGTTTTATCCCAATCACGACAGTGGATGGAGATACGATTGAATCGCTGTTCGCCCTTTACCCTGACACGGAAATGGGGTTCTTGGACCGCCTTTCCTCTTTTTATTCCTTAAATCCACATCTTCAAAACCAGAAAATAGTAGGCGGCGAAAAAATCCGGCTTCCTTTGACACAGGAAGAGCCAAATGCGTGCTCGAAAAAGAATGTGTAAGAGGTGTTCCTTGTTTTTTCAACGATTTGATTCTAAAATATAGTTAGTTATGGGGCTACGGCCCGTTTAAAGAAAGGTATGACGAAGCATGAGCGAAATGATTCACAGATCAAAAACGCGTCCGGTCCGTGTCGGCAATTTGACGATCGGCGGTAGTAACGAACTTTTCATTCAAAGTATGACCACTACCAAAACACATGATGTGGAAGCGACTGTCGCGGAAATTTTGCGACTGGAGGAGGCAGGCTGTCAAATCGTTCGCGTCGCATGCCCGGATGAACGTGCTGCCTATTCCATCGGCGAGATAAAAAAACGGATTAACATTCCGCTTGTCGTCGATATCCATTTCGATTATAAATTGGCTCTCATTGCAATTGAACAAGGAGCGGACAAGATCCGTATCAACCCTGGGAATATCGGAAGACAATCCAAGGTGGAAGCAGTTGTCAACGCAGCCAAGGCAAAAGGGATCCCAATTCGAATTGGAGTCAATGCCGGATCGCTTGAGAAAAAAATTCTCGAAAAGTACGGTTATCCTACGGCGGACGGGATGGTGGAAAGCGCACTTCATCACATTAAAATCTTGGAAGACCTTGATTTTCACGATATCATCGTTTCATTGAAGGCATCTGACGTCAACTTGGCCATTGAAGCCTATCAGAAGGCAGCAGCCGCTTTTGACTATCCATTGCACCTGGGCATTACGGAATCTGGTACATTATTCGCCGGCTCCATTAAAAGTGCGGCAGGCTTAGGAGCATTGCTCTCTGCCGGTATCGGAAACACGCTTCGGGTTTCCTTAAGCGCCGATCCTGCACAAGAAATAAAAGTTGCCCGGGAATTATTGAAAGTATTCGGACTTTCTTCCAATGCGGCTACGTTGATCTCCTGCCCTACTTGCGGGCGTATCGAAATTGATCTGATCTCCATTGCCAATGAAGTGGAAGAGTATATTTCCCATATTAAAGCCCCGATTAAAGTAGCTGTTCTGGGATGTGCGGTCAATGGACCCGGGGAAGCCCGCGAGGCGGATATCGGGATTGCAGGAGCCCGTGGCGAAGGTCTTCTCTTCATGAAAGGAAAAACGGTCCGAAAAGTGCCGGAAGAGACGATGGTCGAGGAATTGAAGGTTGAAATTGATAAACTTGCCGAAGAGTACTTTGAAAAGAAACGCCAGGAAGAAATGCTTGTGCAAGGTGGCACAGTAGAATGAGGAACGTCCGACTTGGGATCGATATCGACGGGACGGTGACGTGTCCAACCGCACTGCTCCCCCATATCAATGCACAATTCGGTTGCAATCTCGTTCTTGATGACATTAAGGAATATGACCTGACAAAAGCATTCGATGTCGACCGCGAAACCTTCCATAGCTGGTATAAGTCAGCCGAGGCGACAATTTATAGCACTTCGCCCACGCAGCAATATGCGAAAACCGTTTTGGAAAAATGGAAAAATCGTTTCGAATTGTTTTATATTTCTGCGAGGGGTACGGAAGTGTATGATTCCACACTGGAATGGTTTCTCCGGGAAGCGATCCCCTATGACCATATCGAGCTTGTCGGCAGTCATAATAAAATCGAAACAGCGAAAAAATTTAATGTCCATGCGTTTTTTGAAGATAAACATGATAATGCCGTGGATCTTCATGAAGAGCTGGATATCCCGGTGATCCTGTTCGATACGCCCTACAACCGGAAGCCGATTCCAAATGGCGTCATCCGTGTACGGGACTGGAACGAAGCCCATCATCAAATTCAGCAGCTTTTCCCGCTGGGTGAAAAAGTGAATTAACCAATTGGCAAAAGCCCGACATCACTGCGATGTCGGGCTTTTCTACTTGTATTGTTGTGTAAATTCATTGACATTGCGGGCATTTTCCGTAGATTTCAAACTTATGCCCTTCCACTTCATAATTGGGTAAGTTCACCGAAATGAGTTCCATCGGGCAATGCGGGATGTTTCTCGTAAGCCCGCATGCCGTGCAAATAAAATGATGATGATGGACGCCATGATCACATTGCATGCGAAAATGGCGCTCCCCATTCAGTTCGGTCTCTTCCAAGATCCCGAGTTCAGTAAACGTTGCTAAATTGCGGTAAATCGTATCGAAACTAATGCCGGGATTATCGGTTTCCATAAAGTTCTTCACTTCCAATGCCGGCAGATAACGATTATTATCTGCAAAGAATTGTAAAATGGACTCCCGGTTTTTCGTTCGTTTATATTGATGCTCTTGTAAAATACGCCATGCTTCATCAATCGTCATGCTACTTCCCCCTTCATCCGACCGCCTTTAACTTTTCCCCAAGCTAGGACGATCAACAATAAGAGCACTGAAGTGACAACAATCGTCCCTCCAGGTGCGATATCGAGATAAAATGCAGAAACGAGACCAATGATGACAGCCGTCTCACCGAATAGAATGGAATACAACATCGCTTGCTTGAAACTTTTCGCCAATCGGATGGCAGACGCTACCGGTATGGTCATCAAGGAAGATACGAGCAAGATGCCGACAATTCGCATAGATGCCCCTATGACAAGCGCCGTAAGGACCATGAAAAATAATTGGATATGCCGGGAATTGATACCCGACACTTTTGCATATTCCGGATCGAACGAGACAGAGAACAGCTCCTTGTAAAAGAAGAAAATATATCCGGCAACTATGAGTGCAATGACGATGATAATACCCAAATCCTGCCGGCTGACTGCCGACACAGAACCAAATAAATAACCGACCAGGTCGGACCCGAAGCCTTTTGACAATGAGATGAAAATCGCCCCGAATCCGATGCCCGCCGAAAGGATGATCGGTATCGCCAATTCCTCAAAGTGACGATAGTAACCCCTCAATCTTTCGATTAGCAGAGAGCCTCCGACGGCCGTCGCAATTCCAAGATAAACAGGATTCAATGCCGAAAAAAAGAGCACCTGCTGGCTCAGATAAAGACTGCCCGCGATGCCTGCCAACGCGACATGGCTCAATGCGTCCGCGATCAGCGCCAATCGTCGAACCACAATGAAGAGACCAAGAAGCGGTGCAATAATACCAATAATCAACCCCGATAGGAACGCATTTTGTAAAAACTCGTAGGATAGAATCGCCGATATCATTACTCCACCTCCGATGTCTGCGAATGGACACGCCGGACTGGATGACCATACCATTTGGAAATATCCGCGTCATCCATCTTCTTGTAATCGGATTGCATGCCATGGAAATGGACCGTCCGGTTTAGGCAAGCAACATGTGTAGCCAGGTCGGTCACCAAATCGATTTCATGGGTAACCAAGACAATCGCGATTCCATGTTCACGGTTCAATTCGTTGAGCATAGAATAGAACGATGCCACATTCTGCTGGTCAATTCCTACCGTCGGCTCATCCATGATCAAAAGATCCGGCTCCCCGACGAGGGCTCTCGCAATGAAAACCCGCTGCTGCTGGCCGCCTGATAACTCCCCGATGCTTTGATCGGCAAAAGACGCCATCCCAACCATTTGAAGAGCGTCCAATGCCCGTTTCCTATCTGCATCGGTGAATCGTTTCAACAATCCCTTTTTCCGTGTTAATCCACTTCTGACAACTTCTAAAACGGTCGCTGGAAATCCGGTATTGAAAGAGTTGGATTTCTGCGAAACATAACCGATTCTCTCCCGCTCTTTAAATGTATCGATGTTCTCCCCGAAAAGCTCCAGTTTACCACGGGATGGTTTTAATAGACCTAATATGATATTGATCAATGTCGATTTCCCTGAGCCATTCGGACCGATCAATGCCCAAAACTCCCCTTCGTTCACCTGCAGGGTAATCTTGTCGAGAACGAGGGAATGGTCGTAGCTGAAACTGACATCATCTAATTGAATGATAGAATTCGTCATACTCATTATCCTTCCTCACAATAGGAATCATTCCGATTCACTTGTCAAATTATAAACGATGTGCAGCAGGGATTCAACCTTAAAGAAAGAAGGAAGGTATAAGAATGGACTATTTTCAATTGCTTAATGAGTTGAAAATGATGGATGATCGGGAAGCCCAGGCAATGGCACGCTATTATGGAATCGATCTTTCCGTCAAAGAAATAAGAGGGCTCCGACCCCTGCTCGACGAGATTTCGTTCCATTGGATGTTCACAGGAGTACCTGAACGGTTTATCGAAAAAGTTGAGAAGGTGATCGGAAAGGAAAAAACACGAAGGTTGTTGGAGAAATACTTGGATGCTACAAAATAAGGAGCCTTCCCCAGTAAAACAGAAAAAGCCCCGGCTTACGATAAGCCAGGGGCTTTGCATTATACGTTCACTAGACCATGCACTTCCGGATTGAATTGTTTCGCTTTCAACATTTCAATTTCTTGTTTGTAAGGTGCCGTTTTCTTTTTCGGATCGGATCCGATAAACGGCGTTTCCAGGATTTTCGGAACCGACTGAAACTCCGGATGATGGACGATATATGCTAACGGTTCAAACCCGATATGGCCAAATCCGATATTTTCATGACGGTCTTTCATTGCACCTTTGACATTTTTGCTGTCATTGACATGGATGACGGAAATGCGATCTTTCCCGATGATTGAATCGAATTCTTGCAGGACGCCATCAAAGTCATGGACGATATCGTATCCTGCATCATGGACGTGGCATGTGTCAAAACAGACGGACAGCCGTTCATTATGCGTCACCCCATCGATAATCTTCGCGATTTCATCGAAGTTCCGGCCACACTCGGAACCTTTTCCAGCCATCGTTTCCAATGCAATTTTGACATCGTACGGTTGGGAGAGGACTTCATTCAGCCCTTCGATGATTTTCTGGATACCCTTCTCTTCGCCAGCTCCGACATGCGCCCCTGGATGAAGAACGATTTGCCTTGCACCGAGAGCGGCCGTCCTTTCAATCTCCTTCTGAAGGAAGTCTACGCCCAATGCGAAGACTTCTGGTTTGATCGTGTTTGCAATATTAATGATATAAGGGGCATGTACAACTATGTCTGAAAGTCCGTGCTCTTTCATATGAAGGGATCCTGCTTCGATATTAAGGTCCTCGATAGCTTTCCTCCTGGTGTTTTGTGGTGCTCCCGTATAAATCATGAAAGTGCTCGCCCCGTAGCTCATTGCTTCTTCACTTGAACCGAGCAGCATCTTGCTGCCACTCATCGAGACATGTGAGCCAAGAAGTAGCGGTTTATCGTTTGCCATGTTTTCTTGCCAGTCTCCTTTCCCTCTTTTTAATTTGCTCCATTTGTTGAGTCATTTTCTTTTTATAGCCAGGCTTGACTTTTGCCGGTTTCTTCACAAGAGCGGCCGCTTTCCGGTCCAATTCATCCTCTTGCTTCACTCTCTTTTTTCGGGCGTGGCGTTCCTTGACCTCAGTCCACTCTCCGTTCTTCACATCTTCATGGATGAACGGGATACCCAGTTTTTCAATACGGACGATTTTATCATCTTCCGATGGTTCATACAGCGTGATCGCTGTCCCTTCATTTCCGGCACGAGCCGTCCGTCCTACACGGTGGATGAAGAACTCCAGATCATCTGGCAATTCGAAATTGATGACATGGCTGACGCCCGGGATATCGATGCCGCGGGCTGCCAGATCGGTCGCTACAATATACTGGAACTCCAGATCACGGACCTGCTTCATCATGCGAGTACGTTCACGAGGCGTCAAATCGCCATGGATTCTGCCAGCTTTGACCCCATGTTCAGCAAGGAAGTCGGCCAGTTCATCGGCATTTTGACGAGTATTTGTAAATATGATTGCCAGATAAGGATTAATGGCTTCCATTACTTCCAGCAGTTTCTTCCGCTTTCCGAGACTGCGGACGGGAACCAGGGAATAATGCATCCCTTCCGTCAACGGCTTGCGTTCCCCAATTTTCACATGGACCGGTGATTCCATATATTTCATTAAAAATGGTTTCAGTTTTTCAGGGATGGTTGCCGAGAAGACGTACATTTCCAGATCGGCCTGCATACGGGATGCAAATTGGTCGATATCTTCAATGAATCCCATATCAAAAGCAAGGTCCGCTTCGTCTATGACTAATATGGAAGCGGTGTGGACAGCCAAAGCACCATTTTCGGCCATATCTCGGATTCGACCCGGAGTGCCGACGATGATATGTGGATTCGTTTTCAACTTCCCTATGGATCGTTGCTTATCCGTCCCGCCGATCAATAAGGACGCCCGGACCTCTGTCCCTTCCGTCATTCTTTGCAGTTCATTGAATAATTGCGAAGCCAACTCCCGGGTCGGCGCTGAAATGACTGCTTGAACTTCATCCGAACTGGCGTCTGTCCGTTGCAATACCGGGATAAGAAAACTGTGTGACTTCCCTGTTCCGGTATGCGCTTGTCCGATGGCGCTCGATCCTTTTAAAATCAACGGGATCATTTCTTTTTGGATCGGGGTCGGTTGTTCAAAACCGAGCCTCGCAATCGCATCCCGGAGGAATGGTTTAAATTGATAATCTGTAAACTTGGACATGTTTTGCCTCCTAACGTACACCTATTGTAGCACGAATTCCGTGCCATCGTATGCGATTTACGCATAGTATACTATGCGCAATTAATTTCTACTATAAGAAAGGGGTTTATCATGAGATATCAATCCTTCTATCCGTTTGCCCGCCAGCAAGCAGCACCATTTCACATGAGACAGCAGGGCTTCGGGATACCTCCACAAATGGGCAGGCCACAATTGCCAAGACAGCAATTTCCGGGCGGCCCTTCTCCCATGGGCGGGCATTTTGGTGCTCCACCTGTCGGAGGCGGGATGCAGAACAACTCCAAGATGGAGGCTTATATGCAAACGGCGAACCGCTTCTTGAATACTGCCCAACAGTTTGCCCCGCTTGTTCAACAATTTGCACCGATGTTTCAAAATTTGCCGGCAATGTGGAAATTATACAAAGGCTTTCAATCCTTGCCTTCCGCAGATGGTGCAGCTGCCAATACAGCTAGCCGCTCAGCGGCGGCTAATGCCGCTTCAACAGCTTCGAATACGGCATCTGGCAATTCCGTGCCCCGTATTTTTCAACCGCCGTTTTGAACATAAAAGCAAATTAACCTGGCGCATGTCTAAACCAAAGCGAAAGGTCCCCGACTCCGCGCATTTTTTTGCGCTAAGACAGGGACCTTTCCAATTGATTATTCGCTTAACTCCGCGTTCCATTCATCTTTGATTTCAAGACCGATCTGAGACGCATTGTCCGCATTGACAACGAATTTTAAGTTTTTCGGGAATTGGGCAGGCAATTCAGCCGGCGTCGCTTCCCCTTTCAGGATTTTAACCGCCATTTCTCCTGTTTCATAACCGATGTCGAAATAATTGAATCCGAAAGCAGCCAGTCCGCCGCGTTTGACAGAATCCAATTCTCCAACCATCATCGGTAATTTATGTTCCATTGCTACGGAAATGACGGATTCCAAAGCAGATACAACCGTATTATCTTTAATGATATAAAGCGAATCGACTTTTCCGATCAACGATTCAGTCGCCTGCTTCACATCCGCAGACGTTGCAATTGTCGCTTCTACGATGTTCAAATCAAGTTCCTTCGCAACTGCTCTCACTTTGTCGATTTGGGCACGGGCATTTTGCTCACCGGAGTTAAAGACAACCCCCACGTTCTTCGCATTTAATTCCTCTTTCAGGAAAGTAAGCGTGTTTGGGATGACATCTGGATGAAGGTCGATCGTACCTGTCAAGTTCCCACCCGGACTTTCAATCGAATCGATCAATTCTGCTCCAATCGGATCCGTCACCGATGTAAAGAGGATAGGGATCTCCTTGGTAACAGCTGCTACCGCTTGGGCACTTGGTGTCGAATTTGCGAAGATCAAATCGACATCGGAACTTCCTAAATTTGTAGCGATCGTCGTATTGGCACTTTGGTCATTTTGCGCATTTTGGATGTCATACTCAACGTCCAGCCCTGCATCTTCCAATGCTTTTTGGAAGCCTTCAAATGCCGCATTCAAAGAAGGGTGTTCGACAATTTGAGTGGATCCGATCTTATAGGTTTTGTTTTCGGCTTCTCCCCCGGAAGCGCTTGGCGTTTCAGCTTCTTCTTTTTCTGCCGGTTCTTTTGGTGTCTCGTTCTTATCCCCGCCTCCACAAGCTGCGAGGAGGAAGACCGCACCGAAAATGGTGAGCAATACGAAGAGCAATCTGTTTTTCATCTCAATTCCCCCTATGATGAAACATCTTTTTCGGCTATTAGCCAACTATAATGCTACAGTAACCAAGCCCTTTCGTCAATAAAACTTAAAATATTCTGAAAGGATTTTTGTAAAGAAAAAACTGTAGACAAAACCGAAAAAAATTCTCGGTTTTGTCTATAGTCATGGATAGATTCTTGCTTATTATTTCGGTACCATATGGATTGCTTGTCCAATTAGTCCTTCCACCGCTTCTAAAATGGATTCATTGACACTCGGATGTGCGTAATTCGGGAAAGTGAAATCCTCGGCACGTGCGACCATTTCTAAGCCGGTTGCCATCATGCCGGATAATTCGATCGCACCTGCACCGATCATATGTACTCCAAGTATCAAATCTGTCCCTTCTTCCGCAATGACTTTCACGAAACCATCTTTTCTTCCCAAAATGGAAGCATAGCCATTGCTCGCAAGTGGAAACTGGCTCGTCTTGATCTTGTATCCAAAATCCTGAGCCTCCGTTTCTGACAATCCGGCCGAAGCAACAGGAGGCAATGTATGGGCGATTGTCGGCAACAATGTCAAGTCGACTTCGCTAGTTCCGCCTGCCGCAATTTCCGCTACCGCTTTTCCTTGCTTGATGGCCTTGACAGCAAGGGCTGGCCCTGGCGTCAAATCCCCGATAGCATATACACTCGGAATATTGGTTTTCATTTCTGAATCAATCTTCACTCGGCCATCCGGAGTCATTTCCACCCCGAGTCGGTCTATGCCTAGCCCCGCCACGTCTACCGAGAGAGTTCCAGTCGTATAAAAGTGACTCCCCTCCACCGACGTTTCCTCTCCCTTTTTATCTATAAAAGTGACAGTAACGCCGTTTGTGGTGGATGCGGTGCGGACATTCCGGCAATCCGCCTGAAGCTTGATTTTTCTCTTTTTGAAAATGCGGCGGAGCTCCTTGGATACCGCCGCATCAAAAGGAAAGTCCTCATTCTCTTCGAGCAAGACTGTCACAGAGGAGCCAAACGCCTGAAATGTCGTTGCCATTTCGAGAGCAATGACGTCCCCCCCCTTGACGATTAACTGTTCCGGAACTTCCGTCAGCGAAAAGATATCATAGGAAATGAAAATCCGGTCATTTCCAGAAATGCCTTCCGGAGCGACGGGTTTTCCTCCTGCCGCGATAATCGCTTTTTCAAATCGAAATGTCTGGAAATCGTGGCCGGCTTCCACGCCAATTCGATCTTGGGAAAGAAATGTCGCTTCCCCATTGATCACTTCGATTTTATTCGCTTTACAGAGAGCCGCTACACCTTTTTTCAACTGGTCGGTAATCCTGTTCTTATAGTCGATTAATTTATCCAAATTGATGGCTGGTTTTGCCGCATCAATGCCCAAATCCTGCAAATGCGGAAATGAATCCAATTCACCTGCGGCATGCGTATACACTTTGGATGGAATACAGCCTTTGTTTAAGCAAACTCCACCCAATTCTTCTTTTTCGATCAACGTCACTTGCAACCCAAGTTGGGCGGCCCGGATAGCTGCCGTATAGCCTCCGGGTCCGCCGCCAATGATAATTAGTTCCTTTTCTTGGATCAATTCACCAACTACCATCTACACCAACTCCAACCATAACTTCTTTGGATTCTCAATCAATTCCGCAAAGCGGTTCGTGAATGCCACAGCTGTCGCTCCATCTGCCACGCGATGGTCGAACGACATAGAGATATTCATCATCGACCTGATGACAATCTCGTCATTTTCCGTTACAACCGCACACTTCTTAGTTTTATGGAATGCGATGATCGCCGTTTCCGGATGATTGATAATCGGAGTGGCCGCAATACTTCCGAGCGGTCCAACATTGCTGATCGTGATTGTGCCGCCGCGCATTTCGTTGCCGGACAGTGTTCCTTGTTGTGCTTTTTCATTCAACTCTTTCATTTCACGGTGAATTTGAAGCAGAGACTTCTGGTGTGCATTTTTTAATACAGGAACGATCAGACCGAGTGTCGTGTCTACAGCAAGCCCGATATTATAATCTTTTTCAAGGAGGATGACTTCGTTCTCTTCATCCAATTTTGCGTTAAAGACAGGGAAGTCTTTCAGCGCAACGACGAGCGCTTTAATGAAAAACGCAACTGCTGAGATCGAGATGTTATCCTCTTTCAATTCTTGGCGAAGCGCCAATAAATTGGTCATGTCGATTTCCTCAAAATGCGTCACATGCGGAATCGTCGTGAGTGAGTGTGACATTTTCTTCGCAATGGCTTTGCGAATACCTTTGAACGGGATGACATCAGCAGGCACTTGCGGAGTCTCCGCCGCTTCACCTGCAGCGGAAGTTGCGATAGGCTGTTCGTCCATTGGCAATGCCTGTGCCAGTTCCGGCTCGACAGCTGCAGTTTGACCGCCTTCCATGAAGCGGTAGACATCTTCGACTGTCACGCGTCCTGCAGGCCCCGTTCCGGTTACCTGTTCGATGTCGACGTCATTCTCTCTTGCGATTTTCCTTGTGTAAGGAGCAGCCAGGATGCGAAGAGGACCTTTTGGTCTGGTCGTTGTCGCGACCGGAGCCTCTTCCGTCTTCTCCTCAACCGTCACCGCAGCTTCGGCTCCAGGCGCCTCGGTCTCGGTTTGCGCAGGTGCATTGACAGCGCCTTCCGCTTCGATTACTAACAATGTCGTTCCGACATGGACTGTTGTCCCTGTATTGATAAGCAGTTCCTTCACTATTCCAGTAGCAGGCGAAGGCAATTCTGCCACCATTTTATCTGTCTGCACTTCCACAAGTGCTTGGTCTACTACAACGGAATCGCCGGGCTTCACAAAATAGTGAAGAACCTCGGCTTCCGTCATCCCTTCTCCAATATCATGCAGCTTTACTTCTACCAATGGAGAGCCTCCCCTCTAGAATGTATAAACTTTTTCAATCGCATCTTGGACCCGCTTCGGAGTCGGCAAAAAGTGATCTTCCAGCGCGAAGAATGGAACCGGCACGTCAAAACCAGTCACTTTTTCAATCGGTGCTTTCAAATATAAAAATGAAGTCTTATTGACAAGGGAAAGAATGTCATTACCCACTCCGCTCGTTTCATGGGCTTCGTGGACAACAACAACCCGACCGGTTTTCTGAACTGATTCGGCAATGATATCTTTATCCAATGGGAACAATGTGCGCATATCAATGACATCACAATGAATCCCTTTCGCTTTAGCCTTTTCGGCAGCTTCTTTAGCGACCGGAACCATGGCGCCCCATGCGATAACAGTGACATCATCGCCTTCCGCCACCTTTTTCCCTTTCCCGATTTCAATTTCGTAGACGCCTTCCGGAACATCCTCACGGAACGCTCGATATAGTCTCATCGGCTCCATGAATAACACCGGATCAGGATCCTTGATTGCTGCAATCAGCAAGCCTTTGGCATCATGCGGTGTAGAAGGACAAACTACTTTAATACCCGGCATATGGGTGAAAAACGCTTCAGCACTGTCTGAGTGAATTTCCGGGGCCCGCACTCCTGCGCCATACGGGGCACGGATTACCATCGGAACGGTATAGTTCCCCATTGTCCGCATCCGAACTCGAGTGACGTGTGTTGCCACTTGTTCAAATGCTGGATAAATGAAGCCAAGAAATTGGATTTCTGCAACAGGAATCATACCGTTGACGGCAAGACCTACAGAAGAACCGATGATACCAGCCTCACTTAGAGGAGTATCGACTACCCGATCCTCACCAAATTGCGCCTGGAGGCCTTCCGTCGCCCGGAATACCCCACCGTTTTTTCCAATATCTTCACCGAGCAGCATCACTCTTTCATCTTCGGCAAGCATTGTGCCAAGGGCATCTGTCACTGCTTGAACGAGCGTCAATGAACGTGTCGTCTGCTTTTTCTCTTCTGTGCTCTCTCTTTCTACGACTTTATTCATCAATTACCACCCCTTAACGATTCAAGATAGTTTTCTTTTTGCTCCTTGATCGGCCAAGGCATCTCTTCGAATACATGATCAAACAAGTCATCCACGTTTGGCGCTGGGAAACTCTCCATCTGGACTACCGCTTCCTCAATTTCCGCCTCAATTTTCTTGCTAGTGACCTCTACCCACTCTGCGTCCCAATAGCCATACTCTTTCATAAAACGCTCCAAGCGTAAGAGTGGATCAACTTTATCCCGTTGAGCATCCACCTCATTCTGATCCCGGTATTTTGTTGGATCGTCGGCAGTCGTATGTGCTCCGAACCGTTGAGTAACCGCTTCAATCAACGTCGGACCTTCGCCGTTCCGCGCTCTCTCAAATGCTTTCCTCGTCTCAAAGTAGACAGCGAAAATGTCATTCCCGTCAATCCGGACACCCGGCATGCCATACGCCACGCTTTTTTGTGCAATTGTTTTCGAATTCATCTGTTTTTCGATTGGCACAGAGATGGCAAAGCCGTTGTTTTGATTGAAAAAGACGACCGGTAATTTGAATACGCTTGCAAAGTTCATGCCCTCGTGGAAATCACCTTCAGAAGTTGCCCCATCGCCAAAATAAGCGATGGATGCGTTTGTTGTTCCTCTTCGTTTTTCAGCCCAAGCAGCGCCCGCGGCATGCGGAAGCTGTGTAGCAATTGGTACAGCAGGCGGGAAAATATTACGGTCCGGATGGATATTTCCTTCCACTCGCCCGTTCCAGTACAGAAATACACGAGGCATGTCGGCTCCGAATGTCAAAAGGGCACCATGATCTCGGTATGTCGGAAACACCCAGTCGTCTTGTTTCAAAGACAATGCGCTCCCTACTTGGGCCGCTTCCTGCCCTTCAAATAATGCGTATGTTCCAAGTCTGCCTTGACGTTGTAAGTTTTTCGCCTTGCGGTCAAATGTCCGAATGCGTAGCATGTGGTAATAAAATGTTTGAACCAATTCGGATGAAATCTCGTTTTTGATCGACTCATCCGAGAATTTTCCCTCTTCATCTACAAATTGTTTGATTGGATAAAGATCCTCCATGAATGATTCACCTCATTTAATTTAATTCAGCGGAATCCCCCAACTTCCATAAGTGGTGGGATAAATGTAAAGAACTATTCAAATCAGAAGGAGTCCAAACTCCCGCTGATTTAAATTAAGCCTCCGGCGGATGTCACGGATTTTGATAGGAGTTAATTGCGCAGACGCAATTCAAAATCCGGACGCAATTACGCCGAAGCGTAATTGATTTATTGATGTTTAAAATTCCATTTCGGCCTTTTCGCCTGTGAAAAGAAGCTGTTCCGATTTTTCGCATCCGCAATCCGTTTTTCACACATCCGGTCCGCTGCAGTCGCTGTTGTGATCTGGTCTTGCTCAGCTTGTGTAAACACTTCCAATAGAGAATTATAGATGTTTTGAGTTTTAGCGAGTACACGCGCAGGATTTGCACCATACAATTCATCTGCGACTTGGATTAATCCACCACCGTTGACGATGTAATCCGGCGCATATAAAATCCCTTTCTCTCGCAACACTTCGCTATGACGGCTTTCCGCCAATTGGTTATTCGCTGAGCCTGCAATACCCTGTACTTTGAACGTAGCGATCGTATCGTCATTAATGACGCCACCGAAAGCACATGGAATGAAGATGTCTGCATCTTGACTGTAAATGTCATCGCTTGCCACCACTTTCACAGAGCTTCCACCAATTTTCCGGATTTCATCTAAAGCGTTTTCATTAATATCCGTTACAATGACGTTGCCGCCCTCTGCTAAGATATGCTCCGCCACTTTAAATCCTACTTTTCCAAGACCTTGGATCGTAAATGTCTTACCTTCCAGCTTATCGTTGCCAAACAACGCTTGGCTTGTCGCTTTTACACCATAGACAACGCCTAGCGCGGTAGGGATCGAAGAGTCTCCGCCACCTCCGAACTCGACTGGTTTACCTGCAATATAATCCGTTTCCTTCATCGCCTGCACAAAATCATCCAGAGTTGTACCCATGTCGGTTCCTGTATAAAAACGACCATTTAAGGAATCGATAAATTGACCGAATGCCCGGAACTTTTCAGGCGTTTTGTCTTTTAGCGGATCACCGATAATAACCGATTTCCCCCCACCAAAGTCAACGTCGGCTGCCGCACATTTATAAGTCATCCCCTTAGATAGGCGGAGTACGTCTTTTAACGCATCATCCATGCTTTTATACGGCGCCATACGGCATCCGCCCAAAGCAGGGCCCATCGTTGTATCATGAATTGCGATAATTGCTTGCAGGCCGGTTGCCTTGTCGTTGCAGAACAAAACTTGTTCATGCTCCACCATTTTGTCGAGAACGCTTGCATTCTCACTTTTCAAAGATTGTTCTAATGTCACCATTCCATTTTCCTCCTTCATGGGTTACTTCCAATTTCCTATAAGATTCATAGTATTTTATTCGACAAGGAACTGCCGTATGAAGCGGCAGTCCATTTACTTGATGAACTCCAGAAAGCCCAGTACATCCAAGAACACGATAATAATTGCAATTGGCGCGAGATAGCGGATTAACAAGAACCAGACAGAGAATAGCTTGACACTGATATTAGAACCTGCCTTTAGCTCATTAAACAGCTTTTCTTTCGGTATTTTCAATGGAACAAAGATGGCGATTAACAATGCACCCAATGGCATCAGGATGTTACTGACCAGAAAATCGAACGCATCGAAAATCGACTTCCCGAAGACGGTAATATCTGCAAGCACCCCAAATGATAATGCTGATGGAATCCCTACGATGAAAATTGCCAATCCGACAAGCCATGCGAATTTTTTACGTTTCGCCTCATTCCCTTTTGCTAAGGCAGCAACGATAATTTCCAACATCGAGAACGCTGAAGTCAGAGCGGCAAATAAAAACAGAACGAGAAACGCCAAGAAAAACAGGACGCCAAAAGGCAACTGACTAAAGATGGTCGGCAATACGTTGAATAATAACGTAGGTCCAGCATCCGGTTCTAAGCCGAAAGCGAACACAGCCGGGAAAATGACCAATCCGGCCAATACGGCAACAAGCAAGTTCAACAAGACGATTGAAACAGCGGACTGTGGCAAACTTTCCTTTTTCGACAGATAGGAGCTATATGTCACCATTACGGAAACCCCAATGCTGAGAGCAAAGAATGACTGTCCCATTGCAAAGAGGATCGTCTCAGAACTGACGTTTGCAAATTCCGGTTTCAGGAAGAACAAGACACCTTCCATCGCGCCATCTAAAGTAAAAGATCGGATGGCCAAGATGATGAACAGGATGAACAAAGCGGGCATCATATATTTACTAGCCTTTTCAATCCCACTCGTTACTCCTTTGGCAATGACAATAGTCGTCATAAACATAAATACCAATTGTGCTCCCACACTGATGACCGGATCTGAAACGATTCCGCCAAATAAATTGTTGTAATCGGATTGGGTCAGGCCACTTAAACTTCCAGTCGCAGCTTTGACAATATAGATGAGAACCCAGCCGCCCACTACACTATAAAACGATAGAAGGATAAAGCAAGTCGTGATTCCCAACCGACCGATCAAATGCCACGATGATCCCGGTGCAATTTCTTTATACGAATCGATCGCATCTTTTTGGGTGCTGCGCCCGATTATAAACTCCCCCATCAACAGCGGTAACCCGAGCAGCAGTGTAAATAGTAAAAATATCAACAAAAATATTCCGCCGCCACTTGTACCGGCAACATACGGGAACTTCCATATTGCCCCCAATCCGATAGCGGAACCAGCCGCTGCCAAAATAAACCCTAACTTCGATGTCCATTGATCAGTTGTGTTCATTCATTCATTCTCCATTTCCCAATTGCTACAGGAGTAATCCAAAAATTTTTACTCGAAACACTATTGCAATCGCTTTCATTTTTTAGTTAATAAAACAATACTTTTGAGTGTGAAAATTAATAACAACCCCATAATCTTGAACTATAATTTTCACGGCCCTTTCTAAATAATAATAAAAAACATGATTTTTCCCCTTTGACTTCATGATAGAATAGTATAGAATAAATTTGAATAACAAAAAACACATGTTTTCTTCCTATTTGCATTATTTTGAATAGGATTCATGCTTTGTACCTTCATTTTGAAAGAGGTGTTGTATATGGATGAGTTGGACCTAAAACTCCTTACTTTATTGCAAATGAACAGCCGTGTTACCGTCAGCGAGCTTTCCAAACAATTGGTTCTCAGCAGGCCAAGTGTTTCCGAACGGCTACAACGTTTACAAGAAAGAGGCATCATTGAAGACTTTACGGCAAGAGTCTCCTTGCCGGCAGTCGGCTTGGAAATCCTTTTGTTCATCCAAGTAAGTGAACTAAAAAGGACGCCACATGAGTTTGAACAAATGATAAAAGAGGAACTAGCCGTTATTGAATGCCATCGAGTCACTGGAACGACGAATTACATTTTGAAGGCGGCAGTGAACAACATGGCAAGCATGAGTTTGTTGATCGATCGGTTGATTCCGTATGGGTCCTTGACAACTTCCATTGTCTTATCCTCCCCTGTTCCTTATCGGCTCATTCAACCGGAGTCGCGGAATACGCCAGAAGAAACCGTGAAATCGTGAAAATGCGGTCCACGTTAACCAGGTCGGGAACTTTTGAATATCCTTTAGGACTCGGGTATAATGATAAGCAGGTCCTATTAGAGGAGTGAATTAAGTGAAAGTGTTAAAGATTTCCCCAAGAGGGTATTGTTACGGAGTAGTGGATGCGATGGTGATCGCAAGAAATGCGGCGCTAGATAAAACGCTGCCTAGACCCATCTATATTTTGGGAATGATTGTTCATAACAAACACGTTACAGATGCTTTCGAACAAGATGGCATCATTACATTAGACGGGAAGAACCGGTTGGACATCCTGGAAAAAGTTGAATCGGGAACGGTGATTTTCACAGCACATGGAGTGTCTCCGGAAGTGCGGGAATTAGCTAAACGGAAAGGCCTTGTTTCCATTGATGCAACATGCCCCGACGTGACCAGTACCCATGATTTAATCGAAGAAAAGACCGCGGAAGGTTATGACATCATTTATATCGGAAAGAGATACCATCCGGAGCCGGAAGGGGCGATCGGAGTTGCCCCGCACGCTGTCCATCTGATTGAAACGCTTGAAGATGTAGAACAATTAAGCATTGAAAATGACAAATTGCTCGTCACAAATCAAACGACAATGAGTCAATGGGATGTCGCCCACATCATGGATGCGTTACAAGAGAAATACCCGCATATTGAAGTGCATAAGGAAATTTGTCTGGCAACCCAAGTGCGCCAGGAAGCCGTAGCCGAACAAGCCGGCGAAGCGGATCTTCTGATTGTCGTCGGAGACCCGAAGAGCAACAACTCAAACCGATTGACGCAAGTGTCCGTGGAAATCGCCAACACCCCTTCCTACCGGATTTCGGACGTTTCCGAAATTGATATCAACTGGTTGGAAGGTGTCGAAACAGTTGCTGTCACAGCAGGAGCCTCAACGCCGACATTGATTGTCCGAGAAGTCATCGCTTTTCTGGAAGCATTTGATCCGGAAGATCCAGCAACCCATGTACCGGAGCGCAAGTTCCAATTGGAAAGAATCTTACCGAAGATTAAAAACCCAGCACCCGTCAAACGAATTGAACCATACGCAACATCATAAAGTGATAACCGGCCCTCCTCCACAGGAGGCCGGTTTTTCTTCTTTATAAAAAGTGTTTCACATAAACTGAAAGGGCTCTGTGTTGATTTGGGACTGAAGAAATTCAACAGCATATCCTGCTTTATTACAAGCATCCTGCATATATTCCGCGACACCTTGAATCATGACCTTTTCAACGTTATGGCCAGGATCCACGACCGCCAAGTCCATCGCTTCGGCATCATGCGCCACATGGTAATATAAGTCACCGGTCACCAAGACGTCGGCCCCTTTTCGTTTAGCAGCAGAGATGTATTTATTGCCATCTCCACCTAGCACCGCAACCTTCTCAATTTTTTTATCTGCCTTCCCGACAAAACGGACCATCGGCACATGGAATACAGTCTTTACATGCTGGGTAAACTCCTCAAGGCTCATCGGCTGCTGCACTTTGCCCACGCGCCCGAGACCGTACTCATTGGTCCGCTGATCCAGCACAAAGAAGTCATAAGCCGGCTCTTCATACGGATGGGCAGCCAGCATCGCCTTCAACACTTTCGCGCGGTATGGCCCAGGCATGACGACCTCAATCCGTTGCTCTTCCACCTCTTCGCCTTTCCCAACTTCACCGATAAAGGGATCCGCCCCTTCCGACGGTGTAAATCGTCCGATTCCTGTCGAAGTGAAACTGCAACCGACATAATCACCGATCGCACCGGCACCGGCTTTCGCAAGTGCCGCCCGTAATGTATCCGCATGACTATCCGGACAGAATACAGCCAGTTTATAGAGCGGGTCGGAGATAGTCGCCTCCATTACTTCCGTGTCGACCAAGCCCAATTTTTCGGCTAACATATCATTGACACCACCGGGAGCAATATCCAAATTCGTATGAGCTGCATAGACGGAAATGTCATGTTTGATACATTTTTCAATCATGCGTCCTTGCGGAGTGTCTGTCCAAATCGTTTTGACCGGCCTAAAAAGAGGCGGATGGTGTGCGATGATCAGATTGGCTTCCTTTTGGATTGCTTCTTCCACCACTTGTTCATTCACATCCAAGGTGACCAACACTTTTTTTACCGAGCGATTCAACTGTCCTATATGGAGTCCCACCGGATCGCCGTCCATCGCGAACCGTTTAGGTGACCATTTTTCAAATAACGAGATAATCTCATGTCCATTCACATTCTTCATTTCGACAACACCTTTCCGACAAGTTCAATTTGTCTCATCAATTGAGCTTTTTTGGATTGGATCATCACTGTCTCTTCCGCAACTTCCAAAGATTGAAGAACCCGTTCCCATTCCTGAACTTCCCGTGTCCATTTCTCCATAAAGACATCTGTTTTCCTATCGAGCAGAAAGGGACCGACCAACAGTTCCAATTCATCATAGGCAGCGTGTCCCCTTTCCAACACGAGGACTTCATAAATTTTTCCGTCTTCTTTCAATATTGCTTCGTCTACAATGAACCAACCGTTTGAAACAGCCCATTCCCGAATTACTTTTGCATTGATGTTCGGTTGCGTGATGATCCGGCTAACAGAGGCTAACTTTCCTTTACCGTTTTCCAGTATGGAAACGATCAAAGGGCCGCCCATGCCTGCAATGGTGATCACATCCACTCCATCTTCTTCATGGACAGCATCCAATCCATTGGCCATCCGGACGGTGATCGACTCAGCCAACCCTTCCCGTTGGACGTTGCGGACTGCTGATTCATAGGGCCCTTTCACGACTTCTCCCGCTATCGCCCGACTTACTTTATTCGATTTAACTAAATAGCAGGGCAAGTATGCATGGTCGCTGCCAATATCGGCAACTACTGTACCGGTTGGCACAAAAGAGGCGACGGAAGCCAGCCTATCCGATAAATGTTCAGTATTCAATAAACCTCCACCTTTCACAGTCCTGATTGTACGTTAGCCATAGAGAAAAAACAAAAGAGAAGGACCAAATTCCGGGATGAATGAAGTTTTATCGACAATTGGTATGCCCTTCTTTCTGACAATAGAAAAAACCGCCAGGAAGCAGAATGTTTCTGCAAACTGACAGCTTTTTCATTGTTCATTATTGAAGTGATAAAAGATAGTCTGCCATTGCTTCAGCATCTGCACCTGGCACTGTATTTGGAGGCATTGCGCCTTTCCCGTTATGAAGGACTTCTACGATCTCTTCTTTAGATAGGTCCAAACCGACTAGGGAAGGTGCAGCACCGCCCATACCACCTGTCAAGTCACCGCCGTGACAGCCGATACATTTCTGTTGAGCGACAGCTTCCGCATCAAAGTCCTCCGTGCTTGCCACTTCTTCCGTTCCTTCGCCTTCTTCGCCCTGTTTCGCAATTTCCTCTTTTTGGTCAAGTCCATAAAGTGACATGAAGAAAATAAGACCGAGCCCAAGCGCAAAAATCAGAAAATAAGGGACTACTGGATTTTTACTCATCGAATTACCCTCCTTTAACAGGATCTATTTCTGTACTGGATACAGTTCACAATTATTATTGTACTGTATCCGACAGAAAACTGAAAGAGTTATCGATCATCTTTTCTCCCTTTGTGACAAATTCGACAAAACTTTTAATGGAATTTCAAGGTATAAATATTTCCTGCTTCTTATCATCCACGGATCATGCCAAAAATCACAAAACAGGCTGGTCAGGAGTTTATAGAGCCACCTGTCCAGCCTGTTGTTCTACCTACCTAGGTTTCATTATCCAATCAATCTGGAAATGACCATGCGTTGAACTTCTGAAGTTCCTTCCCCGATTTCCAATAACTTTGCATCGCGCATGAAGCGTTCAACTTCATACTCTCTCATATAGCCATATCCGCCATGAATCTGGATGGCTTGGTCGGCGACTTCCATCGCAATTTCAGAAGCGTACAATTTACACATCGCCGCTTCTTTGGAGAATGGACGGCCTTGGTCCTTCAACCAAGAAGCTTTATATACCATATTCCGTGCCAATTCGATCTTTAATGCCATATCGGCTAATTTGAATTGTGTCACTTGGAATTCGGATAGCGCTTTGCCGAATTGCTTCCGCTCGTTGGCATAGCTTTTTGCTTTTTCGAACGCGGCTTGAGCGATTCCGACAGCCATTGCCCCAATTCCGATTCGTCCGCCGTCCAGCGTCACGAGGAATTGTTGGAATCCTTTCCCACGTCCACCTAGTAAGTTTTCTTGCGGTACTCTAACATTTTCAAGGAAGAGTTCTGTTGTATTGGAAGCATTTAAGCCCATTTTTTCGTAGTTATCCAACACGGTGAATCCTTCAGCGTCGGTGGGAACGATTATGGCGCTGATTTCTTTTTTATCTCCATTCATGCCTGTAATGGCGGTAAGAGCCAAATGTTTGGCATGGCTGGCATTTGTGATGAATGCTTTCGAGCCATTGATGATGAAATCCTTCCCATCTTCTTTGGCGGTCGTCTGCGTCCCCCCCGCATCCGAACCGGCATTCGGCTCAGTCAATCCAAATGCTCCGAATGACTCTCCCGTGCAAATTGGTGTCAAATACTTTTCTTTCTGCTCATGAGTCCCAAACAGATTTAACGGAGCCCCACCTAAGGAAATATGTGCTGAATACGTGATTCCTGTAGAAGCACAGGCCCGGCTCAGTTCCTCCGTGACAATGGCAAAACTGATGGTGTCCGCTCCTGCTCCCCCATATTCTTCAGGAAACGGCAATCCCATGATCCCCATATCAGCCAACTGTTTAAAGATTTCCAAAGGAAATTCTTTCGTACGGTCCCGCTCAATAGCTCCCGGTGCAACGACCTCATCCGCAAACTCACGGATGGTGTTCTTAATCATTTGTTGTTCCTGTGATAAATCAAAATTCACTTTCTTCATCCCCTTTGTTTGAACATTGTAACGCTTACATTTTGATTATACATAATTTGTTACAACTTTCACAGAGAAATTTGAAAGTTTGTGAGATTTTAATAGGATATTAGAAGAAATCCTATTATTAACAGTAATCCAACGCTACCGGAGATTGTGAAATACAAGAGTTTCAGCAGTTTTCCCGCATACAGCCAGAGTACGCAATTTAACATGAGCAAACCGATCAATAACATCGTTTCCCCTTCAAAGAAAAGCAGCCATAGTTTCAATGAAATCATCAACAGAAGGAAAGATGACAGTATGTATAAAAATGGTGCCAATTTGTTCGAACTGCGAAAAGTGGACAATAAAAAGAGGAGAGTAAGGCCAGCTGCTATTGACAACGTAACAATCGGGTAATGGGCAAAAATAAATATACCGCCGCCCGCCAGTAGAGCCAATAGTGCATAAAAGATGATTTTCCGATTCAAACTCCTTTTCTCTCTCTTTAATACAGCATCCGGGACCTTTTCCTCCTGGACCTCTTCCCCTTGGGCATATAACGTAATTAAAAAATCACAATAATGCTCGGGCAATAATTTATTTTGCTTCCAGTACTTAATTTCCGAGATAATGATTCTTTTCCGTTGCACATTCATGACGATCCCCCTTTATTAAACAAATCAATTACGCCTCGGCGTAATTGCGAATCGAACAGCGAAGGGTTCGATTTGCCGTATTTCTGCGCTCTTTGCAGAAATTAAGGCACTTTTAGAACGCTGCGTTTTTAATCTGCGTTCCCCTCTTCAGCGGGCGTTCGGATATCCGCTGAACGAGGAAATGAAACTACATTCACTAGCACCTGTAGAGTGGGGAGTCTTCGCTGAATAAAGATAAAAGGCATCGGCATAACCCAATGCCGATGCCCTTCAATCTCATTCCAAGAAATCTTTCAATCGTTTGCTTCGGGAAGGATGTCTAAGCTTACGGAGAGCTTTAGCTTCAATTTGGCGAATACGCTCCCGCGTAACGCCGAACACTTTGCCCACTTCCTCCAGCGTCCGAGTTCTTCCGTCATCTAATCCAAAACGGAGGCGCAGTACATTTTCCTCCCGGTCGGTCAACGTATCGAGCACGTCTTCCAGTTGCTCTTTCAGCAACTCGTACGCTGCATGGTCTGAAGGCGACTGCGCTTCGGAATCCTCAATGAAGTCACCTAAATGGGAGTCGTCTTCCTCTCCGATCGGCGTTTCAAGGGAAACCGGCTCTTGGGCAATTTTCAGGATTTCACGAACTTTTTCTGCTGTGAGATCCATTTCTTCCCCGATTTCCTCCGGAGTCGGTTCGCGTCCGAGGTCTTGCAATAATTGACGTTGGACACGGATTAATTTATTGATGGTTTCCACCATATGGACCGGAATCCGGATGGTCCGCGCTTGGTCCGCGATTGCCCGTGTAATCGCCTGGCGAATCCACCATGTCGCATACGTACTGAATTTAAAGCCTTTTGTATGGTCAAACTTCTCCACCGCTTTAATGAGACCCATATTCCCTTCCTGGATCAGATCAAGGAAGAGCATACCGCGGCCGACGTAGCGTTTCGCAATACTGACGACAAGGCGTAAGTTGGCTTCAGCAAGACGCTTTTTCGCCTCTTCATCCCCCTCTTTGATCCGAATGGCCAGTTCCACTTCTTCCGCGCCTGTCAAAAGATTGACACGGCCGATCTCTTTCAAATACATGCGGACAGGATCGTTAATCTTAACGCCTGGCGGGACACTCAGGTCATTTAGATCGAATTGGGTATCTTCCGCGGTAGCTTTCCCGTCTTCCTCCGTGGAATCCACATCTTCCTTACCGTCCAACTCGATTCCTTGTGCCTCAATTTGGTCCAGGAATTCTTCGAACTGTTCCGGTTCCATATCGAAGGCGGATAATTTCTCTGTCACCTCATCAAGTGTCAGCTCACCGGATTTTTTTCCGTTTTCTATTAATTGGGCTTTCACTTCTTCGATTGTCATTTCATTCTCCATTTCACCGGATTGTTCTTTATTGTTCATAATGACCCGTCCTCCTTAGTCCACCGGAATTCGGCTATAATGCCGATAATGATTTCCGGAGCTGAATGATTTCCCTGGCCAGTTCCAATGCCCGGGTATGATCTTTTAATTTTTCAGCTGTCTTTGATTCGTTTAATTTATCTTGAATCGAGAGCCTGATACGTTGTTGAACCAAGTGCTGTATACAGTCCTCGACCTCTTCTTCTTTATGGTCCGGATCGCGTTCCACCATCGCTGCATCCAAGACGATCTTCCGTAAATCACGGTCTTCCAAAGACTCCGCGAAGCGATGATAATCCGGGGCTCCAAATTGTTCATAAAACCCGGCCAATCGGATAAAAACTGCTTGGTATACATCTTTTATGAACAACTCCGGAAATTCATCACGAATGCGATCGAACAAGGCTCCATCATTCATAAGGTGGCATAACAGCAGTCGCTCCGCCCGGTCCGTGGCCGTCTTGCTTTTCCCATTTGCCGGACTCTCCTGCTTTTCAATATCCTGGTTCATCTTTTTTGAAAGGCTCGCTTGCTTTCCGTTCAATTTCAGGAACTGCTGTCCAAGCGCCTCCATTGAAACGCCTGTTTCCACAGAAAGCTGCCTCATATAGAGGTCCCGTTCTACAGGAGATTGCCGATTGACAAGTTCACTCAATACTTCATGGATATATTGGAGCATGTCATTTTCAAAGGTGAGATTTTTTGACCTCTTTGCAAAGGCCATGATAAAAGACATATACGAATTCGGATTTCCAATGACCTTTTCAATGAATGCTTGCCCTCCATGCTGTGAAATATAATCATCCGGATCAAAATTTGATGGAAGCAATGCGATCTCAACATTCATCCCTTTGGCCAGCAAGCTGTCGGCGAACCTTTTTGCCGCAGTCCAGCCTGCGTCATCCCCGTCACAACAGATGAGGACGTCTTTGGCAATCCTCTTCAATTTGACAATGTGGGAATCGGATAATGCGGTTCCCATGACCGCCACGCTGTTGGACACACCGATCCGGTCTGCGGAAAGGGTATCCATGAATCCTTCAAATACTATTACTTTACCCGTTTTCCGAACGTTAAGACGTGCGTTGTGAAAATTATACAATAATCGGCTTTTTTCAAAGATGGGAGTTTCGGGGCTATTGAGGTATTTTGCAACTTGTTTATCCTTCGAAAGTGTCCTTCCCGAAAATGCGACAACATTCCCATTATCGTCACGAAGTGGGAACATGATACGTCCTCTGAACCTGTCAAAATAGCCTGTCCCATCATCTTTCATAATACACAATCCGGCACGTTCCATTTCTTTCATGTCAAAGCTTTTACGTTTTAACAGTTCGGATAACGCTTCTCGATTATCCAATGCCCATCCAATACCGTATTTTTCAATATACTCTCTAGAAAAACCTCTTTTTTCAAGATATTGAAGCGCAGCTTCCCCTTCCACTGTATTCAGTAGTAAATGACTGTAGAAGGAAGTGGCCAACGTATGGGCTTCCATCATCCGCCGATGCTCATCCGACTGCTTGGAAGCATAGCTCCCTTCAGATGTAGCGGGACCTATATCGATCTCCACTCCGGTTCGATCCGCCAATTTGACTACGGCTTCAGTAAACGGGCTATTTTCAATATCCATTATAAATGTAATGGCGTTCCCGCTTGCTCCACACCCAAAACAATGGAAAAGCTGTTTCTCTTCAGAAACGGAAAATGACGGAGTGCTCTCTCCGTGAAACGGGCAAAGGCCGAACCAGTTTTTCCCTCTCTTGGTCAATTGAACATATTCACCAATCAAGTCCACAATATCCGTCTTTGTTCGTATCGTTTCAATCATTTCTTCTGGGATTCTAGTCATGCTATCATCCTTTTCCATTCTACTACTTGAATTCTATATCACTTTCAAAAATCCTTTGTTTTCGACAAATTTTTTCAGTTCTACTCCGAAACTCTAATTTTACACTATTTCTCTTCAAAAATCTTAGATGCCGCTCCTGATTTTTATAATTTTTCGCCGTAAAAGAAGAACCTACCCGGCAATGGCACGGGTGGTCCTTCTATTTTTCCTCTATCCTTGTTTTGCAATTTCACTTAAAATGACATTGGCCGTTTCTTCCACAGCTCGATTCGTCACATCGATGACTTTGCAACCAAGCTTGGAGACAACATGCTGGAAGTACCTAAGCTCCTGTTCAATCCGTTCCATACGTGCATAATTCGCATTATCCTTCAGGCCTAGGGCTATCAACCTTTCCCTTCGGATTGAATTTAATTTTTCGGGCGACGTCACGAGACCAAAACATTTATCAGGATGGATCTTAAACAATTCGGCAGGGGGTTCCACTTCTGGAACAAGCGGAACATTCGCCACCTTATAGCGTTTATGTGCCAAGTATTGAGATAATGGCGTCTTAGACGTCCGCGATACACCAACCAATACGATATCCGCTTTCAGGATTCCCCGTGGATCTCTGCCATCGTCGTATTTCACCGCAAATTCGATCGCTTCGATTTTTTTGAAATAATCATCGTCCAACTGACGGACGAGCCCCGGTTCTTCAAGCGGCTGCTCGTTAAGTTCTTCTCCTATTCGATCGACAACCGGACCGAGCAGGTCAATGCAGCAAATGCCTGCATCCTCACATTCTTTCTTCAATACTTTACGCATTCTGCTTTTTACCAACGTATAAATGATAATGGCTCTCTGCTCTTTTGCCAAATAGACGATCTCTGCCAACTGGGAGTCTTCTTCAACATGTGAAAAGCGCTTCATGGATACAGCTTCAAGCCCTTGACTGAACTGGCTCGCTGCCGCTTTTGCCACCAAATCAGCAGTCTCCCCGACCGAATCGGATATGATAAATAATGTTAGCTTTCTCATCTTAGGTATCCACCTCATAATTCGTGGTCTTCCGCAAGTGATAGGAAGGCTGCGGTGATGTTCGTTTTCGTAATTCTTCCAACGACTTCGAGTCCTTCCTCTTTTTCTATGACTACAGGAAGGGAATCAATCTGTTGATCTATCATCTTTTGTGCAGCGTATAAAAGTGTATCTTGCTTTTTGCAGTATGTAATATTAGGCATCCTCGTCATAATAACATGGACGGGAATCTTTTCAAGTTCGTTATTGCCTAAACTCGTACGCAATAAATCCTTTCTAGATAGGATCCCAGCCAGATTGGATGATTTATCGATTACGAACAAGGTGCCGACATCCTCTAGGAACATCTGACATATAGCATCATAAACGGAGACTGTGTCAGCAACGACTACTGGGATGGATTGGAAGTCACCGACTTTCATTCCAATCATGCTATCCGCAATCGATTGGACAGTTTTCTTTCCTGAATAGAAATAGCCGACTCGTGGCCTTGCATCCAAATAACCTGCCATCGTCAAAATAGCCAAGTCAGGACGAATCGTAGCCCTTACCAAGTTCAAACGTTCGGCAATTTGTTCGCCCGTAATCGGACCATCCACCTTTACAATCTCTAGGATTTCCGTCTGGCGTTTATTCAGTTCCATTTCTATCACCGTCCTAACCGTACTATTCTCCCCTCGATTATTATATACGATGTGTACAACTATTGCTAAGAAATGATAACCATGCTACACTGAAAATGAATTCAATAGGCGCAGATAGGTCTATAAGTAATGTCACCAGCAGCGAACGGGGATAGTGCAAGCCCGTATGGACATGAAACGGCAACCTGGAGCCAATGCAGTTTTTTTAAGTGGGCTGGTAGACCAGCCAAACGGGGTGGAACCGCGGGTCATCATGCACTCGTCCCCGGACGTAATGTCCGGGGATGGGTGCTTATTTTAATTGGAGGGATTTTACATGATGTCAATGGAACAAGTCGTTAATTTAGCAAAGCAAAGGGGGTTTGTCTTCCCGGGATCCGAGATTTACGGTGGTCTGGCCAATACATGGGATTACGGTCCGCTCGGTGTTGAACTGAAAAATAATATCAAACGGGCTTGGTGGAAAAAATTCATCCAGGAATCTCCGTATAACGTCGGACTTGATGCAGCAATTTTAATGAATTCAAAAGTTTGGGAAGCTTCTGGCCATGTCGGTAACTTCAATGACCCGATGATTGATTGTAAGAAATGTAAAACTCGTCATCGTGCGGATAAATTGATCGAGGATGCGCTGGACGCGAAAGGATTGGAAGTCGTAGTTGATGGACTCCCGTTTGAAAAAATGGAAGAATTGATCAAAGAACATGAAGTGGTCTGCCCAAGTTGTGGCGCGATGGATTATACAGAAATCCGCCAGTTCAATCTAATGTTCAAAACATCACAAGGGGTGACGGATTCCTCCGCGAACCAGATCTTCCTTCGTCCTGAAACAGCACAGGGAATCTTCGTCAATTTCAAAAACGTACAACGTTCGATGAGAAAGAAATTGCCGTTTGGAATTGCGCAAATCGGAAAAAGTTTCCGGAATGAAATTACTCCAGGAAACTTCACATTCCGTACGCGCGAATTCGAACAGATGGAATTGGAATTCTTCTGCAAGCCGGGCGAAGATATGAAATGGTATGAATACTGGCGTGATTTCTCTAAACAATTCCTATTGAACCTCGGAATGACCGAAGACAATATGCGCCTTCGTGAACATAATGAAGATGAGCTTTCCCACTATTCGAAAGGGACTGTGGATATCGAGTACAAATTCCCATTCGGTTGGGGCGAACTGTGGGGCATCGCCAATCGGACGGACTTCGACCTGAACCGTCATATGGAATATTCAGGCGAAGACTTCCACTACCAAGACCCGGTAACGAATGAAAAATTTGTCCCGTACTGCATTGAGCCTTCTCTCGGCGCAGACCGCGTCACATTGGCCTTCCTTTGCGATGCTTTTGACGAAGAACAATTGGAAGGCGACGATAAGCGTACAGTGCTTCGTTTCCACCCAGCACTTGCACCGGTCAAAGCAGCCGTCCTGCCTCTGTCCAAAAAGCTTGCGGAAGGCGCTGAATCGGTTTACACAGAACTATGCAAACACTTTACCGTTCAGTATGATGATTCTCAATCCATCGGTAGAAGATACCGCCGTCAGGATGAAATCGGAACACCTTTCTGTATCACGTATGATTTCGATTCGGAAGAAGATCGCCAGGTGACCGTACGTCACCGCGACTCGATGGAACAAGTCCGCATGCCAATAGAAGAAGTGCAGGCTTACATTGAAAAACATTTGGAGTTTTAATGATAAAGAACCGGAAGAAACGGCTACTCGCCTGTTTCTTCCGGTTCTTCCTTTTTCGGTAATAATGCCGGTGTCGATTCAAGTTGATCCAAAAATGCCCTTGATTTGAGACGGACTCCTACCTGTTCATCATAGATGGTGCGGATGATTTTTTTCATAAATTGCTTCGTTGATTTCTTTAATGTCAAATTACCCAACCGATTGATCGGTACGTTATAAAAAGTGCGAATCAATCGCAATTGTGTCGGTGATAGACGAATGATATAGCGATCGATAGCGAAGCAGCGGTGGCAAAGAAAACCGATCTGCTGGAATGAAAATGCAAACTCCCCTTCAGTCGCCCCACAATTTGCACATTGGTGCAAAACTGGATGAATCCCTGCCACGGGAAGCATCTTCCACTCGACAAAGAGGGCTATGGCTTCGGGGTCATATTGCTCATCAATAGCGTGAAGCGCATCCGATAGCAAGCCATATACGCCTGATACCCTCTCCTGGTCCTCCGTCAATCGATCGATCAATTCCACAACATAACTGGCGTATGCTGTCGCTTCCAAGTCCTCACGGATAAAACGCATGGAATTGATTGGCTCACCTTGTTCCAACGTTCCCATCCCCCGGCCGGTCCGGATGAGAAATGAACATTCCATAAATGGCTGGGTGATGCTTGCCAGTCGGCTCGCAGGCTTCTTCGCCCCTCTGGCCATCGCTGTCATCTTTCCCGCTTCCCGGGTAAATACGGTCACAATCTTATTCGATTCACCGTATGGAATGCTGCGAAGGACAATGCCTTCCCATTTATTCAACAAGGCACTCCCCCCTTTCGGCTACAGGCGGCTGACTCTCTCAGTACTCGTCTTCTCTAAAGCCGAATTCCCGTAACTGACCCGGTTTGTTCCGCCAATCTTTTTGGACTTTCACCCATAGTTCGAGAAAGACCTTTGAGCCGAGCAGCATTTCGATGTCATGTCTTGCTTTCGTTCCGATTTCTTTCAATAAAGCCCCCCGTTTGCCGATGACAATTCCCTTTTGGGAGTCACGGTCGACCACAATCGTCGCCATGACATTGACTATTTCACGCTCTTTTTCCCGTTCGATCTTTTCAATGACAACCGCAATTGAGTGGGGTATTTCCTCTCGGGTCAAATGAAGGACCTTCTCACGAATCAGCTCCGAAATGATGAACCGTTCCGGATGGTCTGTCACTTGATCGTCAGGATAATATTTAGGTCCTTCCGGCATATAGGTTGTCAACGTTTCCAAAAGCCGTTCCACATTATTGCCGTTCATTGCGGAAATCGGAACAATTTCTGCAAAGTCATATTCCTCTGTGTAGGAAGTGATGATCGTCAGCAAATCGTCGGGATGGACAAGGTCAATTTTATTGATCACGAGAAAAACCGGAGTTTCCGTCCTCTCTAACAGCTCAATAATAAAGCGGTCTCCACGACCGATCGGTTCATCCGCATTCACCATGAACAGGATGACATCCACTTCTTTCAATGTGTTGCGGGCTGTTTTCATCATAAAGTCGCCCAGCTTATGCTTCGGTTTGTGGATGCCTGGCGTATCGATGAAAATGAGTTGCGAATCCTCGGATGTTACAACCCCTTGGACTTTATTCCGCGTCGTTTGAGGTTTGTCGCTCATGATAGCGATTTTTTGCCCGACGACCCGATTCAAGAAAGTCGATTTCCCTACATTCGGACGACCAATGATGGAAATGAAACCTGATTTAAATTGATTATTTTCTTGCTGCATATGATAAATCCTCCTTCGAAAAAGCGCCGGGCAATAGCTCCGCGACCGTCGTCTCTTTGACATCTCCTTTAAGGTTTGCCAAATAAACCGGCATGGAACCTTCACAAAACTCGGCAATCACTTGACGGCATGCTCCGCAAGGCGAGATCGGCCCTTCCGTATCGCCAATGACGGCTAGCGCCTTGAAGGAGCGAACTCCTTCCGAAACCGCTTTAAAAAAGGCAGTACGTTCTGCGCAATTCGTCATGCTATACGCCGAGTTTTCAATATTACATCCATGATACACCGTTCCCTCTGTCGACAATAATGCCGCTCCAACCGGGAATTTGGAATAAGGGACATAGGCCTGATCCCGTGCTTTTTTCGATTCTTCCACTAATTTTTCAATATCCACTATTCCACCTCGTTCCTCGTTAACCTAGCCACTTTGATCCAAATAGGATTATTCCAATGATTGCACTCACAATGGCATATATGAGCACAGCGCCTGCAGCCAAATCCTTCGCCTGCTGTGCCAAAAGATGGTAATCCTCCGTTACCAGATCGACGACTTTTTCAATGGCTGTATTCATTAATTCCAACGCGAGCATACCGCCAATCAATACCACGACAATAAACCACTCCGTCATCGTCAATTCTGTCCAAATACCGGCGAGGATGACTACAATTCCAGCCAACAAATGAAACTTGAAATTCCGTTCCAATCGGGTGCCGAGGAGAATGCCATTCCACGCGTAGTGGAATGACTTAAAAAAATTCTGCATCCTGGGCTTCCCCTCACCTTCCGAGTCCGAACGAATCCAGGATCTCCTTCTGCTTCCCGAACATCACCTTCTCGTCCTCCTCGTTCATATGGTCATAACCAAGGAGGTGTAAAAAGCCGTGCAACGCCAGAAAGCCGATTTCCCGATTGAAATCATGCCCGTATTCGGCTGCCTGATTTTGGGCAGTCTCTACAGAAATAATGATATCACCCAATGCGGTCGGTAGATCCTCCCCGACAATTGCAATTTCTCCTTCCGCCATCTCTTCAAGAGCAAACGATATCACATCGGTCGGAACATCTTTTCCTCGATATTCAGCATTGATTTTTTGAATCTCTTTATCCGTCATAAATGTTATGGATACTTCTAAATTCCCTTCCAATTGTTCATTTTTTGCGGCGTGATTGAGCAGATCCCGTATCAGATCCTCTATTTCTCCGTGCACCATTCCGGTTTCATCTTCAAAAAATAGTGTTAGCACGTCTCCATCTCCGTTTCATTCCGGATATTCAATCCGATTATGGAAAATCCCATTCAACGTTTCGCATATGACCGTTTCCACTTTTCGTAATTCTTTCATGGAAATATCACATTCGTCAAATTGGCCGTCGTTCAGCCGATCATTGATGATCGCTTTTACGAGAGCCGCAATTTTTTGAGGAGTCGGTTCTTTCATGGAGCGGACTGCCGCTTCGACACTATCCGCAATGGATATGATAGCAATTTCTTTCGTTTGCGGTTTAGGTCCTTTATAGCGATACTCCTCTTCATTAACCTCTTCCCCTGCATTTTGCGCTTTAACATAAAAGTATTTCAATAGGCTGGTGCCATGGTGCTGCCTTGCGATGTCGATGATTTCTGCCGGCATCTTATGCTTCTCTAACATTTTTGCGCCGTCTTCTGCATGGGAAATGATGATATCCCGGCTTTTTTCAGGCGGCATATGGTCATGCGGATTTTGGCCTCCATGCTGATTCTCTATGAAGTAACTAGGGCGGATCGTCTTACCGATATCATGATAATAACTTCCCACACGGGCAAGCAACCCATCAGCGCCAACCGATTCACAAGCCGCATCCGCCAGATTCGCGACCATGACACTATGATGATAGGTCCCGGGCGTTTCGGTCAGCACTTTTTTAAGCAACGGATGATTCGGATTGGATAATTCAATCAATCTCATATCCGACAAGATACCAAATGCCGATTCAAAAAATGGCATCAGGCCGATCGTCAGGGCACCTGATAAAATACCCGATGAAATGGCGGCGATCAAATAAAAGACCAATTCGGGCAAATCGTAAGTCGACTGGGTCATTAACAAGTAAAATGCGATGAACAGAGTATTGGAACAGGCTACTCCAACACTGGTCCTTAAAATACTCGATCTTCTCCCACTATTACCAAGCAAATACAAACTGACAATTCCGCTGAATAGTATGTATAGGGCGATCTCCATTTGAATGAGCGCGGCATACCCTTCTTGTAGCATTATTCCCGCTGTAGCCGCGGTGATAAACGTCATCATCAAAGCCAATCGTTCATTCGTCAACAATTTGATCAGCATCGAAGCCAATGCAGTCGGAAATAAAAAGGCTACGAGCACATCGAAATCCTTTTCAATGAGTGCAATCAACTTCATCAGGATGACCAATAGGAAAAAAACGGTCAGCACAATTAACAAAGCTTTTTTCTTCACCTTTGTATTTACATCCCACGTGCTGAAATGCAAATAAATTAACGAGGACACAAATAAGACGAATAAACCGAGCCCTAATAACGGCTTTAGCGAAGATTGATTTGTCAAAAGGCCGGTGAGCTCCAACTGCCTATAAATTTCCCCGTCGATCAATTGCCCCTCCCTGACGAGCACCTGTCCTTGCAGGATTCGTGTAGGTTCAACGGCAGCCTTGGCCTGTTCCACCCTCTCCTCCGTCAGAGTTTCATTGACCTTCTCTGTTTCCACAACAAGGGAGCGACCGATGGTGACCACGGTTTGCAGGACGGACGAAGGAATGGCATCAGACAAGCGCAAACGTCGTTCCACTTCGTACTGGACGGAAGCCAGGTCCGCTGTCCGGATCGGCCTGGATAAAGTCTCCCCAATGACCGACACCAGGTTGTCCTGGATTTTCGTCAAAATCTCCGTATCCTGCGCCAGCAAAATGGCAATGGTAGAATCATTCAGATTCAGGTCGGGCTCCTCTTCCTCCAGTCTCGCCAATTGTTTACGGACTTCAGCAATTTGCTCCTTTTGTGTAATAGCGGGCTTTTCCGCCTCTTTTTTCCGGGCGGCATTGCCATTTTTCACTTCAATCAAAATGTCGAAGATGGATGTTGCAATCGCTTGCCTGTTTTTCGCTATTTCTTCCGAGAAATGATAGACGGCTGAAACTTCCTGTGCCGCCCTCTGCCTCTCTTGTTCGGTCTTCACAGTGTCCTCGACTGTCTTAGTGGCTCGAATGGTATGTTGGGAAATTTTGAACGGTTCCACTTCATACGTTTCGTTTTTCACACTTCCGAACATGAAGGTAAACAAGAGGATGGTTGAAATTCCGACGAGAAATAGTTGGAAAGTGTCAAATTTAAGAGAGTTGAACAATTTTTTTATCGAACCGAACATTCCGATCCCACCCCCGCATCTTGGTATTATGTACGGCAGCAACAAGTCGAACGTTCCGGAAGCAAGCAATTTAGCCTTCGGTGTTCCAAAATGAAGTGTGCTTGTCCGGATCTCGCATGTTTAAAAAGCAGTCACGATTGCGACTGCTCTTTTTCATATGCTGCAATGATTTTTGCGACGATCGGATGCCGTACGACATCTCCTTGTTCCAAGTATTGAAAATGGATGTCCGGCACATTGTTTAAAATGGCTTCCACTTCGATCAATCCCGAAACGGTTCCTCTTGGCAAATCGATTTGTGTTTTATCACCCGTAATGACCATTTTCGACCCGAACCCAAGTCGCGTCAAAAACATTTTCATCTGCGCTTTTGTAGTATTTTGCGCTTCATCAAGGATAACGAAGGCATCATCTAATGTTCTACCCCTCATGTAGGCAAGAGGGGCTATTTCGATAACTCCCCTTTCGATAAGCCGGTCGGTATGTTCCGCTCCTAAAATATCATGGAGCGCATCATATAGAGGCCGTAAGTAAGGATCCACTTTCTCTTTCAAGTCACCCGGCAGGAATCCGAGGCTTTCGCCAGCTTCCACCGCGGGTCTTGTCAAAATAATCCGTTTGACCGAACCGGTTTTCATTGCCTGCACTGCAAGGACTACGGCCAAATAGGTCTTTCCTGTCCCTGCAGGACCAATGCAGAAAACGAGGTCATTTTTGCGGATGGCATGAATGTACTCCCGTTGTCCGATCGTTTTCGCACGGATCGCTTTGCCTTTTGTATTACGGGCAACTTCTTCGTCATAAAGCTCTGAAAAATACTCGATCGTACCTCTTTTCGCCATTTCGATCGCCGACACAACATCGCGTTGGTTAATATTGATGCCCCTGCGGATCACTTTCAGCAGCTGCTCCAAAAGGTCTTTAGCCAACAGTCGACTTTCTTCCGTTCCTTCGAGGGAAATTGTATCTCCCCGTGTCATGATGGATAAATTCAAGGCTTCTTCAATTAATTTCATATTCTGATCGGAAATTCCGAGAAGCATGACAGCCTCGTTCGGATCTTCAATATGCAGTTGAGTCATTTGTTCATCCAATAGCCTCAGTCTCCTTGGGAAATCGGTCTTTTTGTTGCGATATCATCATTGATTAAAAATAATATGGTCCCACTAACTTTATCATTATCGAATGAGACGTGCAAAATTTTTTCATCTTTTATAATCGCTTTCGACGAAGGAGAGGCTAAAAACTTGTTTTTTAATAAAGGGAGGATGACACTCTCCTCCATGCCTTCTTCCAAAACAAGCTTCCCGGTAATGTCATTCGTATATCGTTTCGTTTGAATGATGGACCATGGAAACTTCCGATCTTCGCTTTCCCAGGATGGTTCTCCTCCTGTTTTCCATGGGGGTTTGAAAGATATTTCGACAATTTCTTCACCCTGCATTTGATAGGTGATTGTCCTTGGTATGCTGAATTGATATTCCATCCAATAATCAGCGTATACTTCTCCTTCGGCTCCTACTACAACTGATTTAGAGCCTTGCTCCAGAATACCCGTTGCCAGGACATCCCCTTTTTTCACCGTTTGATGAACCCGTCCCACCCGTTCCCCTCTTTCCAATTCGAATCGGGTGATGACTCCTCCAGTTCGCGCGACTAGATTGGATGGCGGCCCTTTCTTCTCCTCCATTTTATTGGAGGGTGGCGACAGCATCGGAATGACAGTCAAAGATGTTCCTATCTTTTTGAAGCGGATCCAAGACAGCGAGGGATCATTCTTCATGAGGTGTCTGCGGATTTCTCCTTCTTCGGGCAACAGGGCTAACGGTCGTAATGGCACAATCGAAGCCTTTTCAAGCTTTTCCTCGATCCGGTCTACAACTTCGGGTCGATCGGAATCCACGGTGACGGTCCAAAGAAAAAAGGAACAGGCGAACGGAATGGCGCACGCTATCAGGAAGAGCGGTGTAAGTATGATCTTTTTCGCACCTCTGTCATGTTGCGGACCGGTGACGGAAAACTTGAAGCGGAATGCTCTCCTTCGCTTGCGCAGTTGGGCCAGTCCTTTCCGGTCTGTCCGGAAAGTCGCTACCTGATTGTCAATCGATAAGGAGCGGATCTTGGTCCCTTTCATGGCTAGGTCGGTAAGGAATTTGCTGATATCCCCTTTTCCCGTCAACTTGATATGATACCATTTGTCAAACATGGGTTGTTCCCTCTTCATGCGCCAATACCATTTGCACGCTTCGAATCAAAGTGAAAGTAAAGAGGGCTACTTCTTCGGACAGAACATCAACCGTCATTTCTTCTCCTTCAACGGTAATTACATAGTCTCCCGATTGGACAGTTGCGGAATCGGGGCCTAGCTTGCGCAACGTATAGGGTCCGTTGATATGCAAGGATGAGTAATCTTCAATTGTGATGGACGCACCTGTTTTGAATAATTTTTTCATCAGATAAAAACCCCCTATTCATATGTATGATATGAATAGGGGGTCAATGATTACCGTTTCGATTTTGGTGGCCCCAATATTTCAGAAAATATGATCCCTTTCAACAAGTCCTCTTCTTTTGTAGGGAACAGATCCATGGATCTTTCTGATGAGGATATGGGTTGCACACGGCCGCCATGTGCCGATAATCGGCCACGGTGCTGTTCCAACGAAGGCTTCGTAACAGCTGGAGGCTCGGAAACGGCTCGTGCCGCTACGACTTCGGGAGTTGGAACCGGTGGTGCCTTTTTAGGTTGAGTGGGCGCCAACTGCCGACTAGGCGGCTCATTATCTTCGGTTTGTAACTCCTTTTGAATTTCCCGATACATATCCCTGGACAATTCTTTCAACTTTTTCAGAGGATCGTCCGGCTGTCTCGCTGGCGGTTCCACCTTACCCGCAGCGGTAAATGGTTTTGCTCCCGTTTTTGGAGGCTCTTTTTTCGCTTTACTGCCGTTTAAAAACGATCCGACAATGAGTGAAATGATGAGTAAGACGATTCCTTCCATTTCACATCTCCCCTTTCCGGGAAATCACCATTTCTTTATGATTGTTTTTTATCATCGGATGCTTGTTGTTCGCCGCCAATTTTACTGATGGAATCACGCATGCCTGTATCGGCTTGGATATTTTTATAGTTCATATAATCCATGATTCCGATATTGCCTGTACGTAGCGCTTCCGCCATGGCAAGCGGAACTTCCGCCTCGGCGCCGACCACTTTCGCGCGCATCTCTTGGACTTTCGCTTTCATTTCCTGTTCGTTGGCAACGGCCATCGCACGGCGTTCCTCCGCTTTTGCCTGTGCAATGTTCTTATCTGCCATCGCTTGTTCAGTTTGAAGTTCCGCCCCGATATTCTTCCCGATATCAACATCCGCAATATCGATGGAGAGGATTTCAAAAGCAGTTCCTGAATCCAGACCTTTCGCAAGAACCGTTTGGGAAATCATATCAGGGTTTTCCAATACTTTGGCATGATCTACCGATGAACCGATAGTGGAAACGATTCCTTCCCCAACACGGGCGACAACAGTCTCTTCCCCGGCTCCCCCGACGAGACGGTCGATATTCGCACGAACGGTGATCCGTGCTTTCGCTTTCACTTCAATCCCGTTCATCGCAACACCTGCGATAAACGGTGTTTCAATGACTTTCGGGTTAACGGACATCTGAACTGCTTCCAATACATCTCGTCCTGCAAGGTCGATTGCGGCAGCACGTTCAAAACTCAATTCAATGTTCGCACGGTGAGCTGCGATCAAAGCATTTACGACGCGGTCGACATTCCCTCCGGCAAGATAATGGCTTTCCAGTTGGTTAATGCTGACATTCAAGCCGGCCTTGTGTGCTTTGATCAACGGATTAACGACCCGGCTCGGGATGACCCGACGGAGCCTCATCCCGATGAGCGTGAAGATGCTGACACGCACCCCGGCCGCCATCGCGGAAATCCAAAGTGTTACTGGCACTAATGTGAAAAATACGGATAAAACTAGGATCGCGACGAACGCGATAGCAACAATCGTAATCATGCTTCCCGTACCTACTATAGCTGGCATTATTCATTTTCCCCCTTTTTATCGGTTTCCCGAACTACAATCCGGGAACCTTCAACCTTCACAATGATAACACTCTTTCCTTTGTCAATGTAACTTCCTTGCGAAACTACATCGATCCGTTCACCTTCCAACTCGATCGTACCCGCCGGTCGAAGGGGAGTCGTCGTCTTGGCAGTCTTGCCAAGTAATTCAACCCGGTTGACATTGGATACATAGCCGCTTTCGGTGTCCGTTGAATCCATTAAAACCATTTTGTTTAGTAAATGCAATTTTTTACCGAAAAACTTCATAATAATCCCCATCCCTGTGGCGGCAATGGCAATCGCGATTAAGACCGAAATTCCCATATACAACGGATTGCCGCCAGCCATAATGATACTTCCAATGATTGCGAGTGACCCGATAATCCCTGCAATTCCGCCTGGCAAGAAAAATTCAGCGATTATTAGACCAATCCCGATGATGAAGAGGATGATCGTCTCATAACCGGCAAGCCCGGCTACCAGATGGCCGAAGAAAAACAGAAATAAGGAAGTGATCGCCATCGTTCCCGGCACGCCGAAACCCGGCGAATATAACTCGAGGACAAGTCCCAACCCGGCAATGGAAAGCAAGATCGGCACGACGACCGGATGCGTAACAAAACGAGCAACGTTTTCGGCAAATGTCTCACTCGTCGAAATAACTTCAGCGTTCTCGTAACCGGTTACCTTCAGCAACTCCTCGAACGAAGAGACCGTGCCTTCACTATAACGGACTTCTTCCGCTTCTTTTGCACGCAGAGTCAATAGTTCTCCTTTACCGGCCCGATATTCGGGAAGATCGATATCTGGATCCGCCATTGCATGAGCATAGAGCGGATTCCGTTTGGACGATTCCGCCGCATTAATCATATTTGCCACCCAGGCACTATGGGCTTTGACATCCGCTGCCGTTCCATCGGCTACAATGACTTGTGCAGCTCCGATCGTTCCGTTCGGCACCATGTAGATTTTATCCGCATGAAGAGCTAAGAACGCTCCCGCGGATAGCGCTTCGTCGTCTATAAACGCAATGATCGGCATCTCCGTGTTATCAAATAGTCTAGCTATTTGACCCGCAGCATCGGTGAATCCGCCCGGTGTATTGATATCGAGAAAAATGGCATCCGCCCCTGCTTCCTCCGCTTCTTGGAAGGAACGTTGCAAAAAAGCATACAATCCCTTTTCAACTTCTTTATGAATAGGCACTTTGTACACTTTCTGAGAAGCGGCACTTGTTCCTAACACCGGCATGGTAAATACCGAGAGCAATAAGAGGAACAACAGAACATTCCCCACCGCTTTACGCATTGTATCTCTCACCTCTTTCTCTATAATCATTATATCTCTTTATACGGATGAAAACCCTGATGGTTTCATTTTTCTTTTGTAACATAACAAATAAACCGGAAAATCCATGAAAGGATTTTCCGGTTTACTAATGTTTGATTTCAGAATTGGTAGAGTTACCGATCAAGAATATAAGGAAATTAGAATTTACGTTTTCTAGCTGCCTCAGATTTCTTTTTGCGTCTTACACTCGGTTTCTCATAATACTCACGCTTTCTTACCTCTTGTATTGTTCCACTCTTGGATACAGTACGTTTGAAGCGGCGAAGAGCATCTTCAAGCGATTCGTTTTTACGAACAACAGTTTTCGACATATCTCTTGTCCCTCCCTCCAAACACACTTCGGAACATAGCCAAGTGCCATGTACTCAAAAATTGTATCACATGATTTACTGGTGGTCAATATAAAACTTTTAAAAATAATGAGAGTCCTGAAAACTTAGCTGACAGGTCTTGTAAGCGCCACCACGACTTATGGGCGGTCGATGGATTATATGAGCAACTGGCACGACTTATGAGCGGTCAGCGAATAGTATGAGCGTCTATCACGACTTATGGGTGGTCGACGGAAGATATGGGCGCTCAGCGGATTATATGAGCGCCTATCGGATCCGAGTTGAAATGTGGATTCGATTCCTGCCCGAATTGTCGGCAATCATACCATCTTAATAATCCGCTTCGGAGACGAGCCCTTCCATGATTTGCACGCCTGAGCTAGCACCGATCCGCGTGGCACCCGCGTCGATCATTTTTTTCATGTCTTCCAGATTACGAATTCCACCTGAAGCTTTGACTCCCATTTCAGGACCGACGACTGCCCGCATCAATTTGACATCCTCTTCGGTAGCCCCGCCCGTGGAAAATCCTGTAGAAGTCTTGACGAAATCAGCCCCTGCGGCAACTGCTAATTCACACGCTTTTCTTTTTTCTGCATCCTCCAAAAGAGCTGTCTCGATGATCACTTTGACAAGTGCTTTTCCTTTGGCAGCCTCGACGACCGCTTGAATATCGTTTTTCACCAGCTCATTTTCACCGCTTTTTAATGCCCCGATGTTCAGTACCATGTCCACTTCGGATGCACCATTAGAAATTGCATTTTCAGTTTCAAACACTTTCGTCTCCGTAGTGGATGCACCGAGCGGAAAGCCGATCACTGTACATACTTTAACCGATGTACCTTCCAAAGCCGATGCGGCTGTTTTGACCCAAGCCGGATTCACACAAACGGATGCGAATGAATAGCTCCTCGCTTCTGCGCATAATTCCAAGATCTCATCCTGCTTTGTGTCGGCTTTCAATGCGGTATGGTCAATATAGGATGCAAACTTTTCATTCATAATAATTCCTCCCCAGAGTTAACATGCTCTTCCCATCTTACCAAGAGGGCATTGACTACGCACGAAAAAAGCTGTTGCATCCTGTCATCCGGATGCAACAGCTTCCTTTTATGCGTAGATTTCTTGTTCGTCCACGACGCGGACAAACTGACCTTCATTGTATGGATAGCCCGCTTTATTGATTTTGACCATCACAAGTTTTCCAACCATGGATTCATCCGCCGGCATAACAACCTTCAGGTAGTTATCTGTATAGCCTACGTATAATCCACTGTCCGGATCTTCTTTATACTGTTCTTCCGGGATGACTTCGAGTACTTCTCCCTCAAATGAAGAAGCGTATTCTTTCGCCAATTGATCATTCAATTCGAGCAAGCGGTGCACTCTCTGGTTCTTCACTTCTTCGTCCACTTGGTCTTCCATTCTTGCGGCAGGGGTTCCTGTCCGTTTCGAATATGGGAATACATGGAGTTCGGAGAAGCGGTAATCACGAATGAAATGATATGTTTCCATGAATTCCTCTTCCGTTTCACCCGGGAATCCGACGATGACGTCAGATGTTATGGCAAGATGAGGAAGGGCTTCCCGCAAACGATCCAATCGCTCGGCGAAAAACTCCATCGTGTATTTACGGCGCATCCGTTTCAGCACCGTGTTGGAACCCGATTGGATTGGAATATGGAGGTGACGAACGACGATTTTAGATTCTTTTAACACCTGAATCACTTCATCCGTCAACTGGCTCGCTTCGATCGAACTGATGCGAAGACGCTTCAAACCTTTCACTTCGGTTTCCAAATCGCGTAGAAGTCGGGCGAGATTATAGTCCTTCAAATCCTCGCCGTAGCCTCCCGTATGGATGCCCGTCAGGACAATTTCAAGATAGCCTGCATCGACCAGCTGTTGGGCTTGTCGAATGACTTCTTTCGGGTCTCGGGAACGCATCAAACCACGCGCCCAAGGAATGATGCAAAATGTGCAGAAATTATTGCATCCTTCCTGGATCTTGAGGGAAGCGCGAGTCCGATCCGTAAATGCCGGAACGTCCAACTCTTCGTAGACACGATTTTTCATTATGTTGCGGACCGCATTGATCGGTTGGCGTTCCTTGCGGTATTCATCGATCAATCCGAGCAATTTTACGCGATCTTGCGTACCGACTACGATATCGACACCCGGAATGGCCATGATTTCAGCCGGCGACGTTTGGGCATAGCAACCCGTTACACAAATAACCCCGTCCGGATTTTTACGGATGGCGCGTCGGATCACTTGACGACTTTTTTTGTCACCTGTATTCGTGACAGTACATGTATTAATAACGTAGACATCCGCATTTTTTTCAAAATCCACGCGTTCATAACCCGCTTCTTTGAAAAGTTGCCAGATAGCCTCCGTTTCATAATGGTTCACTTTGCAGCCTAACGTATGAAATGCAACAGAAGACATGGGCTGCTCACCTCTTTCATTCAAATTCGTAAGACATGGCGGACAAAACATATAAAGGCGCTGTCTCCGTGCGTAAAATCCTCGGGCCTAATGAAATCGGAAGGAACCCTGCCGAACGCAACGTTTCCGCTTCCTTTCTTGATAGACCGCCTTCCGGCCCGAAAACAGCCAGTACCGTTTGTCTATGATACACGTTTTTTAGCCGCACTGCAATCTTATGCGGACTTCCACTTTTGGCATCTTCTTCATCAGCCAATAGGAGAACGTCGTAGTTCGATGCTTCGGCGAGCAATTGTCGGAATGTCATCGGACTGGATACGGAAGGGATTCGGGTTCGATGACATTGTTCCGCCGCTTCCTTAGCGATCTTCTGCAACCGCTCCACCTTTTTGCCGCCCTTCTTTTCATCCCACTTCACGATAGATCGTTCCGCTTGGAAAGGTATGATCCCAGACATTCCGAGTTCAGTTCCTTTTTGGACAATCAGATCAAGCTTATCTCCTTTTGGAAGACCACAAGCAATTGTCACGCTCAAGGGCATTTCATTGGAAGGGAGGGGCCCTTCCTGTTGTTGGACGACGACTCCGTCAGCCAGTGACTCCGTAATCGTGGATCGGTAGGCCGCCCCGTCTGAAACGGCGATTACTTCATCTCCGACATCCATCCGCATGACCCGGACGATATGTTTGCCGTCTTCCCCAGTGATCGTTGCCTGCCCATCATTGTCGAACGGATTTTGCAGAAAATAACGTTGCAATCTTACTCGCCCCTTTTTCTGGCGATGATGGCGACCCAGTCTTCCATTAGGACGGACTCGACAATATCGAACCCTTTTGTTATGAGGTCCTCTTTGACCAAATCTCTTTTCTGCCCGATGATGCCCGATACGATGAAAAGTCCGTCTTCCGGCAATAAATCAAAAGCGTCCGCAGAAAAAGAGAGGATGACTTCTGCCAATATATTCGCAACGATGACATCTGGAGTTTCATTGACAGAATCAAGCAAATTACCATGCGTCACTTTGATACGATCCTCAACATGATTCAACTTAATGTTCTCTTTTGCGGCAACAACAGCCACATCATCCAAGTCCAACGCATGGACATGCGACGCCCCTAATAGGGCTGCCCCGATGGATAACACTCCGGAACCCGTCCCCACGTCCACTACCGTATCGCCCTCTTGCACGTACTTCTCGAGCGCCTGCAAACACATGACAGTAGTCGGATGCGTCCCAGTACCGAACGCCATGCCAGGGTCCAATTCAATGATCAATTCATCAGAGACGACGGGATCATATTGTTCCCACGTCGGGACGATCGTAAATCGGCTGGAAATTTTGACTGGATGGTAAAACTGCTTCCACGCAGTTGCCCAATCCTCGTCATCCACTTCATTCGTGCTGATGATCGGTTGCTTCTCTGCCAAACCGAATTCCGCCAGATTACTGATCGACAGCTCAAGCTCCTTCATTGTTTCATTCAAGAAACTATTAACTGGCAAATAAGCTTTGACGATGACGCCATCTGCCGGAAAATCGGCTTTGTCCAATTCATAGATTTCGCCGAAGCGGTCTTCGTGGATCCGATCAGGCTCATTGGAATCTTCAATGACCACACCACTGGCTCCCGCCTCATGTAAAATGTTTGCAACCGCCTCCGTCGCCTCATGCGTCGTATGAATGGATATTTCCGACCATTTCACAATAGATCATCCCTTTCAATCGCCCTTAATAGTTCGTTTTATTTTATCGAACAATGAACTTGAGTACTCTTCCGGCGTATTGCCATCAATGGATGCAAATTCGCGCAGTAATTCCTTTTGTTTTTCCGTCAACTTTTTCGGTGTCACTACTTTTATAACCACGTGTTGATCGCCTATACCACGGCCGTGAACATTTTGGACGCCTTTCCCTCGTAATCGGAAGTTGGTCCCGGTCTGTGTGCCGGCCGGAATCTTTAACTTGACATTGCCGTGGACAGTTGGTACTTCGATTTCATCTCCAAGAGCCGCTTGCGGGAATGAAAGATTTAATTCCAAATAAATATCGTCGTCTTCCCGAATGAACTTCTCGTGAGGTCGGATAGAGAACACGATGTATAGATCGCCTGCGGGACCGCCGTTATACCCTTCTTCCCCTTGCCCTGACACTCGGAGCTGTTGGCCATCATCCACACCGGCCGGGATGGTGACTTTGATTTTTTTACGGTGTGTTACTCTGCCTGAACCATGGCAAGTTTCACATTTCTCAGGAATGATTTTACCGGTCCCTTGACAATGATGACAAGCTCGACGGTTCACCATTTGACCGAGCGGCGTATTCTGAGTGACACTGATCTGCCCGGTCCCCCCACAGTGATTACATGTTTCGGGGGTCGTCCCTTTCTTGGCACCCGAACCACTACAAGTGCCGCAAGCTTCTTCGCGTGGAATTTCAATTTCCGTCTGCTTCCCGAAAACGGCATCCATGAAGTCGATTGTCATCGTGTATTGCAAATCATTTCCTTTGCGTGGTGCATTTGGATCACGACGACGCGCACTGCCTCCGAAGAAAGTGCTGAAAATATCTTCGAAACCGAAGCCATCTCCTCCACCGCCTCCGAAGCCCCCGAATCCGCCAAACCCTTGATTCGGGTCTGCATGGCCAAATTGGTCATAATTGGCCTTTTTGGACTCATCACTTAACACCTCGAACGCTTCTGTCACTTCTTTGAATTTCTCTTCTGCGTCGGGTTCTTTATTCAAATCCGGATGATATTTTTTCGATAACGAGCGATATGCTTTCCGAATTTCTTCTTTTGTCGCGGATTTTGTCAATCCTAGCACTTCATAATAGTCTCTCTTACTCATTTTCCACTCTCCCGCATCACATTGACATGTTGATTATTGTACCATGCAAGTGAAAAAAGCGTAACCATACCGGGTTAAGTCTTAAGCATTTCCCTAGATGGCGCTAACCCTTGCAAATGGACAAAAGGAAAAAGCCAAAGCCGGAATATCGGACTTTGACTTTTCCGTCAAGCATCAATAACGTATCGTTTATTTTTTATCGTCCACTTCTTCAAAATCGGCATCCACTACGCCGTCATCTTGCGGTTGTTCCGCATTGCCGGCACCTTCAGCAGCTGCTTGTTCGTACAATTTCATGGAGAGTTGTTGGACCAGCTCTTCCAATTTTTCTTTCTTCGTACGAATATCGTCCAAGTTACCTGCTTCGATAGCGGATTTGAGCTCATCTTTTGCGTCCGTGACGTTTTTGATTTCGTCTTCAGAAACTTTGCCTTCCAGGTCTTTCATCGTTTTTTCTGCCATGAATACCAATTGATCGGCATCGTTTCGGAGGTCTGCTTCTTCTTTACGCTTTTTATCCTCTTCCGCATTCGATTCCGCATCTTTCACCATACGCTCGATTTCATCATCCGATAGGCCGGAGCTGGATTGGATTGTGATGTTTTGCTCTTTTTGCGTTCCAAGGTCTTTCGCTTTTACAGTTACAATTCCGTTTTTATCGATATCGAACGTGACTTCGATTTGCGGAATTCCCCGTGGTGCTGGCGGAATATCCGTCAATTGGAAACGGCCAAGCGTCTTGTTATCCGCAGACATCGGACGTTCCCCTTGTAGGACATGGATATCAACAGCAGGCTGATTATCCGCAGCTGTCGAGAACACTTGCGACTTGCTTGTCGGGATTGTCGTATTCCGTTCGATCAATTTTGTGAATACGCCACCCATCGTTTCAATACCGAGCGACAATGGAGTCACGTCAAGAAGAACAACGTCTTTCACATCCCCACTCAAAATGGAACCTTGAACTGCTGCACCCATTGCGACGACTTCGTCCGGGTTCACCCCTTTGAAAGGCTCTTTTCCTGTTTCTTTTTTGATCGCTTCTTGAACAGCTGGGATCCGTGTCGATCCACCAACCAAAATGACGCGGTCAATTTCAGATGCAGAGAGATCAGCGTCTTTCATAGCTTGACGAGTCGGTACCATTGAACGTTCGACAAGATGTGCTGTCAGTTCGTCGAATTTGGCACGCGTCAATGAGATTTCAAGGTGAAGCGGACCTGCTTCGCCAGCTGTAATGAACGGCAAGGAAATTTGCGTTGACGTAACGCCGGAAAGATCTTTTTTTGCCTTTTCCGCTGCGTCTTTCAAACGCTGCATCGCCATTTTATCTTTGGATAAGTCGATTGCATTCTCTTTGCGGAATTCTTGGACGAGGTAGTCGATAATGACATCGTCAAAATCGTCTCCACCGAGTTTATTGTCCCCTGCTGTCGAGCGCACTTGGAATACGCCATCTCCCAACTCCAGGATCGATACGTCGAATGTTCCGCCTCCAAGGTCATACACGAGAATAATTTGATCTTCATCCATCTTATCCATACCGTATGCCAACGCTGCAGCAGTCGGCTCGTTGATGATCCGTTCCACTTCAAGACCTGCGATTGTCCCCGCATCTTTTGTCGCTTGACGTTGCGCATCGTTAAAGTAGGCAGGTACCGTAATAACAGCTTTTGATACTTTCTCACCCAAATACTCTTCGGCATAGCCTTTCATATACTGCAGAATCATAGCGGACACTTCTTGTGGCGTGTACTCTTTTCCTTCTGCAGTTACTTTATAATCCGATCCCATATGACGCTTTACAGACATGATCGTATTTGGGTTCGTAATTGATTGACGTTTTGCCACTTCGCCGACTTGCCGTTCGCCATTTTTGAACGCAACGACAGAAGGCGACGTCCGGTTACCTTCCGGATTTGGAATTACCTTCGCTTCTCCGCCCTCATATACCGCTACTACAGAGTTTGTTGTCCCTAAGTCAATACCAATAATTTTACTCATACTAATATATCCTCCTAACAAAATCGCAAGTCACTTATTCGTTCACTTTTACCATCGATGGTCGCAGAACTCGATCTTTTAACTGATACCCTTTTTGGAAAACTTCAAGCACGACACCAGCAGACTTCTCTTCGTCCTGCCCCGTCATGATCGCCTGATGGAAATTCGGATCGAACTCCTGGTCATGCGCTTCGATTTCCACAAGCCCTTCACTTTCAAGAGCTTGCAAAAGGCTTCGGTGCACCATTTCCATGCCCTCCAACAGTGACTGAGCTTCCTCGGTCTTCACTTCGACGGTCAATGCCCGTTCAAAGTTATCCAAGACCGGTATCAGATTCGATATAAGCTCCTGTGCCCTGTATTTTTGCATCGCCTCTTTATCAAGCGATGCCCTTCTCTTGAAGTTTTCAAAGTCGGCAAGCAGCCGGAGCCGTTTGTTTTCTTCTTCCTCCAGCAGAGTCGTAAGCTCTTCCACCTTATCTTCTTCGGAGTCCGGTTGAATTGCTACTTGCTCATCACTCCCTGCTTCCGGAGCTGCATTCGCCTCTTCAATTGTTTCGTTCGGGTTTTCATTCCCATCAAATTTCGTCTCTTCTTGTACAGCTTCGTTTTCGTTCTTATTCTTTTCCACTTCTGTCACGATTCGTTCCTCCTTGCCGCTTCGCTGCCAATCGCCAATTTTTTCAACTCATTGGACAAGTCCTTGCTCATGCTGTCGAGCAATGTGATGACCCGTCCATAATCCATCCGCTTGGGTCCAATGATCGCGATCGATCCGGTCGTGTTTTCGCCAGCCGCATACGTAGCGGTAATGACACTGCAATCTTCCATCGCGTTTTCCTTGTTTTCTGAACCGATACGGACATGGATGCCGAGTACGTCCTCTTGGAAAAACGTCATGGCCGGCAATCCTTGTTCCATCAGTTCAAAAAAGGTTTTCATCTTCTCGACATCATTGAACTCAGGCTGTTTCATCATGTTCATCTTGCCACCGAAATAGAGACGTTCCACCGGTTCGATGGCAATCGCTTTTTGGAAAGATGAATATAAAACGCCAGCGTGGCGGATATGCCGTTCCAATACGGTTTTCGTCTCCTTCACAAGCATTTTTTGCAGGTGTTGGAGTGGCGTTCCGACCAGCCTTTCATTCAGTATATTCACCATCTTTTCGATGTCCGAAGAGGTAAAACCTTCCGGTACATTGAATAAACGATTTTCCACATGTCCATTGTCTGTCACAATAATTGCAACCGCTGTCCGATCATCCAATGGGACAATCGAAAAGCGCTTTACCGCATGCTGTGATGTATTCGGACCAAGCAGAATGGATGTGTAATTTGTCAAATCTGACAGAATGGTAGCCGATTTCCGGATCAATTCTTCGGTTTCGATGACTCTCTCCTTAAAAATGGAGCGCAGGCGGACGCTGTCTTCTTTTGTCAGTTTTTCAGGCGGTAGTAGGTGATCAACATAATACCTATATCCTTTTTCGGATGGGACTCTGCCGGATGAAGTATGAGGTTTTTCCAAATATCCCATTTCTTCAAGATCGGCCATTTCATTACGTATCGTCGCCGGACTGAATGGTGCTTCCGGTTTCTTCGATAGCTGCCTTGAGCCGACAGGCTGTGCGGATTCGATGAAATCGTCAACCGTCAGTTGCAATATGAGCAATTGTCTGTTTGTCAACATGATCATCACTCCTGTTAGCACTCTGATTACTCGAGTGCTAATACTATTGATAATTTAACAAATCCGAAATGCTGTGTCAACGAAATGACATCGTCATTATTTGATTGGAAAAGAGCGTAAATGGATTGTCTGATTCACTCGCACTTAACCCATCCATTCACTCAAAAAAGAAATTGCTGAAAGACTTCGTTTCCACGGAAAATCCCTTTCTTCGTCAATTTCACGTGGTCACCTTGTTGTTCTATCAATCCGTCTGCCATTAGCATTTCCAACTTCGTCCCATAGATATCCTCAAGTGACCGCCCAAACCTTTGATGAAAGGCAGAATTAGAGACACCATCCATTTTTCGTAAACCTAAGAACATCTCCTCTTCCATACGCTCCGCTTCCGTCACTTCGTGCTCTTGTTGAAGCGGTCGTTTGCCCTCCGAAATTTCCTGCATGTACTTGGTCAAAGGACCGATATTGGAATATCGCCTACCCTTTACATACCCATGTGCGCCCGCACCGATACCGGCATAATTTTCATTTTCCCAATAAATCAAGTTATGAATCGATTCAAAACCGGGGATGGCAAAATTGCTGACCTCATATTGCTTCCTATTATGTTTCTCCATCGAGTCGATAAGCACCTCGAACATTTGCGCTTCTGTATCTTCGCCAGGCAGGGGAAGCTTCCCTTTATTCATCAAGTTATAGAAGACGGTCTTCGGCTCGACGATAAGCGAGTAGCCCGAAGTATGGGGCAATTCGAGCGCCGCCGTTTGCTCAAGGGTGTGTTGCCACTGTTTGATCGTTTGACCCGGTAGTCCATAAATAAGGTCGACGCTAATATTATCAAAACCGGCCTTGCGTGCATCTCCTATCACCCGCACTGCATCATCCGGACCATGTGTACGGCCAATTTTCACCAGCAAATCAGGATCAAAAGACTGGACGCCAATGCTTAGGCGATTCACTCCGCCATTTCGCAGGACAGCCAGTTTGCCTGGAGTCAATTCGTCCGGATTGGCTTCGGTTGTAAATTCCTTCAATGCACTCACTTGCACGTACTGATGGATGATTTCCAATAGACGGTCAAGCTGTGCCTCCGAAAGCGAAGTCGGCGTTCCGCCACCTAGGAAGACGGTTTCCACCTCTTTGAAGGAAATCCCTTCTGCATGTAAAATGGCTAGTTCTTTGCCGATCGATTCGATATACGCATCGACTGGCTGGTTTTTGAAGAACACTTTATTAAAATCGCAATAATGGCAAATCTGGTGGCAAAACGGAATATGGATATAGATCCCTCGCATGCCGCCACCTCCTCTCTGAATGGCAGAACATCAAAAAGAGGGCAATGATGCCCCCCCTTTTAATGTTTATTACTCTTCGTCCATCTTTAACACAGCCATGAATGCTTCTTGTGGGACTTCGACGGATCCAACTTGTTTCATCCGCTTTTTCCCTTCCTTTTGTTTCTCCAAAAGTTTCCGCTTACGCGAGATGTCACCGCCATAACATTTTGCCAATACGTTTTTCCCGATCGATTTGATTGTTGAACGGGCAACGATTTTTTGACCGATGGCAGCTTGCACCGGCACTTCAAATTGCTGACGTGGTATCAATGATCTCAACTTCTCAACAATCGCTTTGCCTCGTTCATAAGAGAAATCACGGTGAACAATGAAGCTGAGCGCATCCACTTGTTCGCCATTCAGCAAGATGTCCATCTTCACCAGTTTGGATTGCTTATAGCCGATCAATTCATAATCCAGGGAAGCATAGCCTTTTGTTCCCGATTTCAATTGGTCGAAGAAGTCATAGACGATTTCAGCCAATGGCAATTCATAAATGATATTCACTCGGGCAGCATCCAAGTAATCCATCGTCACAAAATTGCCTCGTTTTTGCTGACAAAGCTCCATTACGGAACCGACATAATCATTTGGTACCATGATGGAAGCTTTGACATAAGGCTCTTCGACATGGTCGATCTTTTGTGCGTCCGGCATCATTGCGGGGTTGTCCACTTTCAATTCGGTTCCATCCGTCAATACAACGTTATAAATAACACTTGGCGCAGTGGTGATTAGGTCAATTTTGAATTCACGTTCAATTCGCTCCTGAATAATCTCCATATGGAGTAACCCGAGAAAACCGCAACGGTATCCAAAACCGAGAGCTTGGGACGTTTCTGCTTCATATTCAAGAGCTGAATCGTTCAACTCCAATTTTTCAAGCGCTTCCCGCAAGTCATTGTATTTCGATGTATCAATCGGATACAGCCCGCAGAACACCATCGGATTCATTCGGCGATAACCAGGTAGTGGTTCGCTTGCCGGATTTTTAACACTCGTGATTGTATCCCCGACACGCGTATCCCCTACATTTTTAATGGAAGCCGATAAGAAGCCGACATCGCCGACTGTCAACTCATCCCGTAGTGAAATATTCGGCGTGAAAACACCTGTCTCGATGACTTCAAATGTCTTCCCTGTCGCCATCATCCGGATTTCATCTCCCGGCTTGACAGAACCTTCCATGATTCGGATGTTGACAATAACCCCTTTATAAGGGTCGTAATGTGAGTCGAAAATCAAAGCTTTCAACGGAGCATCCGGATCCCCTTGGGGCGCAGGCACCTTTTCGACAATCTGTTCCAGAATTTCATCGATACCGATTCCTGCTTTTGCGGATGCGAGGACCGCTTCAGAAGCATCCAACCCGATGACATCTTCAATTTCCTGTTTCACCCTGTCCGGATCTGCAGCAGGCAAGTCGATTTTATTTACAACAGGCAAAATTTCAAGATCGTTGTCAAGCGCTAAATATACGTTCGCCAACGTTTGAGCCTCAATTCCTTGCGCAGCATCCACGACAAGAATGGCCCCTTCACATGCAGCCAAACTGCGTGACACTTCATATGTAAAGTCGACGTGCCCCGGCGTATCGATCAGGTGGAAGATATACTCCTGCCCGTCCTTCGCCGTGTACGTCAACTGCACAGCATTTAGTTTGATCGTTATTCCACGTTCCCTTTCCAGGTCCATGGAATCTAATGTCTGGGACTTCATCTCCCTGGAACTTAGCGTATGCGTCTGTTCCAAAATGCGATCGGCCAACGTTGATTTCCCGTGATCGATATGGGCAATAATGGAAAAGTTTCGGATATTTTTTTGACGTGCCAATCTCTCTTCATGATTCATCTCAGTTCACTCCTATTTAAGCTACTGAAATTATAGCAGTGAACTGTCCAGACTTCAATATTGGGCGTATAGGGAGTCCCCATTCGATAACATGTTTGATGCGGCTTGTGCTATGACAGAAATGGTCCGGTTCAATTCATCTTCCGTATTTCCAATTCCCCCTAGCTCGATCAGGATGACGGATGGATGAAGATCCTGGTTATACTTGCCATCCACTCCAACCCCGCCTTTCATGATGAAACTACGGGTGATTCCAGGAATGAGCTTCTCCATCTCTTGTTTCAAACGGTTTGCTTTTTCCTGGTTTTCCTTATACCTCGGATGTTCCGTGCCAATGACGAAAGCGACCTTTGCAAACCGTTCCCCTTCATGCGTCATCGTCGTTTTGGCAGGGCCGACTGAATCCCGGTGCATATCAATGATCAATTCATACTCTTTCTCTTTAATCCGTTGTTTGACATGTGGCCGGATTGCGGCATAGGCTCGATGATGCGGAACCCCTTTCGCAATCATTTCTTTTGCATTATCCACCGGCAGCACATCTGTCGGGATTCCATGGAACTGTAGTTGGTTTTGTAGCTTTTCTCCTACCCGTACGATATTTTCCGTTTGATGGGATACGGCCACTTTGCCGTCAACCGCTTTTGTCACTGGCTCGAATGCTTCGTGAGAGTGTGTAAAATAAAGTAGCACTTTTCCATCATCACTTGCCGTCTTTTGCGCTTCCGGTCCTGGTTCTTCTTCAACTACATTCGATGCGTACACGATATAAGCCGATTCTTTGACAAGATTGCTCGATTTCACTGTCGGTCCGCTCGGTACAAATTGAATCACAACAGGAAACAGGAAAAGGATGAGAATGAGTGTGCCCCAAATTTGCAATGAATTTTTCAAGTGGCATCCCTCCGTCTTCAACTATATGCCGGAGGGATGGCCTCAATTACTATTTTTTAAATCACCGACCCATTTCGTCAACGAATCAGATAACGTTTCTGCATAAATGGACACCCACGAATCGATTTCTTTCGGGGAAATGAATGTTCGCAACTCATGATTTGTCAACACTTCTTCAAATAACTGAATCCGGTCTTCATGCGGCCAGGAAGACCAGTCACCGAAAATAGGGATTAATGTCGAACGGTCCGCATCTTTATTCTCGCTATGGAGCCACGGAGAAACGGAGAGTCGCGAAGATGGACGGTCCTTTTCACTAATCTTTGAAGCGATATAGCCAAACATTGTATCAATCGCATCTGCTATAAGGACAGGACCATCGACAACCGTCGGAATCCCGATTGCGATGACCGGGATGCCAAGCGTTTCCTCGGATACTTCTTTCCGGCTGTTCCCCACCCCGGATCCCGGATGAATACCGGTATCGGTCAACTGGATGGTACGGCATAGCCTGGAGCTATCCCTAGCGGCAAGTGCGTCGACCACGACCAGCAAATCCGGCTGGATCTCCGTCACTAGCGCCTTGACGAAATGAGCCGTTTCCAGCCCTGTCTGTATGGTCACGCCGGGAGCGAACACATAGACCTCGCTGCCATCCTCGGCGTAGTATTCGGAGACGATTGTTTTCAGACGATCCATCGTCAAAGGGCCAACCGCATCTGGCGTCACATCCCGGTTGCCCAATCCGATAAACAGAATCTTGCCCTTTTTAAGAGAAGCTTTCTTGGCGATCATCTCATTCAATTTCTTGATGAGCACCCGGGACAGGTCCGCCATCCCTTCCGGATCTTCCGTCGTCAGGGCAGGCACTGTCAATGTAATGTAGGTACCCTTCTTTTTCCCAATCCGCTTCTCCCCTTCTTCATCGACAGTAACCGTCGTCATAACGACACGCCCCAATCGGGATTCGCCGAATTCGACACCTCTCGCGTCTTCCAATTTGTTTTTTTCGCGAGCTGTTCGATGACGCACCATTTCTTCACTTTCATCAATCAGGTCTGTCCTGAAAAAATCAAACGTTGCCATCATTCATCACCTCTGATGAAAGTTTGCACCAAGCCACAAGTAAATATTCTTTGCCGAAGCCATTCACTGCCGTTTATCTGCTAACGTTATTATTCTTTTATTTGTTGCAATCGACTCTCCGCTTTGTTAAAATAATGCTTGTTGTGAAAGTGATATCCGAATGATAATGGAAACACTCTTGCCTTACCTGAAATTGGAGGTGAATGAAATGCCAAACATTAAAGGTGCGATCAAACGCGTAAAACAAAGCGCTGCTGCTAATGAACAGAACTCACAAACAAAAGCTGCAATGCGGACTGCAATGCGTAAAGCTGAAGTTGCTCTAGACAATAAAGATGAGAACGCTGCTGACCTTTTGAAAGATGCAATCAAAAAAATGGACACCGCCGCACGTAAAGGCCTTATCCATAAAAACACTGCAGCTCGTCAAAAAGCACGTCTTACTAAAAAAGCACAATAATGAAAAAGGGACCATCCTCTTCGGATAGTCCCTTTTTTCATGTAAAAAATCTAACCCCACCGGCCGACCTATTCATTGTTTTAGAGGAGCCATTAAAAATAGTTCTAAAATGCGGTCCCGTTTGCCACTTGATGTTTTTAATTGATGATCGATGCTGGCCAATTGGTCAAGCACGGATAGCAAACGTTCTGCATAAGGAATATTTCTGTTTTCCAACACCAATTTCACCCGGTATGGATGCACATTCACCGTTTTTGCAATTTGCTGTTGCGGGTATCCTTTTTTACGCAACGCTCCGACATGGATCATCAGCCGGATTTGACTGGCGATCAAAGAGGTCAGCATAATCGGCTCTTCCCCATTTCGTAACAAGTCATGGTATATCGAGACGGCGTCGGCCGTCTTTCCTGATATATATGCATCGGTCAGGCGAAAAACATCCATTTCCGGTGTCCTTGGAACAAGATCCTCGATGATCGGTTCCGTAATATTCCCCGAACCGCCCAGATACATGGCCATTTTAGATATCTCGGATGAGAGGGCCAATAGGTCATCGCCTCCGATCTTAATCAAGTACTCCGCCGCTTCCGGCGAAATTCGCACACCATGGGAACCTGCTTCGTGTTGGATCCATGTGGAGAGATCCCTTCCTTGGATGCGCTCCGCTTCAAGAACTGTCGAGGTTTCTTTCATCAGTTTCGTAATGGTTTTTCGCCCATCCAGTTTCTCATATGGCGCGACAAATACAACAGTCGAGGTAGGAGAAGGATCTTTTAACCATGCCGTCAATACATCCAAGTTATGAATGACCTTTTCCCTTCCCTTGTCTTGGGCTTTTAAAAAAGAGGCATTCCCGGCAATGATCAACTTCCGGTCCTGAAGAAATGGCACAGTATCAGCTTCTTCAATGATCGTTTCTACGGGTGTCTCCTCGAGATCAAACCGGACGACCTCATCTCCCTCCATAGGAAGAATCGCTTTTTTTAAGCGTCTGATCGTCTCATCAATCAGGTGTTGCTCGGGACCCGTCAACAAATAAACAGGGTCAATCTTCCCCGCTTCTATTTTTCTCCAAATCGCGGTTGCCACCAACATCACCTCTTCAATACATATACGTACAAATTATACCTTATTCGAATCAATTACGCCTCGGCGTAATTGCGAATCGAACAGCGAAGAGTTCGATTTGCCGTATTTCTGCGTACTTTGCAGAAATTAAGGCACCCCCAATTTGATATCCTTTGTTCCTATCAAAATCCGTGACATCCGCCGGAGGCTTTATCTTTATTCAGCTGGGGTTCGGACACCCCTGATCATAAATATAAACCGGTATTCAACTCACCACCTTTAGAGATGGAGTTTTCAGCTGAATAAAGATGAAACTGTATGAACAAATTGTGTCAGTTCAATCCTTGCCCCTACAAAATGAGGATTGCTGTAGATTTTTAAAGGGTAATCATCTATACTAGATAGGGAATTAGGAGGTGTAGCAATGAACGAATTTGAACACGATGTACAGTCGAAAGAAAATGATGCAGTTTATTCAGGTGTTGGATTTGCAGTATCTTTCGTAGCTTTTTCACTTATTTTTATTGTTGCTACAGTAATCGACTTCATCGCAAGCTAAACATGTAGATGAAAGATGGACATCACTTCCCGACTGTGGAAAAGATGTCCGTTTTTTCATTCAGCCATCGTTTTGACTTGAAATTCATCCTCATTAACAGTGACCGTAATTGACCCGTATTCTGCGGTGTTCAACGTAGGTAATCCGAGACGATCGAATGTCTCCACAACTTCAGGATGCGGATGGCCATATCGATTGTTTCTACCGGCTGAAAAGACAGTGAGAACCGGACGTAAGGCTTGTACGAAGGGCTCTGTACTCGACGTTCGACTCCCATGATGTCCGGCTTTCAAAATGATTGGACCGAAATCGGATTTTCCATATTGGTTGAGAAACCGTTTCTCCCCTTCCGCCTCCAAGTCCCCGGTGAATAGAAATGAAGGGCCAGACGTCTTCATGAAGAGGACGAGGGAGCTGTCATTCCCTTCATACTTCTCCTCCTTCGGTGCTGCATACATAAATGCCAGATCTCCTTCTTCCCACAGCTTGCCAGCCTTCATTTCAAACAGTGGAATCCTTTTCCCGGCCGCCAACCGGTTTACTTCCGCCATCGCCTTTTCCGCCTGGCTTCCGGGCGAGATATGAATTTCCTTCACTTTCAATTCTTCAATCACCTCATCAGCCCCTTCTATATGATCGGCATCCGCATGGGTCAAAATGAGTTTATCGATGGTCGTTATGCCTTTTCCTTTTAAATAGGGGACAACAATTTTCCGGCCGACTTCAAAAGGCTTGTCAGGTGTCCGCCAATCACCCTCTCCATACATCACTGTCCCTCCTGCATCAATCACATAAACTGCTTTTCGAAATGGCAATTCTATAATGATACTATCTCCTTGTCCCACGTCGAGAAACGTCACATGTAAGGACTTATCAAGATACGGAGTGGAATGAATAAAAAGGGCCGGGATAACAATACAGGCCGCTAACAACGATTTTCGGACCCCTTTTTCCAACCCGATTAAAAATAACAAAGTCCCCACCGTCGCCAACGTCATAAAAGATGCAGACGGCCGTCCAGGCATCCAGAGCTGATACGGAAGCGAAGCGAGCCCTTCTGTTAGAAAACCAATACCAGATCGAAACGGAACATATGGGGTGAATAGCAAATTCGCAAGGTATGGCGATACATAGCTGGCACCGAGTAATATCAAATTGGCAGGCAGAATGATCACGGAGTAAAGCGGGACAAAGAGAAGGTTCACGAGTAAAGAGGATATGGATAATTCATGAAAATGGTAAAGGAGGATAGGATAAAGCGCCACTTGACTAATCATCGTCACAAGGAACGAAACGGTTAGCGCATGGTTCGATTTCCGTAGGATGGCGGAAGAGTAAATAAGGGAACAGGCGGCCAAATAGGACAATTGAAAGCCTGGTTGAAAGACGACAAACGGTTGATACAAAATAAAGGCGATGGCGCTTATGGCAATCGCATCATCCAGCCGCACTTTTATCCGTCCTGAAGCGGCTAGCAGGACCAAGACCGTGACTGAAACGGCCCGCCATACGGAAGGCGCCCCGCCCGCCAGCACTGCATAGAACGGCAAAGACAGGATCAGCAGGGTGTCCACCGTCTCTTTCCTTATTTTGAAGCGGAGCAAGGACTCTCTCATTAGAAAAACAAGCAATCCGACATGTAGCCCGGAAATGGCGAATAAATGCGTGATGCCAAGCGTGCGATAATCAGCAGCCAGTTGGTCATCCATCCCGCTTCGATCCCCGATGAGCAACGCCTCAGCCTCTGTAAGTAACGGTTCAGGGAAATTAGCTTGGATATGCTCTTTAATGTTTCTTCTATACTTTGATAACATAGCAGCAAAGCGAGCATTCTCTACAACGTCAATAATTGAATCCGTTTCTAAGATGCCAGATGCACCATACATCCTCAAATACTTTCGCATGTCAAAAGAAAATTCATTCGAAGGAATATCAGGCGTTTGGATCGTGCCCCAAAAAGTGAAGATAAGGGAAGGCAAATGGGTGGTGCGAAAAAGATCCTTCTCTTGTTCGTCAGCAAGCTTATAGGTTACATATAGAGTTTCACCGGAAAGAGTTTTGGCGATTCCTTTTACACGACCACCATCTATTCGGACAGTATCTGTCCAAATTAATTCGATGGTGACAGGTCCTTCACTCGGTTCTTTAGGTATGGTTGTCGGGAAGTATTGGAAAGAAAGGAAGGCGGCACAGGCCGCAAGGATGGGAGTAAGAAGCTCATTTCTTCTTCGTAGAAAGATGGGGATCAATAGTGAATTGCAAAGTAAGTACCAGGCCGTCCCGTATGCGGCAAAGGCCGATACGGCGACCGGTATGGCGATGTACATGAGGCGGACATCGCCCATCATTTTCCGAATAAATCATCCATCCTTTTCTGGAATGGGAGCAACAGTTCGTCAGTGGCACCAAGTGATTCCATCGCCTTTAACATATCAGCGAACAAGTTGAATTTCGAACCGCCGGAAAAGTCGACTTTCTTTTCGTCGAAGGGCACTTGTAGGACGGACACCCCTGATTGCGCGAACAGTTTCATCGCATAGGGATCATTTTTATAGTCGGCTGCATAGAATATCCGTTTGATCCCTGATTGAATGATCGCCTTCGTACATTGCAAACAAGGAAAATGAGTCACATACAAAGCAGATTCGGCCACCGGAATTCCGTATTTGGAACATTGCAGCAACGCATTCATTTCCGCATGGATTGTGCGGACACAATGGTTGTCAATCACATAGCAACCGTGGTCGATACAATGATCGCCGCCTGAAATCGAACCGTTATACCCTCCTGCAATGATCCGGTTATCCCGGACAATGATGGCCCCGACAGCCAGTCGGGTACAAGTGCTGCGCATTGCCAGCAGATGGCATTGGGCCATGAAAAACTGATCCCATGTAATTCGCTCCATATGGTTGCCTCCACTTACAAATTTTACTTATCTATTCATTGATGCTTTCTCAAATTATTTCACTTTAATATAAGGTTCCAAGTTCTCGAATGTTTTTTTGCCGATTCCGGATACTTCCATTATCATCTCGGGCGTTTGGAAACTGCCGTTGTCGGTCCGGTATTGGATGATTGCAGCAGCTTTAGCTGGACCGATGCCCGGGATGCTCATGAGGGCCTGCTCGTCTGCCTTGTTGATATCCACTTTACCATCCTCTTGCCGACCTGGCGTTTCCGCCGTCTGAAAGGAAGGCATGTCCTCCAGTTCCTCTCCATGAACCGGAACATAAATGACCGTTTCGTCAGCTAATTTCATCGCGTGGTTCAACATGCGGGTATCAGCATCAGGCAAATAGCCACCTGCTGCATGGATGGCATCGATGAGCCGATCACCTTCTTGCAAGGCATGAACTCCCGGATAACGGACCGCCCCTTTTACGTCCACTACAATTGGGACAGGGTCTTCAACGATTCCGTTTTCGAGCAAAACAACTTCTTCCGTTTCTTCTTCTATTAATTCAGGGAATGGGTTTTGGCCGCCCACTTTACTATCATCGGTGGATTGTCCTCTGGGAAAGAACAGAATAGCGGCTACAACAGCGATCGCTGCGAGGGGGGTGATGAACTTCCGCCACTTACTGAATACAGACGGTAGAAACAGGTCATACACCCTTTCTTCATGTCAGCATCCATACGGAGTCCCCTTCACTATAGCCGAATTGACTAAAAAAGAAAAGAGTTATTTTCGGACTTGGAAGAATATTCGCTCACTCTCTTCCTGAGGTGGTTCATCTTCCCAATCTGCAAAAATCCGTTCCACCGAAAACCCAATGTCAACCAGCATCTTGACATACTCGTACACCGGGAAGGTGCGTTGCGCATGCCTTTCATCAAAACGGCGGTACAACCCATTCTCTTGTTCAACAAAAAAGGACAATGCAGAATGAATTGAATGAATCTCCTCGCCCATTTCGGTCTCCCATATGTAAGCGATCCGACCATCATCGTATGTAAACGGGCCTTCCAAAAAAATCTCATCCATTTTATAAGTCGAATGGACATCAAATAATAAGGATCCGCCTTTTTTCAGAGAGCTATAGATCCGACGGAAGGTTTCCTTGACTTTTGCTTCATCGGTTACATAATTCAAAGAATCGATGGCTATAACCGCCGCATCGTAATTGTGGAAGCCGTCGAGTTTTTCCATTGGCTGTTGAACAAAGTTCACGGGCAAAGAAAGCGCAGTTGCACGCTTCTTTGCCACATCCAACATATCTGAAGATAAATCGACTCCTGCCACTTCTGCGCCGCGTTCGGCAAATTTGAAACTTAGCACTCCGGTGCCACATCCGATATCCAAGATCCGCTTTCCTTCCAGATCACCAATCGCCAATTCCAAAAAGTCGATGTATGAATCGTAAGGGATGTCGGTCATCAATTCATCGTAGATGGCGGCGAATTCCGCGTAGGCTTTCGTCATTTCCCTTCAGCCATATCCAGCATCGGGGCGTCTCCCCATAACTTCTCCAAATTGTAATAACCGCGCTCGTCCCGATGGAATACATGGACGACCACATCGCCCAGATCGATCAGTACCCATCTGCCCAAATCAAAGCCTTCCATTCTTTTCGCATGGAAACCTGCTTCGGCCGCTTTATCGGTAACTTCCCTCGCAATTGCCTGCACTTGTCTTTCCGAGTTGGCATGGGTGATGATGAATTGATCTGCAATTAGGGAAACGCCTTCCATATTTAAGACGACGATGTCTTCCCCTTTTTTATCGTCTACTGCTTTATAAGCGATTTCTAGTAATGTTGTCATTATCTCATTCCTCTCATGTGGATATGTTCGTTGTAGCAATCAATGGAGTCTGGAAAAATTGGAACCCCTTTGTTTGCCAGGAATCGGATCGAATGGATGATGCACGCGCTCATCGCTACATCCAGTGATCCCTTAGCTGCTTCACGTAAATCGTCGACTCCAGGGAAATTCCTTCCCATTTCAATCATATCCGCTACATATATAAGTTTTTCCAGTGGGGACATTTGTGCTCTTCCGGTCGTATGGTACCGGATGGCATTTAAAATATCCTCGTCCCGGATCCCATACTCGTCCCGGGCGAGTACTGTCCCCGCAGGCGCATGCCATAATTCGGGATGAAAAGAAAATAATCGAGGGTCCACTTCCTCTTCCTCAAGTATGGCTTGCAATTGTCCTTTTTCCATACATTTTGCAACATCATGCAGCAAGGCGGCCGCCTCCACTTGCTCGAGCGGCAACCCGAAGCGCTCACCCAGTATTTTCGCAATGGAGACAACTCGCAGGACATGTTCGTAGCGGTCGTTAGAGAGACGTGTTGCGACCTCACGCTTTATCCGTTCAAGATCCATAAAGCTCCTCCTTCCGGATAAATTCATCCACTGCTGGAAGGACAAGCAACTGGGCGGCTCCTCTTTCCGCAAACCGCTTCCGGATCAGCGTGGAAGAGAGGTCGATTTGTGGAATGTCTACGAAAATGATCGGGAACTCCGTTTTGCCGATTGTTCCTGGCCTCGGAACTCCAACCAATTTAACCATCTCCGATAACTCCTCTATTCTATACCATTCCGGCAGCATATCGACCATGTCCCCACCGATGATAAAATAGAAGTCCACATCTGGTTCCAGTTTCTTCATCGCGGACATCGTATCGAACGTATAGGAAACACCGCCACGCTCCACTTCGAAAGCGGATGCATGTAGTCCCTCAAAGTCGGCTACCGCCAGTTCCACCATTTGAAGCCGTTGTTGGGCCGTGGCATCATGAGTAGCCATCTTATGTGGAGGAATTGCAGTCGGCATGAGACGGACCTCATGAAGTCCAAGTGCAATCCGCACTTCATTGGCCACGATGAGATGGCCGATATGGGGAGGGTTGAAGGTGCCTCCCAATAGTCCAACTTTTTTCAATGGGAGAACTCCTCCTTTACGGCAGTTCGATCCTTTTTTTCTCTTTCGATTCCTTGTAAAGGACTAGCATATTGCCAATTACCTGGACGATTTCAAGACCTTCTCTCGCCTCCAGCTTGGCGGCGATTTCATTTTTATCTTCATCGCAATTTTGTAGAATATTCACTTTGATTAACTCTTTTGCTTCCAGCGCCTCTTCGATTTGCGCAATGACTGCATCCGTCAAACCGCTTTTCCCAATTTGAAAAACGGGTTGTAGATGGTGCGCCTCACTGCGCAGGAACCTTTTCTGTTTACCTGTTAACATCCATTACCCTCCAAGTGTTGTCGTTATTTTCTGTGTCATCTTTTCAGTGTCGGGTTGAATGCCTGTCCATGTCTCAAACGCGAGTGCTCCTTGATGGACGAACATACCGACGCCGTTCATTGTCAATGCGCCTTGTTCCTTAGCATGTTTCAAAAATTCGGTTTCAAGCGGGTTGTAGATAATATCCGCTACAACGGTCCCTTGTTTGACGCCGGATGGATCGAGAGGCATCCCTTCCAGTGCGAAACTCATGCCGACTGATGTCGTTTGGACGACAAGTCCAAAGTCCGTTAAAGAAGCCTCCGCTTCCTGGATGGACAAAACTGAAGAACCGGGAATGCCCGTCGCCAATTTCTCCGCTTTTTCCATCGTCCGATTGGTGAAAGTGATCGGCCCATACCCCATCGAATGAAGTGCATGCCCAATTCCTCGTGCTGCCCCGCCTGCACCTACGACTAGCACCGGGTTTCCTTTTGCACGGTCTCCATATACTTCTTCCAATGACCGGACAAATCCGGAGCCATCCGTGTTGGAACCTACCAAAGAACCATCCGGGAGTACATGGACTGTATTGACGGCCTGCATGTGCTCAGCGGATTGATCTAATCGATCTAAAAAAGGAATGATGGCCGTCTTATGTGGAACGGTGACATTCCATCCGCTGCAACCGAGCGTCCTAAGGCCTGTAACCGCTTGTTCCAATTGATCTACGGGGACATGGATCGGAATATAGGAAGCGTTCACTTCATTCTCCTCAAACCACGTTCCATGCATGGACGGAGACATCGACTGGGCAATCGGATCCCCGATTACCGAATACCACTTTTTCATATCATTTCCCCCTATTTTATCTCTGCCAAACTCAGTCATATCAAGGATGGGCGCAGTACCACATCGACCCCGCGAGGTGCATGGACGGCTACAACGACATCGGGGTGTTGCACTGTAATCCATCCCAGCCCGGAAATGACGATATCCGTCTTGGCTTTCCTGATGGAAAATTCATGACGGACAAGTGGAGGCAATGTCTCCAATGATGCGCCCGATGGAGGGGATAGCAATCCGCCAAGATGTTCTTTATAAAGCCGATCCGCATTTTCCAATTTAGTCCGATGAATGTCCAGATCATTCGATATGTGGATCGTGAATGATGAGCGATCTCCCGCGAGAAAATCAAATCGGCCAAGGCCTCCGACAAAAAGCGTCTGCTCTGGATTCAATTGATACACTTTCGGCTTCAATTCCTTTTTAGGGGTGATCGCTTTTAAATCTTTGGCATCCAAGTGATGCGCCATCTGGTGATCATTGATGATTCCAGGGGTATCGTAGATCGCCTTCCCGTCATCGAGCGGGATTTCAACAAGGTCCAATGTAGTTCCAGGGAAATGTGATGTTGTAATGATATCACCTATGCCTGTCGCACTTTTGATGATCCGGTTGATGAATGTCGACTTGCCGACGTTCGTGCAGCCGACAACATAGACGTCTTTTCCTTTTCGAAGTTTATCGATTGCGGCTAACGCCTCTTCCATCCCCGACCCTCTATGAGCAGACACAAGAAGGACATCAGCAGGTTTCAGTCCGAGTTTACCTGCTTCGGATTTCATCCAGTGGATGAGCCGGTTCGGTTTCACAGATTTCGGCAAAATATCCGCTTTGTTCCCAATCAATAATATATCTTTATTTCCGACAAATCGATGGAGGCCATTGATCCAACTACCATTGAAATCAAAGATGTCAACAATCTTGACCACGAGGCCTTCCTTTTGTCCGATTCCGTTTAAAATCTTCAGGAAGTCATCCCCGGAAAGCGATACCGGTTGGAGTTCATTGTAATTCCTTAAACGGAAGCATCTCTGGCATACCACATCTTCTTTATCCAACGATGCAGGCGGAGCATATCCTTCCTTTTTGGGATCGTCTGTCTGAATAGTGATTCCACAGCCGATGCATTTTAATTGTTCCAAATTCAGTCCTCCCATTTGATCATGCCACGCCTTTTCATGCCCGCCATGATCCTTCTTTCGATCATTCTATTGAATCTTGTAAAAAAGCCGTCGGATTTGGCGACTGGCACGACAAGAATCGTATGAAGCCCCGCCCTATTTCCACCTAAAATGTCCGTCAGAAGCTGATCTCCGATGACAACCACTTCGTCTTTCCGGACACCCATCATGGAGACCGCCTTGTGGAATGCTTTGGTCAGTGGCTTATGTGCATCAAAGATAAAAGAGATTGAAATTGGATCACAGAATGTTTTGACCCGATTTTCATTATTATTTGATACAATAGTCACTTTCAACCCGGCATCCTGCATTTCTTTCACCCATTGGGAAATTTCAGGTGTCGCGTCTGGACGATCCCAGGCGACAAGCGTATTATCCAAGTCTGTGATAATCGCCTTGATCCCTTTTTCTTTTAACTTGTCCGGGGAGATCAAGAAGACACTTTTTACAAATTCATCCGGCAAAAAATACTTGTACACAACATCCACTCCGATTAGCATCTAATTCTGAATCGATTATATCATACCTATCCGTCCGGTTTGAATTGTTCAAACCTTTGCCCCTCTCTAAGTAAGAAGCTCCCTAACCCTTTTGGATTCGACCATATTCATTGTGTTTTCCCGCAGTCTCAGTGATGAGACAAGACTTCAGCTGCATATGCTGTCATACAACGACAACAGGAGGTGAACCGATGAGCGGGCTTGTCATGGCGATGGTGCAGCTATGGCTCGAGATCCCTGCAATGATCGGATACATCAGAGGGCAAGCGTTTCAACGTCCCTTGTCCAAGGAAGAGGAGGCGGACTGTTTGAGACGTCTGGCTGAAGGTGATGAATCAGCCAAGGACGAACTGATCGAACGAAATATGCGGCTGGTTGCGCATATAGTGAAAAAATTCCACCCGAAACATGAAATGCTGGATGACTATATATCCATAGGTACCATCGGCTTGATGAAAGCGGTAAATAGTTTCACTCCAGACCGAAAGACCAAACTTGCCACATATGCGGCACGCTGTATTGAAAACGAAATTCTTATGTATTTGCGAACCCAGAAAAAAGTGCAAAAAGATGTTTCTTTATTCGATCCGATAGGGATGGATAAAGATGGGCAATCGCTCCAAATTGCAGACCTGCTTCAAACCGATGAAGAGGCACCGATTGACGCGGTGGAACAGAAAGAAAGAAGGGAAAGATTATACCGGCATCTCGGGAAACTGGATGGCCGGGAACTGGAAATTATCCAGCGCCGCTATGGCTTATTGGATGACCAGCCAATGACCCAAAAAGAAATTGCAGCCCAGCTGAATATTTCTAGAAGTTACGTCTCTCGAATCGAAAAACGGGCCATCGTCAAGCTCTACCAATTGTTCAAACATGAATATAACGACTAACCGGAGTTGACCTATGACCGATCTAACCTTTGGGGACTTGAAACTTGGGCCGTTGTTTTCAGCTGAAAAGTAAAAGGCGTTTCCTTGCGGGAGTGGTCCCGGCTTCGGAAACGCCTCATCGTATGTTCGGGTTTTCAGTCCGCACTTACCTCGCGTAAAATGACCGCTGCAAGGATTGTCGAAACAATGAATACACCTGCCATCAAAAATACCATAATCCAGATTCCCTCCTTGACTCGAATGTGAAGTTTACCATCTACGTCTATCTTATCATGAAAAGTTTATAATTTCGAGATGGCTTTCAAAACGATATCCGTTGAATGACGAGCTGCCATCGGCAAGAATTCATCGAAGCTGATGGACGAGTCTTTCCCGGCAATATCGGATAACGCCCGGATGACAACAAACGGGGTACCGAAACGATGGCAAACTTGCGCTACGGCAGCTGCCTCCATTTCACCGGCAATCATGGCTGGGAAATGACCTTTGACATTGTCTACATGTTTCGGATCGCTCATGAACGTGTCTCCCGAAGCGATCAATCCTGTGGCATGCGGGTGTTCTCCGACCTCTTCGACCGCTTCGCGTGCGATAGTAATCAATCGCTCATCAGATGTAAATGCCGCGGGAAGACCTGGCACTTGACCGTGCTCATAACCGAAAACCGTCACGTCCACATCATGGTGCCGCACTTCATCCGAAATGACGACTGTTCCGACCTCTAAACTGTCATCGAAACCGCCAGCCGATCCTGTGTTGAGGACGACATCCGGCTTGTAATTATTCAGCAATAAAGTCGTGGCAACTGCAGCATTTACTTTACCGATGCCGCTTTTCACCAATATCACGGAACGGCCATCGATTGCCCCCTCAATAAATTCGCAATCTGCAAGGACCGTTGTCTTTGCATTGTCTATTTCCTTGCGCAGTAGTTCCACTTCTTGTTCCATCGCTCCGATAACCGCGATTTTCATGCAATCTCCGCCATTCTTAGTACATTTTAATAGTCAAAATCCAACGTGTTCAACACGTCCATTTTAACTGGCTTCCATCCTGCTCCATCCACCCATTCCAGGTGAACTTGATATTTCTTCGACTTGTCTTTCGTGGACACGATCCCGATTGACTTTTGCGGGCTTCCGCCGTTCTTGATCTTCCAATAGATCAGCGACTCCTCTGGAATACCTGTCGAATAGGCAATTGCTTGTTTTTTCTCTTGCCAATCCACTGATTCGCCATCGTATAAAGAAACATGGTTCCCTGTCTGGGACGTTCCAATCGGTTTCCACGAACTATTAATGATCGTCTCCGATATGATTGGATCATCCGGTTTGGAATACGTCACCTTCCCGCCATGGTCTTCCACTGCTTCGTCCTGTTTTGCGAGTTCCACAGCCGGCTCCTCCTGCTTTGGTGTCATGCCATCTTTGTTTTGATCTGGAGATTGTCCCTCGGGCTCTTCCGCAAATTCCGGACTTGATGACTCATTTGTCGGCATTTCGGAGTCTCCCTCATTTGACGGGTCTTCCAGTTCCGTTTCCTCCTGGTCATCCAATTCTTCTTGGTCGCTGGTCGTCACGCTTTCCTCACCTGGTTCTGCTTGCTGCTCATCTTTATTGCCGGTGAAAATGAAGCTTGCCGTTATGATGATGAGCACGACTACTAGCCCGATCAACATATTCAATATGGTATTCGATTTGCTACGCCGCTTTCGGCTCATCCTTGAAAAATCAGGTTCTCGCCCTTTCATTCACATTCAACTCCATTTCATATCTACAGCGGTATCCCTATGTATTGGACGTTGTATGAATCAGAGAGTTCCATATATAATGGGAGTTTTCTTTTGAATAAAGATAAAAACCGCCCTCAACAGAAGGCGGCCTTATTCCGTTTTACTTGATTTCCAAAATGACAACTGCCATTTCTCCGCCCGGTGTCATAATTTTCACTTCGTCCCCTTTTTTCCGTCCGATCAAGCCTTTGGCAATCGGTGAATCATTGGAAATGAGGCCTTCTATCGGATTCGCTTCCGCGGAACCGACAATGGTATACGTTTCTTCGTCGCCGTCTGGCAATTCTTTAAATGTAACCGTTTTACCAAGTTGCACTTCGTCGGTATTCAACTCGTCTTCCGTGATGATGACTGCATTTCGGATCATCGATTCAAGGGATGAAATTTTACCTTCTACAAATGCTTGATCTTCTTTTGCGGAATCGTATTCTGAGTTCTCCGAAAGGTCACCGTAACTGCGGGCAATCTTAATGCGTTCCACAACTTCTTTCCGTTTTACTGTTTTGAGATAATTTAGTTCTTCTTCCAGCTTTTCCTTGCCGGAAGCGGTCATTGGAAACTTCTTTTCAGTAATCATTAGACAACACTCCTCATAATCCTGTTCAATAAAAATACTATGCCACTCCTTAGACAGGTATGTGACATAGCGTTCATCTGTATATAATGATGACAACATCATATTATAAATTCGTTCCAGTTTCAAGAATTGTTTTTATCTTGGTGACCATCAAGTCAATGGCCACTTCATTTTGTCCGCCTTCCGGTATTATGATATCCGCATACCGTTTGGTCGGTTCAATAAATTGATTATGCATTGGGCGGACGACTGACAAATATTGATCTATGACTGAATCAATCGTTCTTCCCCGCTCGTTCATATCGCGAAGGATGCGGCGAATAATACGTAAATCTGCATCCGTGTCAACAAATAATTTGATGTCCATCAAGTTGCGCAGGCGCTTATCCTCCAAGACGAGGATTCCTTCCAGGATAATAACATCTTTCGGATCGATAGGCACCGTTTTCGTCGAGCGCGTATGGAGTGCATAATCATAGACAGGTTTTTCAATCGGCTCATGTCGCAACAGCTTTTCCATATGTTCAATGAGCAAATCGGTATCAAACGCCAAAGGATGATCATAATTTACGTCCAGACGCTTGTCAAACTCAAGAGGGGTTTGGTCTTTGTAATAAAAATCTTGCTCGATGACAACGACAGAATGTTTCTTGAACACATCGTAAATGGCATTGGTGACACTAGTCTTACCAGAACCCGATCCGCCTGCTATCCCAATCACGAGGGGTTTTCTAACATTCATCTCAGAACGCTCCTTGTCCATCGCCAGGAGGCTTCGTTTTTCACATCATTGATTCAACTTTTTACCGCTATTAAAATACCATCACCAACCGGCAACAAGGAGGTTTCAAAGTCCGGATGATTATAAATCCATCGCGTGAACTCTTTTAACTTCCGGATCATCGTCCGATTTCGTCTCGGCACCTCTTCCTCATCCAGTAGAACCATACCATGCATGAACATGTTATCACAATAAATGACTCCGCCCGGCTTCACCGTTGGCTCGTACTTTTCAAAAAAACGCTTATATTGCCCTTTTGCTGCGTCAATGAATAAAGCGTCGTACTGGCGTCCAAAAATCTCTTCGGCCTCACTCTCAAGTGCATCCGCTTCTAGGATCAGAATTCGGTCCTTCATTTCGCTCTGGCCGATATATTCGACCGCTTTCAGGTATCGCTCACGATCCCGTTCAATCGTAACGATAGTCGTATTTTTCAAAGCAGTCGCCATGCGAAGGGCCGAGTAGCCGATCGCGCTACCGATTTCCAAAATGCTCTGCGGCTTCTGAATATGAAGGAGTCCGAGAAACGTCTCGATGCCTAATCGATCCATGATTGGAATCCGATGCTCTTCTGCATATTGTTCCATACGGCTGAAAAGCTCTTCTTCATCTTTTTGCAAACTCACTATATAACTCAAATAATCTTCCAACATGTCCACTCCAGTCGTCGGCCGTTTGATAGCGATCAATCTCCGGAAAGGTAGAGTTCCCGATTTTTCAAATGTTCCTCATATGATTTGGTAAAATGATTCGTCCCCGTTTTATCCGCTAGGAAATAAAAATAATCTGTTTCGGACGGATCGATTACCGCTTCAATGGATGCTTTTCCCGCACCCGCTATCGGACCAGGTGGCAATCCTTTATGTTTGTACGTGTTGTAGGGATCATCGATTTCCAAGTCGGCATAGAGGACGCGGTCTTTATGCTCTCCGAGTGAATAAAGAACGGTTGGGTCTGTCTGCAATGGCATATCAATTTCCATCCGGTTATAGAAGACGCTCGCGATTGTTTCACGGTCCGATTTAGCGGTAGCTTCCTTTTCCAATAAGGAGGCGAAAGTCAGCAACCAATGAACCGATTTCCCTTCTGTTTCCAAATAGTCATGATAAGGCGCTACATTGGCAGCGGTCGCTTGGACCATCGTATCGACGATTGAGTCCAGCGTAGGTTTTTCTTCATAAAACGGATAAGTCGCAGGGAAAAGATATCCTTCCAACGGAAATTTGATCTGCTTCCCTTGGATTTCCTCTGTCAGTAGTTGTGGATACTTAGCCATCAATCGATTGATGGTTGCCTCACTATTTATGTACGTCAAAAATTCATCCGCGGGTATACCTGCTTTTTTCTCCACGATGCCTGCAATTTGCTTGACAGTCAATCCTTCAGGTATTGTCATCGTGAAAACTGGAGTTCGATACACTTTGCCGGTTTTTAAGCTTTGGATCAATTCATCCGGCGTCATCGCTTTCGTCAACCCGTATGTACCTGCTTGGAATTGGGACTCATTGTTGAATTTTGCATAGTATTTAAAGAGCTTGGCATTTTTGATAATCCCTTTTTTCTGTAGTTCGGAAGCGATCGTATCAACTCCAGATCCGATCGGAATGACTACTTCAATCACCTCTTCCGATTCGGGATCGACAGGCTGTAGGGCTCCTTTGATATAACGGTAACCGAAAAAGCCGCCAATGAAACCGACGAACAGAAGGATCGACGCAATGATAAAAACAATTTTCCGCACGACTCTCACTTCTTTTTTCTTCTCTAACATCCGTTCCAACATCACTTCTTTTTTCGACCCATTTTCCATACAGTACTCACCTCTTTTATTTGGAAAAATGTATAGGTAGATGTTTAAGCCTACAACTTTATCAACTCATCATTCAGTTGATAAGATCTAAACGACAAAGAAAAGACGGGACAGTGTTCACCGTCCCGTCCGAACGCATATGGGTTACTCTTCTTCCTCTTCTTCTTCGATGAACGTGTTCAGCATTTCTTCGATCATTTCCCATTCCTCATCGCTCTCGATCGGGTATAACTCGCCGTCTTCGCCCTCTTCGGTCGGAATGAAGGAAGATGCGTGGATTTCAATTTCCCCGTCTTCCGACTCCTCTTTCCCTAAAATGTGGTAAAGGACGTACGATTTGCCGTATTCTTCTGATTCAAAAGTTAAAATCACTTCACCCACATGTTCATTTCCTTGTTCATCTACAATGGTAATCGTTTCTTGTCCGTGTTCCATTTCGGTCACCTCTTTAATTTTTTGAGTCCAAATATCCTTGAAGGATCAGGACCGCTGCCATCTTATCAATGACTGTCTTCCTCTTTTTGCGGCTGACATCCGCTTCGATCAGCATGCGCTCTGCCGCCATGGTCGACAGCCGTTCATCCCATAGCTTCACCGGAAGCCCGAATTTTTCTTCAAGAAGGCGAGCGTAATTTTCTGTTGCCTCACCTCGGGGACCGATTGTATTATTCATGTTTTTAGGGTAGCCAACAACGAATTCGTTTACGTCATATTCGGAAACGAGTTGTTCAATTCTTTCCATGCCGAATTGGCCGGCATGTTCATCGATCTTCATTGTTTCAATTCCTTGGGCTGTCCATCCCAAAGCATCGCTGATCGCTATGCCGACCGTTTTGGTCCCGACATCCAATCCCATTATCCTCAATCCGGTGCCCCTCCGTTTTCACGGATATAAAACTTTACGAGCTCCTCCAGAATTTCATCCCGCTCTAATTTCCGGATTTTATTCCGGGCTTCCTCATGCCGGGGTATATAGGCCGGATCGCCCGACAGCAGATAGCCGACTATCTGGTTGATCGGATTGTACCCTTTGTCGTCCAGTGCCTTATACACATGGAGCATCACTTCTTTGACCTCATCCTTCATCGACTCTTCTGGAAAGTTGAATTTCATCGTTTTGTCGTATGAATCCATGTTCGATACCCACCCCACTTTCAGGACATCTATTTTAGTATACCCATCATCCGAATCCTGTTAAACGGATTTGACATAATCATACACGGATTGGAGAGCATCATCAAGCTTGGAAACATCTTTCGCTCCCGCCATCGCCATATCCGGTCGGCCTCCGCCTTTTCCGTCGCATTGCGCCGCTACATGATTGACGATTTTACCTGCATGATAGTTCCCTGTCTTTAAATCATCCGTCACTCCTGCGATCAGCATTACTTTTCCGTCTGCTGCCGCCCCGAGCACGATCACGCCAGAAGCCACTTTCTGCTTCATCTCATCCATCATTTGACGTAGTCCATTATTGTCCTTAACATCGACACGGCTCGCAATGACAGAAATTTCACCGATTTGTTGGGCCTTTGCCAACACATCATCCATTTGACTGTTGCCAAGTTTAGCGGACAGCGATTCGTTTTCACGCTGCAATTCTTTCATATCGGATAAAACCGTTCCGATTTTTGTTAAAAGGTCTTTCGGATTGGACTTTAACAAAGTAGCCGCTTCGTTCAACTTTGTTTCTTCTTCTTTAAATGAACGATAGGCTTGTTGACCTGTAACCGCCTCGATCCGGCGAGTTCCTGCTCCGATTCCCCCTTCGGATTCAAGCTTGAACAAACCGATGAATCCTGTGGAAGGTACGTGACAGCCACCGCAAAGTTCAAGTGAATAATCACCGACTGTCACGACGCGTACGACAGCACCATACTTCTCACCGAATAACGCCATTGCACCCATTTTTTTCGCTTCATCAATCGGTTTTTGGGAAATGTCGACAGAAATGTCTTCCCAAATCTTTTCATTGACGAGCTGTTCAATTTTCTCAAGCTCTTCTTTCGTCACTTGTCCAAAATGCGAGAAGTCGAATCGGAGTCGATCTGGACCGACGTAGGAACCGGCCTGATTGACATGCTCGCCAAGTACTTCTTTCAATGCTTTATGGAGCAGATGCGTCGCCGTATGGTTCCGGATGATCAATTTTCTTGACTGCTCATCCACTTCCGCCCGGACTTCGGAGCCTACTACCATTTCACCCGAACGAATGACCGCGGTATGAAGGTTTTGGCCGTTCGGGGCCTTTTGGACATCTTTCACGTCCGCCACGAATGATTCACCAGTCACAGTCCCTTTATCCGCTACTTGGCCGCCACTTTCTGCATAGAACGGTGTTTGATCCAAGATGAACTGGACTTCCGCCCCTTCGGCTGCCTGGTCAACCGTATTTCCATCCTGCAATAGGACAAGGACTTTCGCTTCACAAACGAGCTGATCATAGCCGATGAATTCACTCGGTTCATGGATTTCACCGAGCACACCGGACTGGACGTGCATCGAATCAACGTCTTGACGAGCAGCACGTGCGCGGTTCCGCTGATTCTCCATCTCCGTCTCAAAACCTTCCCGGTCGACAGTGACACCCGCTTCTTCCGCGAATTCTTCCGTCAACTCGAACGGGAAGCCATAAGTATCGTAGAGCCTGAACGCATCTGCGCCTGGAACGACGGATGTTCCGTTCGATTTCGATTTTTCGATGACGCCCGAGAGGATGTTCATCCCTTCAGTCAATGTTTCATGGAAACGATCTTCCTCATTTTTAATGACTTTCATAATGAATTCTTGCTTCTCTTTCACTTCCGGATAGAAATCGTCCATGATTCCGCCGACAACCGGTACGAGGTTATACATGAACGGTTTTTCGATACCCAGTTGTTTGGCGAAACGGACCGCCCGGCGCAATAAACGGCGGAGAACGTATCCTCGCCCTTCATTGGACGGCAACGCCCCGTCACCGATTGCAAAGGCAACGGTACGAATATGATCGGCAATCACTTTAAACGCCGTGTCCTTATCCGTATCTTGTCCATATGTCTGACCGGACGTTTCTTCAATCGCATGCATAATCGGCATGAAGAGGTCTGTGTCAAAGTTCGTTGGCACATCCTGAATGACCGACACAATCCGCTCGAGACCCATCCCTGTATCGATATTCTTCTTTGGCAGGGGTGTGTACGTATGATCTGGATTATGGTTGAACTCCGAGAAGACGAGGTTCCAGATCTCCAAATAACGTTCATTCTCCCCGCCTGGGTATAACTCCGGATCGGAGAAGTCATCTCCATAGGAAGGACCCCGGTCATAGAATATTTCAGAGTTCGGACCGCTTGGGCCTTCCCCGATGTCCCAGAAGTTCCCTTCCAGCCGGATGATGCGTTCTTCCGGAATGCCGATTTTGTCTCGCCAAATGACATAAGCTTCTTCATCTTCCGGATGGACGGTGACGGACAGTAATTCCGGATCGAAACCGACCCATTCTTCATTCGTCAAGAAATCCCATGCGCGAATAATCGCTTCTTCTTTGAAGTAATCGCCGATGGAAAAGTTACCGAGCATTTCAAAGAACGTGTGGTGACGGGCTGTTTTCCCGACGTTCTCGATATCATTCGTCCGAATGGATTTTTGAGCATTGGCGATACGCGGGTTTTCCGGAATGACGCGTCCATCAAAATATTTTTTTAAAGTCGCGACACCGCTATTGATCCACAGCAAGGACGGATCATCGATTGGGACGAGCGGTGCGGATGGCTCTACACTATGCCCGTGCTGTTTAAAGTATTCTAAAAACAGGTTGCGTATTTCTGCAGATGTGAATTTTTTCATGATGTTACCCTCCAATTGGTTCTTAGTTTTGATGGCAAACAAAAAAATCCCCCCCCCTTAAACAAGGGGCGAGGATTTTTATCTCGCGGTACCACCCTACTTATCGGCAGCATGTGTGCCAATATCTCTGGAAGCCTTAACGCGGCGAAACGGCAGGGATGAGCTGCACTCGGGAGTAGCTTTCCGTCACATTGTCAAGGAAGTCCTTCCAGCCAAGGGACTTCTTTCTGCACAAGCCAAGTATGCGTACTTTCTCCGTCATCGAATTTCTTATGAATATCTGGATTATAGATAAGTTTGGCAACGATGTCAATCCACAATCATCCTATATCCTCTTCGAGAAAAGCATACGGTGTGACCCCTTGCATGCCGATCATCGGATCGATGGAAATAAAATTTTCAGTGGTGAGTTTGTATTCCTTTGGTTCCAACATTTCCTGCTCTTGAGAGGTTTCTTCCTCATTCATTTCCGGAGTCGACTGGTCGGCTGGCCGTTCTTCATCGACAGCCACATCTGCGTTCAACCTTTCCTTCAAGGTCGTTTGCCGCTGCATTTCATCTGTCCGGAAAATCCCCATCTTGAATTCTTCCGGCTCCCCGCAAAGGATCAGGAAATTCTTCGCACGAGTAATGCCTGTGTATAACAGATTGCGTCGAAGCATTTTGCGATGGCTGCGGACGATGGGCATGATGACGATTGGAAACTCACTGCCTTGCGATTTATGGATGGAGCAGCAATAGGCGAGGGTGATTTGATGGAGGTCGCTCCGCTCATATGTCACTTCGATGCCATCATAAGAGACGACAAGCAGTTCTTTTTTATCAACCGTTTCCTTGGCTTTGATAATGGCGATCACTTCGCCCATATCGCCATTGAACACATTACTCTCCGGTTGGTTGACCAGTTGAAGAACTTTGTCTCCGATCCGATAGACCGCTTCGCCGAAAACAACCTCTTTCCTATCTGGAGCAGGAGGATTGACCATTTGCTGGATCATTTTATTCAACCCGTCGATGCCGGCTGGACCTTTGTACATCGGAGCGAGAACTTGGATATCCTTGATGGCATGGCCTTTCGTAAGAGCATTAGTGATGACTTGCTCCACGACTTCCAATATCCGTTCACCATCAGCTTTGATGAAGGAACGATCGGATGTTTTGGCAGCAACATCCCCGGACCATTCGGAACGTTTAATCATATGTGCCATTTCGATGATGGTCGAACCGGCACTTTGCCGATAAATTTCCGTCAATTCCACGACAGGGACCTTGCCCGATCCCAACAAATCCCGGAGAACTTGACCCGGACCGACTGGCGGAAGCTGATCCTGATCCCCAACAAATAGCAACTGGACATCATCCGGCAACGCCTTCAGCAGCTGGTGGGCCAACCATGTATCGACCATGGACATTTCATCGATGATGATCAGGCGGCCTTCCACCTCCCGCTCCACTTCCTCCTCTTTCTCATGCCCGGTAAAACCGAGCAGCCGGTGGATGGTCATGGCAGGAAGGCCTGTCGATTCGGACATCCGCTTCGCTGCCCGTCCGGTCGGTGCCGCTAGCACGATGGGAAAGGTCTCTTTCTTTTTCGCATATTCCTTCGGGTCCAAGGAAAGTCCATGAAGTTCCGCATAGACCTCGACAAGCCCCCGGATGACCGTCGTCTTCCCTGTCCCCGGACCGCCCGTCAGGATCATTGCAGGGGAATGAAGGGCCGTTTCAATAGCCGACACTTGCGTTTCTGCATAATTGACACCAAGACGTTCCTCGACTTCACCGACGGCTTTCCTGATTTCTGACGCGGGGAACTGGTCGGCCACCTCGTTCTCTAGAATACGGGTGATCTTCGACGCGATGCCCAGCTCCGAGAAATAAAGCGATGGAAGATACAGTTTCCTTTCTTCCGCTGCCAACTTCCCCTCTTCAACGAGTTCTATGATCGCTTGCGAAATCGTCTTGAACGGTATCTCGACAGGCTGGCTCATTTCCAAAGCACGCTTCGCGTCAGGCAATACATCTTTCGCTTCCAAATAGACATGCCCTGCCGATTGTACAGACTGGTTCATCGAATGGAGGATTGCCGCTTTGATCCGTGCCGGGTGGGCTCCTGTGATGCCAAGATTCTTTCCTAATTCATCCGCCCGTTGAAAACCGACACCTTCCACTTCCTCAATTAAGCGGTATGGATTTTCATTCAACAGTTCGATGGTTTCTTCCCGGTACGTCTGATAGATCCGCATGCTGATCTGAGGGCCGAACCCCCATTCATTCAACTGGATGAGCGTCCGTTCCAGTCCCATGTTTTGTTGCAACACCGTCACGAGCGTCTCTTTCCGTTCTTCGGATAGACGGGGAATCGTATCGAGCACGGCGGGATCGTTCATGATTTTCTTGATGGCATCTTTGCCTAATTTCTTCACGATCGTATCCGCTGTCTTTAATCCAATTCCCGGAAAGAGGTCGCCTGATAAGTAATGGATCAATCCGGTCTCGGTTGATGGCATTTCCTTCTCGAACGTTCGGACGTCAAATTGCAAACCGTAGGACGGGTGCGTGACGAGACTGCCCGTGAAGCGGTAGTCGTCTTCTCCGTTCAGTTGAGGAAAATTCCCCTTGACGATGATCTCTTTCTCCGTATAGCCGCAATTGGTTTCCCGGACTTTCAATTTCATAATGGTGAAAAGATTATCAGGATTATGGAAGATGGTAACGACCGGCCGTCCCGTCAAGAAGATTTCCTCTGTTTCACCGCTCATCTCCATCCTCACTCCTTTCACTCTTTCCAACTACGCGTATTACTGGTTTTGCTGTATCATGTTGAAAATATTGCGTGCTTCCATATGATCCGGTTCGATTGTAAAGGATTGCTCCAAATGATGAAGCGCATCCTCTTTCCGATCCGTTGAAACCGCATAGACAATGCCGAGGTTGTAATGGGCATCCGCGTGGTCTGGATCAAGCTCCAAGACGAAACGGAATTCATCGGCAGCCTGCGGAAACAGTTCCATTTTCGCCAAGAGTATCCCATAGGATAAGCGGATTTCCAAATCTTGTGGAGCCAATTCCGCTGCCCTCTGCATATAAGGTAATGCCAATTTATCATTTGCGGATCGTTCCAAGCTTTTCCCGAGCATGAAGTACGCATCCGCATCCTCTACTCCTTGGCGAACCGCCTGTTCATACAATTTTGCCGCTTCATCGTAACGCTCCGCATTGTAATAAAGGTTGGCAAGTCCATAAAAGGCGGTTCCTGCTTCCTCATCCAATGTGATCGCTTTTTGGAAAAATGGCTCGGCTCTATCAATGTCACCTAAGGATGCAAAAACATTGCCTAAGTTAATATAGCCCACTGGGTCGTCCGGTCGTTCTTCCACCGCTTTCATGAATGACTCCACTGCTTTCTCCAGCTCACCATCCTGCAAGGCGGCTATTCCTATTTCATTGTATTTCATTACACATTCCCCTTAACCGACATAATCGAGTTGCTGTCCATTTTTGATGACCGTATGGATCGTACCGCCGCCGAGGCATTCTTCTCCATCGTAAAAGACGACCGCTTGTCCCGGTGTAATGGCACGGACCGGTTCAGCAAAGTGGACATGTGCCTCTCCGTCTCCCGTCATTTCTACCGTCACTTTCGTATCTGGCTGGCGATACCGGAATTTCGCTGTACATTCAAACGTCTCAGGCATATTACGGGCTGTGGCAAAACTGACTTGAATAGCAGTCAGGCTGTCCGAATACAGTGCATCATTATGGAAATTTTGACCGACGAGCAGAACATTCCTTTCGAGGTCCTTCCCTAACACAAACCAAGGATCCCCCGCACCACCGATACCGAGTCCATGGCGCTGCCCGATCGTATAGTACATCAAGCCGTCATGACGGCCGACGGTCTGCCCTTCCATCGTTTGCATTTCCCCAGGCTGTGCAGGAAGGTATTGACTAAGGAATTCTTTGAAGTTCCGTTCGCCGATGAAGCAAATGCCGGTGGAATCTTTTTTCGAAGCTGTTGTCAAACCTGCTTCCTCCGCTTTTTTACGGACATCGCTCTTATCTAAATGCCCGATCGGGAACATCACCTTTTGTAGCTGCTCTTGGGTCAACTGATTCAAAAAGTAGGTTTGGTCCTTGTTCGTGTCTTTTCCACGCAGCATGGCGACTCCGCCATCCACCTCAACAACTTGGGCATAATGGCCAGTCGCCAAATAATCAGCACCGAGGCTCATCGCATGGTCCAGGAACGCTTTGAATTTGATTTCCTTATTGCACATCACATCGGGATTCGGCGTGCGTCCCGCTTTATATTCATCAAGAAAATATGTGAATACTTTATCCCAATATTGTTTTTCAAAATTAACAGCATAATACGGGATGCCAATTTCATTACAGACGCTGATGACGTCTTCGTAATCTTCGGTTGCGGTGCAAACCCCGAATTCATCGGTGTCGTCCCAGTTTTTCATGAAAATACCGATGACGTCATAGCCTTGTTCCTTCAATAGTAACGCCGCGACTGATGAATCGACGCCTCCCGACATACCGACGACAACCCGGGTATCAGCCGGAGCTTTTGCAGTTCTCATACATTCTTCATCCTTTATTATTCATTTCACAAGTCGATTCACGATGTCCGCCGTTTTGACAGAGGCTTCTTTTACCGCTTCTTCATCAATGCCTAGCCCGAAGCTGAAACGGACGGAATTACGCAATTTAGGAGATCCTTCGCCGAACATAGCAGTCAATACGTGGGATGGATCCAAAGACCCTGCTGAACACGCCGAACCGCTTGAAACGGCAATGCCGGCCATATCCAGGTTAACAAGCAAAGACTCGATATCCGTTCCAGGAAAGCTAATATTGAATATATGTGGCAGCTTTTCCACATTGGCTGCATTTATCTCATACGAAACGCCCTTTTCATCTAGTACTTGCATCATGATGTTGGCAAAGTGCGTATATTTTGTCCGATTGTTCTCCATCAATTCCTGCGCGATGGAAACGGCCTCGGCAAATGCGGCAATGGAAGGCAAATTTTCCGTCCCGGCTCGCCTTTTCCTCTCTTGCCCTCCTCCATAAAGGAGCGGGGCCGTTTTCAGGCCTTTCCGCTGATAAAGAAAGCCGATCCCTTTCGGACCGTTCAATTTATGGGCGGATACGGATAACAGATCGACTCCCAGGTCATCTACATGTAATGGAACGATTCCATACGCTTGGACCGCATCCGTATGAAAAATCGCTTGATGATCTTTCAATATTTGCCCGATCTCACGGATTGGTTGAATGGTGCCTACTTCATTATTGCCGAACATGATCGTGACAAGAATCGTCTTATCCGTCAATGTTTCCTGCACTTGCTGAACATCGATTTGCCCTTTTTCATTCACCTCTAAATAACTGATGTCATACCCTTGTTCTTCCAACCGTTTACAGGATTCCAAAACAGCGGGGTGTTCAATATTTGAAGTGATGATATGATTTCCCATCTCTTTCATGGCGGCAGCCGTACCAAAAATCGCAATATTATCGGCTTCCGTCCCGCCTGAAGTGAAAATGATTTCGGTTGGCAGGGCATGGATGGATGCGGCTAACACTTTCCGCGCTTCATCCAGATGTTTTCGTGCTTCCCGACCATAGCTATGGATGCTGGAAGGATTGCCAAAAATGGTTTCCATTATCTCCACATACACCGCTCCGACTTTCGGATGGACCGGTGTTGTAGCCGCATGGTCTAAATAAATTGAGTTCATTGCCAATACTCCTTTAAAAGTACACATTTACCTATTGGATTAAATGTAGAACATATAGCCGTCGCTGATCGGCTCATTCTCGGATTCCATTAAATCCTGGATCGTCGTTTTATCCAGCACCTCACGGACCGCATCCCCGATCCGCTTCCATAATTGCTGTTGGGGGATATCCGTTTCATCCAAACCTTCAACGACTTGGATCGGTCCTTCTAAAATACGGATGACATCCCCCGCCGTGATTTCTTCAGGCGCCTTGGCAAGCATGTACCCGCCATAAGCCCCTCTGACACTTTTGACGATCCGGCTATTTCGCAATGGCGGAATCAGTTGCTCCAAATAAGCTTCGGATAAGTTTTGCTCTTCCGCAATTTTCCGGAGCGGTACAGGCCCCTGCCCATACTTTGCTCCCAATTCGACGACTACCGTCAGTCCATAACGTCCTTTAGTTGAAATTTTCATAATAAGTCCCCTGCCCTTTTATATGCGATTACTTCAAAATAGTATAGCATAATTAAACCGAAACCTGCTGAAAATGAAATCTGTTCCATATGCGTGTATAATGGAGGAACAGATGTACGAGGAGTGATCAGTTTGAAGAACGAACCATTAGCCTATCGGATGCGGCCTAAAACTATAGATGAAATGGCCGGACAGCAACAAATCATCGGCCCTGACACAGCGCTGTATCGGATGATCAAAAATGGTCATGTTCCTTCCATGCTTCTTTACGGGGAACCGGGCATAGGCAAGACATCCCTTGCTCATGCCATCGCCGGCACGAGCGACCTTCCCTTCATCGCACTGAACGCGACAACATCCGGTAAGAAAGATGTTGAAGATGTTGTAGCGGAAGCACGGATTACCGGTAAAGTCCTGCTTTTCCTAGATGAGATCCATCGCTTCAACAAATTGCAGCAAGATACGTTGCTGCCGCATGTCGAGAGCGGTGCCATCGTTTTGATCGGAGCGACTACTGAAAATCCATTCCACGACGTCAACCCGGCCATCCGGTCACGATGCGGGGAAATCAAGCAATTATCCCGGCTGGATCCTGACGACGTGATGCAATTATTAAAGCGTGCGTTGACTGACGAGGAACGAGGCCTCGGAATGATGCGGATCGCCATTAGCGAGGAACAGCTAAGAAAAATTGCAGAAGGTGTCAATGGCGACGCACGAAAAGCATTGACTGTCTTGGAGTCGATCGTGAATGCCAGCGATGAAGAAGACGGGAAAACAATTGTGGAAGATTGGTTGGTCAATAATTTAATCGGTCGGGTCGGATTGCTCGGAGATAAGAAAGGCTCTCATTTCTATAATTTATTATCCGCACTTCAAAAGTCGGTACGAGGTAGCGATGTCAATGCTGCTCTCTTCTATTTAGCTAATCTATTGGAAACCGGAGATCTCGTTGCTGTTTGCAGAAGGCTTTTGGTCATGGCATATGAAGATATCGGCCTGGCTTCCCCTGAAGTGGGCCCTCGAGTATTAGCGGCAACGGAAGCGGCCGTGCGTCTCGGAATGCCGGAAGCCCGAATCCCGCTCGCCAACGCGGTCATCGATATGTGTCTCGCTTCCAAATCAAACTCAGCCTACAAAGCAATTGATGCCGCCATCCAATCCATACATAAAGGACAAACCGGAGATATTCCTATGCATCTCCGGGATGCACATTACACCGGTGCGGCCGACCTAGGACACGTCGGTTACCAGTATCCACATGACACGCCGATAGGTTCTTTCGGCGGCTGGTCCGATCAACAATATTTACCGGATGCCATCAAAGACGTGGAATTCTATTTGCCAGTGAGCGCCGGAGAAGAAAAAAGATTGGCAGCGATCTATGATCGTTTAAGAAACTTCCGGAAGAAATGAAAACTTTTGAGCGTATTCCAAAAAGAGGCTATCCGTATGCTCGGATAGCCTCCTGTTCTCTTATAAGATATATTGATCGATCTTCAAGACAAGTTCCGCGATTTCCGGTTTACTTACCTGATCATTCGCCCCGACACTTTCACCCTTATGCTTCAGATCGTCCGTGATAAGCGAGGAAAAGATGATGACCGGCAACCCTTCCAGGTCTTTATTGCCGCGAATCCGCTTCGTGAAGTGATGGCCGTCCATTTGTGGCATCTCGATGTCCGTAATGACCATTTGAACTTCATCCGTCACTTTCTTTCCGCTGGCCACGATGCTTTCTAAATAATCCAGCGCATCTTTTCCGTTTTCAAAGAACTCGAGGTTCTCATAACCGGCTTCCCGGAGCGTATTATCAAGCAGTTTCCGGAGAAGTGGAGAGTCCTCTGCACAAATGAGCCGTTTATCGGAACGCTCCCGCTTCCCAAGTTTCTTCACTTGGTCTACACGGATTCCGGTTTCCGGGCTAATATCCAAAATGATTTTTTCAAAATCCAACAGCAATAGCATATCGCCGTCCCGTTTGATGACACCGATGACTTGTGAGGACTCAGCGGAATAGATGTCAGACGGCTTTTCAATCTGATCCCAAGAAATTCGATGAATTTGTGTCACATTGTGGACATGGAACACGACTTGTGTCTTATTGAAAGCAGCGACGATATACTTTTCATCGCTCTTTTGGGAAGACGGCGGCATCCCGAGCACCTTTTCCATATTGATGACAGGCAGTACGTCCCCACGCAATTGAATGATGCCTTCAACGGCAGGATTGGCATGCGGGATCGGCGTCACTTTCATGGGCATGATAATTTCTTTCACTTTGATCACGTTTATGCCATACCGGTTGTTCCCCATCTCGAATTCGATGATTTCCAGCTCGTTTGTACCGCTTTCCAATAAAATATTCGTCTGTTGCGACATCGCCTTCATTCCTCTCATTTCAATTCCGTTTGTATCGAAGTTACCATGCTCAATTTATGAGAATAGACCTATTTGGATTGATTGTATCACGTTTATCCCTTTACACAAGATGGGAATCTTAGTCGTTTTCGTCTAAATTCGGAACTTTATACTATTTTGCGGGGTTCCGGACTTTATCAGGGACTTGGATGGCTTCGACATCATTGAAGTAGCTATAGGTCGCATTGACTTTTTGTCTCGTGCGATGTGAATCACGTCCGACGTAGTTGGTTACATCGGTTAGCATTTTAAAATCTGTCACAAAGAAAGTGTTACGGTCAATGATAATTTCAAATTCAAGCCTTTCCACCAATAAAAATGCTTTGTCATCGACATTGCTGTTTTCCGGACCTAATAATTGTTGGCTGAATTGCTTGAACTGATCTTTTGTCATCGTCAGAGACAGGGCATATCCATAATCGACCGGTTCCAGCTCAAACTCATCTTGAAACTCATCAAACAAGGTCAGATCCATTGTAGGATTTACATATTGATAAATGGGTCCGAACAAATCAGATAAGGAACTTGACGGAAGTTCATCCCAATCTTGTTCATTGTCACCTTTTCCGAATAGACGTTCGTCCACACGGTAAAATTCCGCCTCCCATGGTTCTGTCTTCGTTTGGGAAATACGGGCTTTTTGATGCAGAACGGTTGGCTGTGAAGTATAAACCGATTGAATATCATATTTGGTTGTTTTTTTCTGTTCTGGGTCAATCGGAGCTGACAAATGTTCGATGACGAAATGAGCTTGGACATCCTCCAGTTTGTCGGATGCCTCCTTCGCTTTCTCAAAAACATCTTCCGCTGTCAAACTCTTATTAGCATTCACTTGGGTGCATGCTGTCAATAACAGAAGAATCGCACCAAGCACCGAGAATCTAAGCATACTTTTCAATTTGAAACTTCCTTTCTACGAACAATACTTTCATTTTACTTTATTTGAAAAGCGATGTCACGGAGGGCTTGTTTTTTCTGTTATAGACTCTTCCTTACCATTCCCCGGACAAAATAAAACCCTTCACCGCCTGTGACAGGCAGAGAAAGGGTTTTATTTCGAGGATCTTAGCCTCTCACTTGGCCGTCCCCGGTAATGACAAATTTGCTAGAAGTTAGAGCAGTCAGTCCCATCGGCCCGCGGGCATGTAGTTTTTGAGTGCTGATACCTATTTCCGCGCCATAGCCGAATTCAAATCCGTCGGTGAAGCGTGTGGACGCATTATGATAGACGGCCGACGCATCGACCCGGTTTAAAAAGACAGCCGCTGTCGCGTCATCATCCGTGATGATCGCTTCAGAATGCTTGGTGCCATAGCGATGGATATGGTCGATCGCTTCGAAAACATCCGCTACACATTTGATCCGGACGGATAAACCTAAGAATTCAGAAGCCCAATCTGTCTCCTCTACATTTTTCACATCGGACCATGCATTGCGAACCATATCATCGCCGTACACCTCCACTCCTTTTTCCTGCAGTGCGGAAACAAGAGCTGTTCCGTTTTGGACGAACCATGTTTTATGAATCAACACAGTCTCGATTGCATTACACACAGATGGCCGTTGTGTTTTGGCATTCAATACAATTGATTCCGCCATTTCCGGGCGGGCTGCCTCATCTATATAAATATGGCAGTTGCCGGCCCCTGTTTCAATGACAGGAACAGTCGATTCCCGGATGACCGTTTCAATCAGTTGCTTTCCGCCGCGTGGAATGAGGACATCCAAATAGTCATTCAACTGAAACAGTTCTTTAGCCGTTTCCCTGCTCGTATCTTCCAGCAGTTGGATGGCGTCCACCGGAATATCACTTTGTGCAAGAGCCGTATGGATAGATTTGACCAATGCCTCGTTGGAATGTTTGGCGGATGAACTGCCTCGCAGAATGACCGCATTCCCCGTTTTCAGAGCAAGTGTCGCCGCATCCACCGTTACATTCGGGCGAGCCTCATAAATCATGCCGATAACTCCTAGAGGGACCCGTTTCTTTTCGATGTTCAACCCGTTGTCTTTCGTCATCTTCTCCAGCGTTTCTCCGATTGGATCTTTCAGCTCAATTAGCAAGCGGATAGCATCCGACATATCTTGGATCCGTTGTTCATTTAATAAAATCCGGTCCAATACCGAATCGGTTAGACCCGCCGCCTTACCTGCCAATAAATCCTTCTTATTTTCCGCAAGCAATACATCCTGATCTTTCAATAGTTGCTCGGCAATCAATTCCAGTGCCTTATTTTTTTCCTCGGTAGATACATCGACCATGACGTAGCTCGCTTCCTTGGCCGCTTTCCCTTTCAATTGAACTTCACTTACAATGATTGCACTCATCATTTATCCCTCCATATAATATTTGCTTCAATGATCCCTTACATTTGGGGAACCCAACGATCCCTATGGATAACTTCTATCATCGGGGAGAGAACTTCTCCAAGTCGTTCTCGATTCCGCTTTTCAATCGTTTCCTTCAATTCGTCGGATGAATACGTGACGACCCCTTTTCCAAGTAAGCCGCCCACCCCATACACCTCAACGACATCGCCCTTTTTGAAGCTTCCTTTCACTTTGAAGACACCCGCTGGCAATAGGCTTTTTCCATTACAAAGGATGGCGTCCTCAGCCCCCTGGTCGACATACAGCTTTCCGGCAGACTCGGAGTGAAGTGCAATCCATTGCCTGCTCGTGTTGATTGTCGCATTGGCGGGATTTGAAATATACGTTCCGTCCCCTTTGCCTTCCAAAATATCAACCAATTTTGTCGATCCGCTGCCCGTTCCGATGAAAATTGGCACTCCCAAGGAATGGGCTGTTTTAGCAGCAAGCAACTTTGATTTCATGCCGCCCGTGCCCACCTTCGAGCCATTTTCATCGGCCCCCGCAAGCAGCTCATCTGTAATTTCATCCAACATGTCAAAACGCTGAGCGAGCGGATTCGTCCGAGGGTTCGCATTATAAATTCCGTTAATATCCGTTAAGATAATAAGCTGATCGGCATGAAGGAACCCACTGACAAGCGCGGATAGCATGTCATTGTCACCGAATGTCAACTCATCGACTGAAACGGTGTCATTTTCATTGATGATTGGAATAATCCCTCTCTCCAACAATTCCGTCATTGTGGCAAAGGCATTGCGATATCTTTCCCGATTGGAAAAGTCGCTCCTTGTCAATAAAATTTGAGCAGGCACCAGCCCATATGGACGAAATTTTTCGATATAAGTTTGGACAAGGAGGCTTTGCCCGACTGCGGCAGCCGCTTGTCTGCCTTTTAAGGTAACTGGTCTTGCCGGATAACCGAGTGCCGCAAATCCGGCCGCCACCGCGCCTGACGATACGACGATCACTTCATGTCCCGCCTGGCGTAACGCCGTCAAGGCTTGGATATGATCATCAAACTTGGCGTTATCGATCTCCCCCCTATCATTCGTTAACGAACTGCTTCCAATTTTTACGACAACCCGTTGTTTGCTCATCCCACTATCTCCTGCCATTTAATCTTTTTATTTTATCTATTTATGGAAAAATAAAAAAGCCCATTCATCCTGAAAACAAATCAGGACGAAAGAGCTTTGCCTTCCGCGGTACCACCATCATTGGATGTGTAGATTCCACACATCCCACTTTTCCCCGTTAACGCCGGGAATCACGCCTATGTTTTAGCATAAGACTCCGAAGGCAGGTTCTGCAGATTGGTGTGACGGAATCTTCCAGCTCATAAATTCCGCTCTCTGACACGCCAATTGTCCACATACTAACCCTTCGTCTTCGTTCCTATTTTACAGTCCAGCTGACTTGCTGCGACTCGATTTCTTCATTTTCATTCATCATACAACAGAAGTTGGAATTGTCAAGAGACTTCTTTGTGCAAGTCTACATCCTTCTTCTTAGTATTCTAGTTACCTAAGCGAAAAAGAATGGTCCACTGACGGACCATTCCAAGATTAATGATTATGCTAAGTCTGTTTCTTTAGAATGGACTTTTCGCATAAAAGCGTTAACATCCGCAGGAACTTTCCCATCCAATTTTGAAACGATGTAGATGGCAAGGAAGCCGATTGGAACTGTTATAATACCTGGCACCCTGAATTGTAGGGCTTCCGGTAAAACGGAGGAAAAGAAAATCATGAACATGGAAGCAAGCAATCCAATAACCAATCCCGCGATCGCCCCTTTTTCCGTAATTCCCCTCCACCAAATTCCTAAAATGAAGATCGGGGCGAACGTGCTCGCGCCAACAGTGAATGCCAAGGCAACCAGGTGTCCAATGGAAGCGTCTTTTACAAGCAATCCGAGGATGCCATAGCTAATGCCAAGGAATACGATTGCCACTTTTGCAGCTAGCACACGTTGCCTTTGGGTAAGCTCCCTTTTCGTAAAAGTGGCATAGAGATCATGTGCAATCGCGCCGGAGCTTGCGATGAATAGGCCAGATAGGTTGGAGAATACGGCAGCAAATGCACCCGCGATGACCAATCCTAGCAGCCATGGTCCTCCAAGCGCTTCCGCAGTGGAAGGCACGACCATATTATCGCCGCCGTTAATCAAATTCTGCATCACTTCCGCGCTAGCATTTCCTTCCAAGAATACGGCACGTCCGACTACACCCAAATAAATCGCAAAGAAAAAAAACAAGCTTGCAATCCCAATGGCCATCAATGCGGATTTCCGTGCCGCTTTCGCGCTTGGATTCGTATAGAAGCGCAAAAGAATATGCGGTAGTCCAAGCGTTCCGAGCGCCAGGCCAATCAACATGGATGCGGAATGCCAGAAGTTCGGATTGAAAAATCCTGCAGTCGTCCAAGACTTTCCATCAAACTCCACATCTTTCCCGTCCGCAGTAAATTGAGCCGTATTAGCAACAGTTCCGCTGAATTCACCGATCGTCGTGAGGATTTTCTGGTAATTAAACCCTCCCCACACAGCAGCCGCCACCATCAGAATGAATGCCCCCAAGCGGATCCAGAGCTCCAATGCTTGGTTAATCGTAGTCCCTTTCATTCCACCAACACCAACATAGAAAATCATCACTACACTAGTGAATATGATGCCGAACTCATAAGAAGTTCCAAAGAACATGCTCAATATCTTTGCTGCCCCAAGCAATTGAGGCGCAGCATAGAAACCGGAAATCGCCAATACGACAATGACCGCAATGATGCGCGCCCGTTTACTATGGAAGCGATATGCGACAAAATCCGCAACCGTGTAGGCACCAAAACGCCTTAGCGGCCCGGCAATGAAAACCGCGAGCAATGTCAATCCAATCGAGAAACTGAATGTGTAGAACGCCCCATCGTAGCCAACTGCAAACGTAAGGCCAGCTAAACCGAGGAATGTTGCTGCACTTAAATAGTCACCACCGATGGCAGAGCCGTTCGTGAACCAACCGAATTGGCGGCCGCCAACAAAAAAGTCGCTTGCACTTTCATTTCTTTTCGACGCATAAGTAATGAAGACAATCGTCCCTAACAGAATAATCGTAAATAAATATTTTGGCTCGAGAAGCGTTTGAATCATGCCGCTTGATCCTCCTTCGTAACATGGGAGCTTATCATACGGCTATATTTTTTAATACGTCGTTCGTAAAGTGCCGTATGTATCCAAGCGATGAAGAAGGCCATGAACATGGAAACTATCGCCGTCAGAAACCAACTATAGGACATGCCGCCCCACATATTGGAAAATGCCCAATCCTTATTGTACCAATTCAAGATCGGGACGAGGAAAATAAATGCAAAATAGATACCCGATAATGTAAGCCCTGTCAAAATCTCCGTCCTCATGATACTATTTGTTTCCTTATCCAGCTTTGGAACTTTACGGATGTCCACCGTCCCTCTCGGTTCGTCCGTCATTTCGTAATCTTTCAAATTCATCAACTCCTTCAAAGAATCTCCCCCATTATAAGCTACCTTCCAGCCCTATACCTTACAATTTTTGTCGGTTTATTTATAATTTTTTATCTTTATTTATTATTTGTAGAAAAATATGGTATTATGTTAAACGCAGGTGTAGAGGAAGAAAGGTGAAAATCATGCAGATTAAAGTGATATTTAAAAATACCGATCGCATTACAGCGGGCAAATTAACGAAATGGATCTATTTGAAATACAGGGAAGATATACTCATTCTAGACAATACAGCCAAATTGGCGGAAGCGGATTTGCTTTTCTTCCATATACGATCGCTGTTGGACTGGGTAAGATTACGAAATTTGCAAAAGAACAATGAAGGCGCTTTTATCGCATTGATTGACGAAACACTACTTCATACATCTCCTCTTTCCTTCACACTAAAAATTCAAGCTTTACTTATTCATCCGGTTAAGAAAGCCCATTTTTATCGTTGTATGGCCAGGGTGATGGAATCTATTCTTGAAACGAACGCACATAAGGGAAGGAACCCAAACAAGTTCCCGATTCAAACCGCAAACAAAACAAATGAGCAACTGGATGCCGTTGTGCTACGAAGACTGCTCATGGATACGGAAATGGACCGGCAAGACTTTCTACATGCTATTGCCTATTTCAGCAATACTGTCTTTCCAAATGTCGTTTGTTTTATCCAGGGGTTTACTCACTTTCCCCAGAAGGAGCATTGCATCACACAACTGATCCAATCATATCTTTCCGAATCATTGGCTGATATAGTGCCCAAAATCTACTTTTTGCCGTTCCATAATCATTTGCTACTTCTATTTAAAAAGCCTGAAGGAGTTGCTTCCATCAACCAATGGGAGGAAGGACGGATTGCACTGACTGAAGGCAGAAATCGCTTGAAGAAGGAGCATGATATCCACCTTTATTTTGGTATCGGGTCCAGTTATTCGAACCCCGAGGATCTCTCCCGCTCTTATTATGAAGCCAAAAAGGCGAGGAGCACGCCAGCCAATAACGAGATCCACCTACGTTATTTTGATGAATTGCCCAAAAATCCGATCATCAAAAAGTGCACACGTTATATTGCGGAAAATGTAGATTCGGAATTAACTGCTCAAGAGATTGCTAGTTATGCAAATTTGAGCTATTCCTATTTTAGTGGACTGTTTAAAAGAGAAACGGGTAAAGGATTTTCCGAATATTTAACATTGGCGCGTCTCCAACAATCAGTCTGGTTGCTCCGCCATTCCAAAAATACGATGGAAGAAATCGCAGATTATGTCGGTTTCAATACACCAAATTATTTCAGCACGGTATTCAAGAAATATGTCGGGGTAACACCTAGCGAATTCAAACAAACATCTGAGATATTCTTTTTATAATGAAAAAAAGGACCCCATGAGGTCCTTTTTTTAAGAAGTATGTTTACATAATTAAATTATTTACACTTTGTCCTTCACGCGTTCAATATGGATATCTTTTACAATATCATTCATGACCCAGCTGGCACATACGAGCCCGGCCACGGATGGAACAAACGCATTGGAAGCGGGCGGCATTTTTGCTTTCCGAATAGCAGCATCCGGTTTTCCAACCGTCTCAACAACATCTTCACGGACGACAATCGGACTTTCATCCGAGAACACGACAGGAACTCCCTTGCGGATGCCCGCCTTCCGCAATTTAAGCCGGATCACCTTTGCAATCGGATCCGTATGCGTCTTGGAAATGTCCGCAATTTGGAAGCGGGTTGGATCCAACTTGTTGGCCGCACCCATACTTGAAATGACTTTCACACCCCGTGCCACGCACTCTTTTATCAGATGGATTTTGTAACTGATCGTATCAGATGCGTCGATGACATAATCAGGTTGATAGCTGAAAAACTCCTCCGCCGTCTCCTCAGTATAAAACATATGGAGGTCGATTACTTCGCACTCCGGATTAATATCGGCGATTCGTTCCTTCATCACTTCCGATTTTGAACGTCCGACCGTGGAAAGATATGCAACGAGCTGGCGATTGACATTCGTAATATCAACATCATCCTTGTCAACAAGGATGATCCGCCCGATTCCGCTTCTGGCACAGGCTTCTGCTGCAAACGAGCCGACCCCGCCGACACCTAGGATGGCGACAGTCTTTTCCTTCATTCTTTGAACGCCCTCTGTCCCGATCGCTAGTTCATTCCTTGAAAATTGGTGCAACACATTAGTTCCGCCTTTCCTGTTAGTGCCAGGCAACCCTATCAAATGTGATTGGTTCAGTACCTGGCACCCGTTCCGTAGTTTTTTCCAATAAAAAACCCCTCTGTTTTAACGAGAGGGGCTATCATTTTTGGTTTCAATTATGATTAGAAAAAGATAAGAGCAAATCCCGAATGTGCCGTCTTTGAAGTATCGTTTTGAACCCGCACTCAGCAGGTGGGTGTCCTATCCGATTCCTCTGACGTCCCAATGGTGGGCATGTCATTCTAACCGAAATACGGACTCCCGACGATTTTTCTGTTCGGTCAAAACTGATTAGCAAATGACGAACACTTCAGGATTTGTATTATCTGTATACTATCATAGATCCATTTTCGATTCAACAATTTTACTAGAAGGTTTTTTGAATGCTTCCAAATTTCGGAGAAATCATTTCTTTTTCGACGCAATTTGGATACCGAGTTCTGCTAGTTGTGCAGGATCCACAGTATCCGGAGCGGCTGTCAGCAGGTCACTGGCGCTGGCCGTTTTCGGGAATGCAATCGTATCGCGTAAGTTTGTCGAACCGGACAGAATCATGACGATACGGTCCAAACCGAACGCGATTCCACCATGTGGCGGCGTCCCGTAATCGAAAGCATCCAGAAGGAATCCGAACTGCTCCCTAGCCTGCTCTTCACTGAAACCTAGCGCTTTGAACATTTTCTCTTGGACGTCGCGCTCATAAATCCGAAGCGATCCGCCTCCTAGCTCATAACCATTCAGAACAAGATCATACGCTTGCGCTTTTACCGTTTCCGGGCTAGATACAAGCTCTTCCACATCTGCCGGCATTGTGAATGGGTGATGAGCTGCATAATAGCGGCCATCTTCTTCGTCATATTCGAAGAGCGGCCAATCTGTAATCCAAAGGAAATCGAAAGTGGACTCGTCAATCAACCCAAGTTCTTTTCCGAATTTCAAACGTAGTGCACCTAAAGCATCTGCAACGACGCTTTTCTTATCCGCAACGAATAGCAATAAATCGCCCGCTTCTGCTTCAGCAGCTGCCCGTAGCGCTGCACCTTCTTCTCCTTGGAAGAATTTCGCGATTGGACCTTTCATTCCCTCTTCATCGACTTTCAACCACGCCAAGCCTTTTGCACCGTAAACCGCAGCATACTCGGCAAAGCCGTCGATTTCTTTCCGTGTATAGCGTTCCGCTGCGCCCTTGACATTGATCAGTTTCACTTGACCGCCTGCTTCGATCGCCGCTGCGAACACTTTCAGTTCAGTATCTTTCAGCACTTCGGACACATCAATCAATTCAAGGTCGAAACGCGTATCCGGTTTATCGGAACCGTAACGTGCCATCGCTTCATCGTAAGGAAGGCGTTTGAAAGGAATTTCTATGTCGATTCCTTTTACGTCTTTCATCACTATCTGCATGAGACGCTCGTTCATTTCAAGAATTTCTTCAATCGACATGAAGCTCATCTCCATATCGATCTGGGTGAATTCCGGCTGGCGGTCGGCCCGAAGGTCTTCATCCCGGAAGCAGCGTGCGATTTGATAATAACGGTCAAAACCAGATACCATGAGCAATTGTTTGAACAATTGCGGGGATTGTGGAAGTGCATAGAACTCCCCTTCGTGCACACGGCTCGGTACGAGATAGTCACGTGCGCCTTCCGGAGTCGATTTCGTCAAGATCGGGGTTTCCACTTCAAGGAACCCTTCTTCATCCAAGAAATTCCGCACTGTTTTTGTAATATCGGAACGCATTTTGAATGTTTTTGCCAATTGCGGGCGACGTAAGTCGAGGTAACGATATTTCAGACGGATTTCTTCGCCTACATCCGTTTCATCTTCAATCATGAATGGCGGGTTTTTCGCTTCATTGATAATGTTAAGGTCTGTCACTTGAAGTTCGATTGCGCCTGTTTCCAAATTAGGATTTTTTGTTTCTTCTTCCCGTTCAATGACATTCCCCGTCAATTCGACTACGTATTCATTCCGAAGCTTATCTGCGATAGCGTGGGCTTCCGTGGAAAAGTCTGGGTTGAACACCGCCTGCACGATTCCCGTCCGGTCACGGAGGTCAACGAAAATCAAACCGCCGAGGTCCCGTCGTCTTTGCACCCATCCTTTCAATGTCACCTTTTCTCCAATTTGTTGTTCCGATAATTTACCGCAATAATGTGTTCGTTGCATTGTTCGTTCCGCCTCTCTTAGTTCAACTTCTCTTGTAATGCTGTGATGATGTCGGAGTTGGCCACTTTTTCTTGTGTGCCTTCCGCCATGTTTTTCATTTGAACGACGCCTTCTGTCACTTCGTCTTCTCCGATGACGAGTACGATGCGCGCGTTCAGCCGATCTGCCGATTTCATCTGCGCTTTCATTTTCCGGTCCATATAATCCATGTCTGTCCGGATTCCAGCTGCCCGGAGTTCGCCTAGCAATTTGAATCCCGGATGGCGTGCCGCATCGCCAAGCGTGACGATATAGACATCCAGTGCGGACGGATCTTCAAATGCGATCCCTTCCGCTTCCATAGCGAGAAGAAGACGCTCGATGCTCATGGCAAAGCCAATTCCCGGTGCGGATGGACCGCCGATTTCCTCGGCCAACCCATTGTATCGGCCGCCGCCGCAAAGTGTGGTGATCGCGCCGAAACCTTCCGATGAACTCATGATCTCGAATGCCGTATGATTGTAATAATCCAGACCCCGGACCAGGTTGGCATCCACTTCATAATCGATTCCTGCGTCTTCTAAATAACTTTTTACGGCGTCAAAGTAACGAGTGGAATCTTCATTCAAATAATCCGTCAAAGATGGTGCACTCGCCATTAACGGGTGCTTGCTGTCCACTTTGCAATCGAGGATGCGCAGCGGGTTCTTTTCCAACCTCGACTGGCAGTCTGCACAAAATTCACCGATATGCGGTTCGAAGTGCGCGATAAGTGCTTTTCGGTGTTCCGATCGGCATTCCGTATCGCCGAGCGAATTGATGACGAGCTTCAACTTCGTCAACCCGACCCGTTTGTAGACATCGAGCGCCAAGGCGATCACTTCGGCGTCGATGGCAGGATCCGCACTGCCGATCGCCTCCGCCCCAAATTGGACAAACTGGCGATAGCGACCAGCTTGTTGCCGCTCATAGCGGAACATCGGGCCTGTGTAATAGAGCTTGACCGGTTGATCAGGATAGCCGAACATCTTGTTTTCCACAAAGGAGCGGACGACTGGAGCGGTCCCTTCCGGTCGGAGCGTCATGGAGCGATCTCCCTTGTCGGTAAATGTATACATCTCTTTCTGGACGACATCGGTCGTGTCTCCGACCAGACGTTGAAACAATTCCGTCTGCTCGAAAATCGGCGTCCGGATTTCCTTGTAGCGATACAGGTCGCATAACTCGTCAATGATTTGTTCGACCTGCTGCCATTTCCATGTTTCGGAAGGCAAAATATCTTGCGTCCCTCTTGGCACTTTGAAATTCATCAATGCATTCCCCTTTCATAAGATGTCGGGTCCAGGTGGAGAGAAGGCCACAAAAAAAGCCCTCCCCCCTTGTAAACAAGGGACGAGAGCTTTTGTCAGCTTCCGCGGTTCCACCCAAATTGGCGCTATCTAGCACCCACTCTGAATCCGGATAACGGCCGGTTCCGTCCGTACCTACTGAGCGATTGTGTTCAGCACGGAGCCTCGGTGGTGTTATTCATCATATCGTCCTGTAGGCGGGATTTCAGCCACGTCCTGCCCTCTCTTGCCAGCCGTCTTATGATTACTTTCCACTTCTTCGGCAATAAAAAATTTATAGTCGTACTCATCTTAATGATTCCTTGCGAAAGTGTCAACCTTTTTAGATTTATTGTAGTTTTTTCTCTCCAAACGATCTAAGATGGTGGTAAAGGAAGGTGGTACTTTGTCGAGAACAAGCAAACGGATCATTCCATTCGCAGCAATCTTCTGTCTGCTGCTTTTCGCACAATCCATTTATGCCGACACAAATCACGTCATTGTGGATGCGCCCTCTTTACATATCCGGACAGGACCCGGACTTACATACGATGTGGTCGGTTCATTGAAACAAGGGGATCGTGTGGAGATATTAACTACATCGAACGATTGGTATGAAATCAAATTCGGTAATGGTACGGGGTGGATCGCTTCATGGCTAACTGTGCCAGAAGATCAGCCAATAACTGAACATACAATAATCGTTTCGCAAGTGGACGCCTTGAATATACGGTCGGGCCCTTCTGTTGAATCGGCTGTATTGGGACGCCTCCAGGCAGGAGATGAAGGAGTGCGGATCGGCCAAGATGGAGCGTGGGCCAAGATTGCGGCCAATGGCCTGGAAGGTTGGGTGCATACGGATTATATTTCGGAGTCGCGTATGCAATCCGAAGTGACAAAACCAGAAACCGAAGTTGAACAAGGAAACGACACGGAAACTGTCCAGACCAAGCCCCCTGTTAGACCAAAAGCATTAAAGCCGGATACATATTTGGTTTCTGTCAATGCTCTTCATGTCAGAAAAAAAGCAGATCAATCTTCGAAGCAGATCGGTATGATTCATCGGGGCGAATCGTACGCCATTACAGAGATTCAGGGAAATTGGGTTCGAATTGCGCTTGATAAAAAGAAAGAAGGTTGGGTGTATTCATTCCACGGGACATTGCTAGCTTCCGAGACGGAATCTTCTTCCGAAGAACACCCCGAAAAAAATAGCACGGGTCAGGTGACCATTTTGACAAATGGCACAAACATTCGGGAAGCGGCTACAACTTCATCCGAAATTGTAAAGCGAGCGGATGCAGGAGAAAAATTCCAAATCCTCGAAGAAGAAAACAATTGGTATAGAATCGCCTTGCCGACGGGAGAAACCGCCTATGTCGCAGACTGGGTCGTTTCCACGGATGAGGAGCGAAGCATTGCCGTTCATACCGAGAAGAAAAAAGCCAAGCGGGTACCCGGTACTATGAAAGGGCTCACCATTGTCATTGATCCGGGGCACGGTGGAAATGATAGAGGGACAACAGGGGCACGGGGAACCGATGAGAAAGGGCTCACCATGTTAACTGCCGAACTATTGGCAGCTAAATTGAAAGCGGCAGGGGCAGATGTCATCATGACTCGTGAGGCCGATACGTACGTCTCACTTCGCAAGCGGGTGGCCATCAGCCATCAACATGAAGCGGACGCCTTCATCAGCGTCCATTACGACGCCAACCCCGACGCTTCCATCCAAGGCTTTACGACCTACTTCACCCAAGCGGCACATAAGGAGTTAGCCATGGCGGTGAATGAAGGACTCGCATCCACCGTACCCCTACGGGATCGCGGTGCTCAACCAGGAGACTTCCTGGTCCTACGCGAAAACCGGCAAAATGCTATTTTAATCGAGCTCGGCTTCCTCTCGAATCCGAATGAAGAACGCATTGTCACTTCCAATCTTTTCCGCGAACAAGCGACTCATGGCATTTATAAGGGCTTGCTTGATTATTTTGAGGGAAAGTGATGAATTTAGGGCTAGATATGGCGGCGTTCACGTGGAGTTATAAGCGACTGCACGGAGTTATCAGCGACTGCGCGGGGTTATCAGCACTCGCGTGGAGTTATCAGCGACTGCGCGGGGTTATCAGCGCCCGCACGGAGTTATCAGCGACTGCGCGGGGTTATCAGCGCTCGCGTGGAGTTATCAGCGCCCGCACGGAGTTATAAGCGACTGCCCAGAGTTATCAGCGCTCGCGCGAAGTTATCAGCGACTGCGCGGGGTTATCAGCGCTCGCGTGGAGTTATCAGCGCCCGCACGGAGTTATCAGCGACTGCGCAGAGTTATCAGCGCCCGCACGGAGTTATCAGCCCCTGCGCAGAGTTATCAGCGCCACTACGGCTCCAATAAACAAAAAAGGTTGTTTCATAGGTCCTACTCGACCATATGAAACAACCTTTTTATTTGGATTCCACAATGATGGTGACTGGACCATCGTTGATGAGCTCGACGTCCATCATCGCTCCAAAAACGCCGGTTTCCACTTTCAAGCCTTCCGCTTCCAACTGGCCATTGAAATACTGCCAGAGCGGCTCGGCTTGTTCCGGGCGGGCGGCTTCTATGAAACTGGGGCGTCGCCCTTTTCGGACGTCTCCATATAAAGTGAATTGGGACACGGACAAGATGGCCCCTCCCACTTCCTCTATAGCACGGTTCATCTTTCCTTCTTCGTCTTCCCACAGACGGAGCCCCGCGATTTTTTTCGCGACATACTCCATATCTGCTTCGGTATCGGTATGAGTGATTCCGACGAGCAGAACATAGCCTTTTTCAATCGAACCGGTCACTTCCCCATCTACCCGGACGGACGCGGGACCGGATCTTTGCAACACAACTCTCAATTCTATCTCATCCTCCGATCAGTTGATGACCCGTTGTACGGAATAAATATCGCCGATCTGCTTGATCCGGTCGACAATTCGATACAAATGCGCAATATCGGTGATTTTAATTGTCATATGAATGCGGGCGATTTTGTCGCGATCAGCTTTGCCGCTGACGGCAACGATCGGGGTCTTCGTATCCGCCACCACCATCATTACTTCGTTTAACAAACCTTGTCGGTCAAATGCAGATATCTCGATGTCGACGTGGAACTCCTTTTTGACATTCGATTGGCCGAGCGCCCATTCCACTTCGATGATGCGATCGCTATCCTCTTCCTCTTCTGCATGAATATTTGGACAATCCGTTCTGTGCACGGATACCCCCCGCCCTTTTGTAATAAACCCGACGATGGAATCGCCTGGGACCGGGTTGCAGCATTTGGACAACCGGATGAGCAAGTTATCGATGCCCTTGACGATGACGCCTGATTCGGTCGTTCTTTGGTGCTGTGGAGATTTCATATCAGAGACGATCTTATCAATCGTATCTTGTTTCTCGCGCTTCCTCCTGATCTTTTCGGTCATCCGGTTGACGACTTGCTGTGCCGTGATTCCGTTGAATCCGACTGCCGCGTACATATCCTCCTCCGATGTGAAGCTGAACTTCTCAATCGCCCGATTCATATTTTCCGGTGTTAAAATTTCCTTGATGTCGTAGTCCTGTGCTTTGATTTCCTTTTCAATCAATTCTTGCCCTTTGATGATGTTTTCTTCGCGCAACTGCCTTTTAAAATATTGCCTGATTTTATTTTTCGCTTGGGACGTGTTCGCAATCTTCAGCCAGTCCCGGCTTGGTCCGAATGATTGATTTGAAGTCAATATTTCGACAATATCGCCTGTATGTAGCTCTGTATCCAATGGTACGATTTTCCCGTTGACTTTCGCTCCGATCGTCCGATTGCCGACTTCCGAATGGACGCGGTAGGCAAAATCGATTGTGACGGAACTGGCGGGCAGCTCGATGACGTCCCCATCCGGAGTGAACACATAGACCATGTCGGAGAATAAATCAAACTTCAAGGATTCCATGAACTCCTCTGCATTAGAAGACTCGTTTTGGAACTCCAAGATTTCCCGGAACCAGGTCAGTTTTGAATCGAGGTCGCTCGGATGTTGATTCGCTGATTTCCCTTCTTTGTAAGCCCAATGTGCCGCGACTCCAAACTCGGAGATTTTGTGCATTTCTTCTGTGCGGATCTGGACCTCCAATGGATCGCCAGCTGGTCCGACCACAGTCGTATGAATCGATTGATACAAGTTCTGCTTAGGCATAGCGATATAATCTTTGAATCTTCCTGGCATCGGTTTCCAAAGTGTATGGATAATGCCTAAGACGGCATAACAGTCTTTGATACTGGAAACGAGGATCCGGACAGCCAGAAGATCGTAAATTTCATTGAACTCTTTTTGCTGCAGTGCCATTTTCCTATAGATGGAATAAAGATGTTTAGGACGACCGGAGATATTGGCCTCGAGACCGACTGCACTGATTTCCGACCGGATCGTGTCCATGACGTCTTCCAAATACTTTTCCCTTTCCAATCGCTTTCGCTTCATCAAGTTCACGATGCGGTAATATTGCTGCGGCTTCAAATAGCGGAGCGCAATATCTTCCAGTTCCCATTTGATTGCCGAAATACCGAGACGGTGAGCTAATGGCGCAAAAATTTCAAGTGTTTCTGCGGCTACACGACGTTGTTTTTCCTCAGGTACATGTTTGAGTGTCCGCATATTATGGAGCCGATCTGCCAGCTTGATCAGAATTACGCGGATATCTTGTGCCATGGCCACGAACATTTTCCGATGATTTTCCGCTTGTTTTTCTTCTTTCGATTTATATTTTAATTTTTCCAGTTTCGTCACACCGTCTACGAGCATTGCGACTTCTTCCCCAAATTCCCGGATGATGTCCTCTCTACTTACGCTCGTATCTTCCACGACATCATGGAGGAAACCGGCAGCAACCGTTTCTGGATCCATTTGCAATTCAGCGAGAATGCCCGCTACTTGGACGGGATGGAGAATATACGGCTCTCCCGAACTTCTAAATTGCCCTTCGTGTGCAGACTTTGCGGCTTCGTATGCTTTCTTGACAAATTCGACGTGCTCTTCGTTCATATAAGAGGAGACCAACTCAAATATGTCACCCGCTGTCATGTCACGATTTTTCGCCATTCTTCTACCCCTTTCGAACCGTTACACAAAAAAATGATAATATTCTTATTGTATGTGTAACACTAGCGGAATGTAAAGAGCCGACGTATAGAAAAATCCTCCGTTTTCTCCACGGAGGACCTTTTTCGTTAAATTATTAATAAGTAATCAAAGACCGGACATCATGTCCAACCAGTTTCTCCCGGCCGTTCAAATAAGAAAGCTCGATGAGGAAAGCGCAGCCTGCCACAATTCCGCCCAATTTCTCCACCAATTGGACCGTCGCACCGACGGTTCCGCCAGTAGCCAACAAATCATCGACAACCAAGACGCGCTGACCCGGCTTGATGGCATCTTTATGGATGGTCAATGTATCCTTTCCATATTCCAGGTCATATTCCACCGCAATGGTTTCCCTAGGCAGTTTGCCAGGTTTTCGCACTGGTGCAAATCCGACTTCCAGCGCATACGCAACGGGACAGCCGATGATAAAGCCTCGTGCTTCCGGACCTACAATGATATCCGTCCCTACCTCTTTTGCATACTTCACGATTTCATCCGTAGCATATTTATAAGCTTCACCATTATCCATAATGGTCGTAATATCTTTGAAACTGATGCCTTCTTTTGGATAATCCGGGACAATCGTTACGTATTGTTTCAAATCCATCAATATTCCTCCCTGTCGACCCCGTTTCGAATCGTTTCAAACCATTGCTTCAACTCTACATATGAGGCATAAAGCAAAATTTTTTCCAGTTCAATTTGACGTTGTCTCTGTCGATAAGACGGCGCTTCTGCCAAATCCCGCTTTTCGCCAGTCTCCACAACGGAAACCAAGCCATTTTCTATCTTAACAAATCCAAGCTCGGAAAACACCCTCGACATGAAAGAAATCGTGCCTTTCTTCCACCCCATATGTTTAGCCAGCATATCTGCATTTCTCTTTATATCGAAACTGCCCCGCTTCTTCAAAAAGGTGTAATACCAGCCGAATTGATCGCGCCCCGGAATTCCTTCAAAATACTTTGATTCCGGTTCATGCAGATGGGCGTAGATCCGGTCGGGTACGATAGTCTGGATGACATGTTCCAACTCATCCGTGGCATTGGGCATGTCGAGAAGAACGACATTGTCGGCTTCTTGTAATTGATCTTTCCCATAATGAAGGACGGAAATTCCTTGCATGGTGGAAGGGAGCCGGGTGAAGGTCCGATCCCTGAATGCAACAAACAAGGTCCGCTCCATCGGAATTTTGGGAAGCCAGCGGGAAGGCTCTCGGATACCACGTAAATCGAATAGCTGCCAATCATCCGAACGGACGTCTTCGATCAAAAGCTGCGGCTTTTTATGGCCGTTCCATTCATTCACCTGCAAGTCCCCGACCAGAGATAAAGTGATATCCGGTGTCACATGATCCGCCATATGACCAAAACGAAAACCGATTGCATCCAGTTTCAAGTCGCCATCTTGCAGTTCTAGCTTCAGATGGTTTTTTTCCGCTCCAATTTGCCGGACCGAAGCAGTCGTCAGCTTTTCTATCATATATGTCGGTTTTTCAAAGCTCATACCAAATGGACGGAGAATTTCAAGCGATTCCAGAATATCCACATTAATCTCTTCGATCTTCAAGGGAACATCGATAATCTTTTCGGGAATTAACAGTTGCTCGGTCAAAACTTCCGCCGCCTGGGCATTCAAACGATCGCGCAGGGCGTCAACATCCTCGATTGCCAGTGACATTCCGGCTGCCATCTGATGACCCCCAAAATGCGGCAGCAGATCCGCATTTTTGGATAATTCCATATATAAATCAAAGCCGGCAATACTTCGTGCCGATCCTTTCGCCACACCCGCTTCATTGTCCAATGAAAGAACGATGGATGGGCGATGATATTTCTCGGTTAGCCGGCTGGCAACAATTCCGACAACGCCTGGATTCCATCCTTCTCCCGCAATGACAAATACGTAAGGGAGCTTTTCTCCGTACTTATCGGAAATCATACGCTCCGCTTCCTTGGTAATAGTAGAAACGATGACCTGCCTCTCCTTATTCAACGAATCCAGTTGTTGGGCCAAGGCAATAGCGACACCCTCGTCCTCCGTCTTGAGGAGCTCCACAGCAGGCGTCGCATCACCTAGGCGCCCTGCCGCATTGATCCGGGGACCAATGGTGAAACCGATCGACTCTTCATTCAAATCCGACTGCTCTGTACCTGCTACGCGAGCTAACGCTTGAATGGCAGGACGCTTAGAGCGCCGCATGCGACGGATCCCTTCCTTGACGAAATATCGGTTCTCATCCCGGAGAGGAACGAGGTCCGCAACTGTTCCGATTGCAACTAACTCGATCAAGTCGTATGGAATTTCTCCCAATAGAGCGCACGCCAATTTGAAGGCCACCCCGACACCAGCCAACTCGCCGAACGGATAGGAGCCTTCCGGGTGCCGTGGATGGATGATTGCATCCGCGGCCGGAAGCGTCTCTCCGATTTCATGGTGATCTGTAATGATGACTTGCATGCCAAGCGATTTGGCATAGGCAATCTGGTCGATGCCGGAGATCCCGTTGTCCACTGTGATGATAAGCGAGACTCCTTTTTCATACAGATCGTGGAATAGCTCCTGATTCGGGCCGTAGCCATGTGCAAATCGATCTGGGATGGCAAAGAGGACATCCGCCCCAAGTTTCTCCAAAGATGTCGTGAGAACGGACACGCTTGTCACACCGTCTGCGTCGTAGTCGCCATAGACGGCAATCTTCTTCTGTTGAGCGATAGCGTGGCCAATGATTGCTACTGCTTTGTCCATGTCATGAAATAAAAAAGGGTCATGCAAACTGGATTCATCCATATGTAAAAAAGCGTTCGCTTCACTTGGATCCGTTATTCCACGGGCTGCCAGTATCTTGGCATGGACGGTCGGAATTCCAAGTTCCGCTATTAAGGCTTCAACAATTTGTTGGTCAGGTCTACTGATTGTCCACCTTTTCTTTGATTCAATCAAAATGATTCACATCCTTATCGCCATTATAACGGATGTCCTATGTATCTAAAAGGAAATACTATATCCACATCGAAAAAGAAAAACTTTCCTTGAGAGATTAGGAAAGTTCAAGTGATTCGCTTATTCATCATTCTGCGGCTCTTTGATTGATATCATCCGTACTTGATTCGAACGTCCTGGATTGTTTTTGGAGGTGCGCAATTTCATTTTGCTGTGCTGCAATGGTTGTTTCCTTGGCCGCTAGCTCTTTCAGCAACTCTTTGATCCGGCGATTGGATCGATAGGAGCGGAAGATGGCGACAAATCCACTAGTTAACGCCCCCAGTAAAGCCGATCCTAGAATGACCAAGACGAGTGGCCACATTGCCGTTCCGAAGACATAATTCACTTCAACCGAATCCACATTGAACACGGCGAAAACTGCAATCAAAATCGCAAATAATAGTCCGAACAGAAGAGTCCATTGGAATTTCATAGTATTTCTCCTCTCGCTACAGGTTGGAAGTGCGGAAATAAAAACAGGGTATACAATAGTATACCCCGTTCTCAGAGATGAAACGCTTCGGTGAAGACTTCTTGACCGTCTCCAGGTCGGCGATTCCGTATTGTTAAACGACCGGTTCGTCCGATCCCCATGATTTCTTCTCTTGTTTGACATTCAATGTGCCTTTGTCTCTCATTTCCCGCTTTTTCAAGTCGAACCAGATCTGTGCGGAAATGAAGATGGAAGAGTACGTACCAGCTAGCAAACCGATGAGCAAGGCGATCGAGAATGGCTTGATCGAATCCGCCCCTAGAAGCATCAGGGCGACGACGACGAATATGACAGTCAGCACGGTGTTGACGGAACGTCCCAATGTTTGTCGAAGGGATTTGTTCACGATATCGGCCAACTCATCCACGTTATCGATAACGCCGCGACGGTTCAAGTTTTCACGGATCCGGTCAAAGGTGACAATCGTGTCGTTGATCGAATACCCAACGATTGTTAAGACGGCAGCGATGAATGTGATATCCACTTCCAGACGCAAGATACTGAAGATCGCGACCATGAAGAACGCATCGTGGAATAACCCGATGATCGAAGCGACCCCCATCCGCCATTCGAAACGGAAAGCAACATAGATAATGATACCTAGTGCTGCAACCAACAGTGCTTTGACAGCATTTTTCGCCAATTCTTTCCCCACTGTCGATGAAACGGTCGAGATATTCGGTTCCCCTCCATACTCTGTCGCAATTTCGGATTTCAATTTATTGATTTCTTCCTGTTTGAACTCCTCTTTGTAACGGACGACCCCGATATTACCGGTCTCACCGGAAATGACGATGTCGTTGGACGGATGTCCGATCTCTTCCAGATAGTCCGTGACAACTTCCTTTGTCAACGGTTTGTCTGCCATAATTTCCACACGTGTACCGCTGGAGAAGTCGATGCCGAGGTTTAATTTGAACACCGCGAGCATGATGACACCAGCAACGAGTAATACAGTGGAGATGACATAGAAGCGTTTTCGGCTATTGACGAAATCAAACCGGTCGAATTTCGTTGTAAGATCCAACGTTTCCATTTGTTCTTCCGGTGCATGTACCCGGCTTTTCGAAATGCCGAACAAACCAGGCTTTCCGTCAAGAGATCCACTGTTGACCAATAAGCCAAGAAACACCCTCGACCCCCAGACCGCTGTCAAGAAGCTGACCAAGATGCTAATGATAAGCATCGTCGCAAACCCTTTGACTGAGCTTGTCCCGAAGATAAAGAGAACAACTGCCGCCAATAATGTCGTGATATTGGCATCAAATATGGCAGTGAAGGAGGATTTCGCCCCTGCCAGGAAGGAAGTCTTGACTGATTTCCCGACCCGCAATTCTTCCCGGATTCGTTCATACATCAAGATATTCGCATCGACGGCCATCCCGACCCCGAGCATGAGAGCGGCAATCCCCGGCAATGTCAGTACGCCGTTGATCAGCGTAAAGACAAGTAATATCAAATAGATATAGATTGATAACGTAATGACTGCGACAAATCCAGGCAATCTATAATAGAACAGCATGAACAGGAAAATAAGCGCAATTCCGACAATGCCGGCAAAAATCGTTTTATTGAGCGCTTGCTCACCAAACTGTGCACCGACCGAAGTGGAATAGATTTCTTCCAAGTGGACCGGCAACGCACCGGCGTTCAGGATTCCTGCAAGATGCTTCGTCTCTTCCACTGTGAAACTACCCGAAATCTCTACATTGGATGATTGAATCGGTTGATTCACATACGGTGCTGAGATGAATTTCGGATTCGGTTTCTGAACCTCTTCGCGGAAAGAATCCTCACCCTCAACGAAGTCGAGCCAGATGACCATGACGTTTTCCGGCTTCTTCTGTGAAATCATTGTCGTCACTTCACCGAATTTTTTCGGATCTTTCATTTCCAATGTGACGACCGGATTTCCGGTTTCTCCGAAGTTTGCCTTCGCTTTCCCTTCTTTCAGGTCGTTCCCATCCAGAATCAGGTTGTCGTCGGCATCACGGAAGGTCAGATTTGCCTGCGTTGACAGCAATTCACGGGCCGATTTTTGATCTTCCACTCCCGCGAGCTGGACACGGATCCGGTTATTCGACTCGATTTGAATGCTCGGCTCGCTGACACCGAGTACGTCAATCCGGTTCGTCAAGGCATTTGCCGTGTCCTTCACCATGTCTTCCGTTATTTTTTGACCATCCTTCAATGGTTCGACTTGATACAAGACTTCAAAACCGCCTTGCAAGTCTAGACCTAGTTTGACATCTTTCAATATTGGATTGGCGGTCGATCCGATCATTGACCCGAATAAGACGAGTAACAATAGGAACGCAACAATCCGGCCTCTTCTTTTCATAAAACCATTTCCTCCTCATTCTTTGAAGCGTGCATAAGATGCACTCTCTTCCAACACACAAGCATTCTATTTCAATAAATCGCAAGAACGACAGGCATGGATAATGTTAATCTAACACACCGTGGCCTTTCTTATGTCATAAAAGCCTGATTCCTGTCGAACCGACCGGATAAATTAAGTTAAAAAAGCGCAACACGTCCATTATGAAACACGGTCATCCGCGTGTCAAATGGACGTGCATCTTTTTCATTAATTTTTTTCGACTTTTTGTGGAGCAAGCAATGCCTGTAGCTCTTCACTGTTCAAATCCGAGAACCAACTACTGTCACGTTGCTCTTCTATTTGGGTGAACGTCATAAATTCAGCGGGCGAAATGCGGAGGATATCCTTGGCGATTTCAAAGACTCGCATGGAGGCAACATCCTTCCTACGCCATTTTTTGCGGACGCAATAAGTCCAGATATCCTTTTCTGTCACAGAAGTATACCCATATAAATGCAGTTCGTTCTTCTTGCTATCAAGCGCTGGCAACATATGCGTGAATTGTTGTTCAAACTGAATCGGCATCGACCCATCCCCCTCCCAAATAGTCGTAAGTGCCTCACAGACTGCATACATTTATTGTATATGAAATGATCGGAAATGAGAAGGAGTTGTTCAAGTTGTCTTCATTTATCCGTGGAACGGTCGTGCTCATGGCCGCAGTCTTTCTATCAAAACTATTAGGTTTTGTATACCGGATGCAATTCATGCGGATCGCGGGGGAAGAAGCGGTCGGAATCTATATGACGGCGTATCCCGCTTTCATTTTTTTCCTCTCGCTTGTTCAACTTGGTGTTCCGATCGCCATTGCCAAAGTGATCGCCGAGCTGGAGGTCAAAGGGCAAAGCGCAAAATTGCCGGCTGTCATGAGGACGGCAACCTTTATTACCATTCTGACCGGAACAGTGTTCATTCCGGCATCTGTCTTGTTTGTCCCTTATTTATCGGAGACGTTGCTTGGCAATGCCGCCTCTTCCTTAACACTTTATGTAGGAATCGCTATCGTGCCCATAGCCGCAATCGGCGGGCTGATCCGAGGTTACTTCCAAGGGATTGCCCGGATTGAAGAAACCGCTTGGTCACAAATTTTAGAGCAGATTTGTAGGATTGCTTTGATCACCTGGTTGCTGCCTTATGTTTTAGTTGCCGATAATTCAGCAATAAATGCCGCCTATGCGATGTTGATTACGCTGTTGGCGGAGATACTTTCCGTCCTGTACTTATTATTCAAGTATTGGCAACGGAAGAAACGGGTTCCCCCTATACAAGAAAAACCGGCCCGCTATCCGTTTGAGCCGCTGTTGTCCATTGCGCTTCCCTCATCGGGGAGCCGTTTATTCGGAACATTCACGTGGTTTCTCGAACCGATCATCTTCCTGCGCGCATTGGCTGTTTCAGGCGTCACTGCACTCGCCGCAACATCACTCTATGGGGTTATTTCAGGAGTGCTCATCCCTCTCCTCCTGTTCCCGTCTTTCATTCCATACGCGCTTGCAGTCGTCCTCGTCCCTGCGGTCAGCGGGGCAGCGGCTTCCAAAAACAAAGGGAAACTGAAGGAACGGATCCATTTGTCGCTCCGTTTATCGGCTTTGACCGGCACAGCGGCGGCGGCTGTCTTTTTCATACATGGTCAGGACCTCGCGGAAAAATTGTTCCATGTGACAGAAGGGGGCAAATATATGGCCATCCTCGCCCCAGTTTTTTTCTTTTATTATATTCAAAGTCCCCTGTACTCCATTTTACAGGCTACGGGCGATGCCAAGGCGGGAATGATGAACTCGGTCTATGGAGGCATCGCCAAACTGGGAGTCATGTTCGTCCTGGCGTCGCAACCCGGGCTACAGGAGACGGGAGCGGTGCTCGCCATCGGTTTCGGTGTCCTCGTCACATCGTTTCTCCATATTGCGACCTTGCGTAAAAACAAAGCAACAAACACGGGGTTCACGATGTTTGTCTTACCCTACGCCTCATTTATCATGACAGTCATCATGCGTCCGTTATTCATCCCGGTAGGTGGATCCAATCTTCTTATGGAATGCATCGTCACATCACTTTTCCTATTGGTGATCCTCGTTCTGACAGGACAAGTGAAGAAGCGTGATTTTTTATTGTTCCGTAAATTGTTAAAACATCATTGATACTGTTCTTTTAATTGATATTGCAATTTCCCGTTTTCATAGGAGCAATAAAACACATGGCTGGCATCGGACACGCCCAATCCCTGCAGCTCGTTTTCCAGCCACTCTTCCGTTTGCCCGATTAATTTCACATGCCGGCTCTGGATAACGCCGTCCGAAATGAGAGCCAGGACGGGTTGCACATCATCATGCTTAAAAACGGATAAGTTTCCGGACGGTTCCAAGTAGGCGTAAGAGACTTCATGGATAGACCCCACTTGCTGTTCGCGCAGTTGTTGAAATAGATCATCTAGATTATAGCGCTGCTTCCGCATTTCACTTTCAAGTATCTTGCCATGTTCGATAATGAGAGAAGGATCACCGTCCACCAAATCCCTGAACTTCTTACTCTTCAATGAAATTAAAGAAGATCCGTATTGAATGACGAGCAAGATGGTCATCGGAACAATGGATTGAATCAGTTTTTTATCCGGCGAGTCCAATGCAAATGCGGCCACTTCTGCCATGATGATAAACACGACAATGTCTATGACGCCTAGTTCACCGACTTCCCTTTTCCCCATGATCCTTAAGATCAAGAGAATCAACACATAGAGCAGCACGGTCCGGAAGCCGATGACAAGCAAGTCGTTCATCCGAAAATCCTCCTCTTTTTCTAAGAAGGATACCCATTCTCCAGTTGGGGCTATACACAGAAAAAAAGACCAAGGCCCAAAGGAATTCATTCCTCAGGTCTTGGCCTCTTTGATGAGGCTGCCGAAATCAGGCGGACTCTGTTACGCGCCCGATAGCTTGTCTATCAAATTGAAGCACTGTACCATCAGCTACTTTTAGAAAAACAGAAGTTTCATCTACAGCATCAATTGTACCGTGAAGGCCGCCGATAGTAATAACCAAATCTCCACGTTTCAAATTTTCCTGCATGGCTTTTGTCGCTTTTTGTCTTTTTTGTGCTGGTCGGATCAGCAAAAACCACATTACTGCGAACATGGCTACAAATGGCAATAAACCTGCTAAATTTTCCATTGAGTCATCCCCCTTTCAACCTCGATTCATTATACAAGATTCAGAAGTTTTTTGCATTCGGTTTATTAAATCCATAACGCTCAAAAAACTCTTCCCGGAAATCACCAAGGCAATCATTCCGGATTGCATCCCGAACTTGCTCCATTAGATTCAAGAGGAATGACAGATTATGATACGTCGTCAAACGGATACCCAATGTTTCGCCCGCTCTGATGAGATGGCGGATATAGGCCCGGCTATACGTTTGGCAGACATGGCAACTGCAGTTTTCATCGAGAGGTCCAAAGTCCCGCTCGTATTGGGCATTTTTAATATTGACACGGCCATTGCTGGTCATCAGCGTTCCGTTACGCGCGATCCTTGTCGGCAACACACAGTCGAACATATCGATGCCACGGATGGACCCGTCGATTAGCGAATCCGCGGATCCGACTCCCATGAGATAGCGCGGCTTATCCTGCGGTAACAAAGGCGTCGTAAACTCGAGCACACGGTTCATAACATCCTTGGGCTCCCCGACAGACAGGCCACCAATCGCATATCCCGGGAAATCAAGGGACATCAGGTCCTTTGCACTTTGTGTACGTAAATCTTCGTATTCCCCACCTTGGACAATTCCAAAGAGAGCTTGGTCTTCCGGACGCGCGTGAGCGGACAGGCAACGTTCCGCCCAGCGGGATGTGCGCTCTACGCTTGCTTTCATATACTCATGCGTTGCGGGAAATGGCGGGCATTCGTCAAAAGCCATCATAATATCGGACCCTAACGCATTTTGAATTTCCATCGCCTTTTCGGGACTCAAAAATAATTTGCTGCCGTTCAAATGATGCCTGAAATGAACCCCTTCCTCTTCAATTTTTCGGAATTCGCTTAATGAAAACACTTGGAAGCCACCGGAATCGGTTAAAATTGGACGATCCCAATTCATAAAGGCATGGAGTCCGCCCGCTTCTTTGATAATGTCGTGACCAGGACGGAGCCATAGATGGTACGTATTGCTTAAAATGATACCCGCTCCGATTTCCTTCAATTCCTCGGGTGACATCGTCTTGACAGTGGCTTGTGTACCTACCGGCATGAAAGCAGGCGTCTCGAACGATCCATGCGGTGTATGGACGATGCCAAGTCGGGCACCTGTCTGCTTACAAGTTTTAATATGCTCATATGTGATTGCTGCCATCTTTATGATTCCTTCCTCTTTGGCGGTTTAATGAACATCGCGTCCCCAAAACTGAAAAAGCGATACTTTTCCTGAACCGCCTGATGATATGCGTTTAATACATGTTCTTTTGTCGATAGAGCGGAGACCAACATGATCAACGTCGACTTCGGCAAATGAAAATTCGTCACCAATCCATCCAAAATCTTAAATTCATAGCCGGGATAAATGAAAATGGATGTCCAGCCGCTCGCAGGCACAATTTTACCTTCATGCACTGAAGCGATTGTTTCAAGTGTCCGAGCGGAAGTCGTGCCGACAGCGATGATGCGCCCGCCCGATTCCTTTGCGGCATTAATTGCATCCGCTGTACTTTCCGACACCTGATAGTACTCGGAGTGCATCGTGTGGTCCTCGATCGAATCCACACTTACCGGCCGGAATGTACCCAAACCGACATGCAGCGTGATGAACTCGATGCCAACCCCTTTCGCTTTGATGTCCTTCAAAATTTCTTCTGTAAAATGAAGGCCCGCAGTCGGGGCGGCTGCCGAACCCCGCTCTTTCGCAAAGACAGTCTGGTAACGGGATTGGTCGTCCAATGTTTCCGTTATATAAGGAGGCAGCGGCATTTGGCCAAGCGCATCCAAAATTTCAAAGAAAATGCCGTCGTATAGAAATTGGAATGTTCGGCCGCCTTGTTCCAAAATACCGGTGCAGCGTGCTTTGAGACGCCCATCTCCAAATGTTACGATCGTGCCGACTTTCACCCGCTTCGCAGGCTTCACCAAAGTTTCCCATTCATCATTCTCGATTTCCTTCAACAATAGTACTTCGATTGAAGCACCCGTATCCTCTTTTACTCCCATCAGCCTGGCGGGGAGGACACGTGTATCGTTCAAGACGAGCAGATCCCCTTCTTCCAACTCGTTGACAAGGTCACGAAAATGGCGGTGCGCCACTTCCCCGGTACTCCTGTCCAGCACCATGAGGCGGCTCGCCGTCCGATCCTTCAAAGGGGTCTGGGCAATGAGTTGTTCAGGCAAATCAAAATCAAAATCATTTACTTCCATACTCTATAAAGTCTCCTCTTTAGGATTAATTTTAACGTCTGTCAGCGACTTTTTTTGCGGGACGTATTTTATATTCCTATTCTGTTTGATATGGATAGCCGAAATGGTCGTATGCAAGCTGCGTTGCAACCCGCCCACGCGGGGTCCGTTGAATAAAACCAATTTGTAGCAAATATGGTTCATAAACATCCTCGATCGTGACCGATTCTTCCCCGATGCTCGCCGAAATCGTATCGATCCCGACCGGTCCACCGCGGAACCGTTCAATCATCCCGGTCAGCAGCTTGTGGTCGATATGGTCGAGACCGTGAGAATCGACTTGCAACATTTCAAGTGCTTCCTTCGCGATATCCAATGTAATCGAGCCGGGGCCCCGTACTTGCGCATAATCACGGACACGACGCAACAGCCGGTTCGCTATCCGCGGAGTCCCGCGAGAACGGCGGGCAATTTCCATTGCAGCTTGTCCATCGATATCCACTTCAAACAGTTGGGAACTGCGGATGACGATTTCCTTCAAAGGGTCTACATCATAATACTCCAACCGGAGCGGCACGCCAAAACGGTCGCGTAACGGCGCCGACAAAGCCCCGGCACGAGTCGTTGCGCCAATTAGGGTGAATGGAGGCAAATCGAGCCGGATCGAACGGGCAGAAGGACCTTTTCCGACAATGATATCCAGGCAAAAATCCTCCATCGCAGGATATAACACTTCCTCGATCGACCGGTTCAACCGATGGATTTCATCGATGAACAGCACATCTCCCGGTTCAAGTGACGAGACGACAGCTGCCAGATCCCCCGGCCGTTCAATCGCGGGTCCACTCGTCATGCGGACATTTACATCCATTTCATTCGCAATGACGTTCGCTAACGTCGTCTTCCCGAGGCCAGGAGGACCGTATAACAGAACGTGATCCAAGCTTTCCTGCCGTCCTTTTGCCGCTTCGATGAAGATGCCCAAATTATCCTTCACCTTCTCTTGTCCAATATACTGGCTCAGGAATTGGGGTCGTAACGATTGTTCAAAGCGTTCATCGAAATTTGTCACTTCTGCCGATAGCACCCGTTCCTCCATCGTCCGTGCTCCTTTCCACATTCAAAATCCATCATTTTTGTTTTAATAAAAGCTGAAGGGCCAATTTCATATACCCTTCCGTATCATGTTCCTCTTTCTCAAGCTTCGGTTTGATCTTCGCCATTTCCCGCTGCGAGTAACCAAGTGCTTCGAGAGCAAGCATCGCTTCATCCAATGCGCCGTTTTCTGCCATTGTCAATAATGTGACTTCTTCATCCGGCAGTTCAATTTCCGTAAAGAGATCATGCAGCTTGCCTTTCAGGTCCAAGATCATCTGGCGAGCCGTTTTTTTACCAACGCCAGGAAATTGGACGAGGAATGATTCATCCTCCCGTTCAATGGCGCCCATCACTTGGGAAGGGATCCCACTCGCCAAGATGGCCAACGCCCCTTTCGGCCCAATCCCCGAAACAGTGATCAATTTTTTAAACAGTTCCCGTTGCTCAAGCGTCTTAAAGCCAAGAAGCATCTGGGTGTCTTCCCGCACATGCATATAAGTGAACACTTGTTGCATCTCTTCTGTTTTATGAAAAGCATACGGATTCGGCGTCAGGATTTGATAGCCAACCCCGCCTTGCTCCAACGTAATATACTCGGGTGTCACTCGGGTGACAATCCCTTTTATGTAATCGTACACCAATTTCTCCCCCTATAAATGAGGTATTCTGAACACATTTTTCAATGTAGCGTTTATTATACCATACGAACGCACTTTCCATCTTGTTTCATAAATCGATGATAGACTATCCGTTTGGGGTTATGAGCGCTGCTTAGGATTTATAAGCGGTTGCCACGAATTATAAGCGCTGGAGTGAAGTTATAGGCGGTCCGCGCGACTTATGAGCGCCTGCGTAAAGTTATAAGCGATTCTCGCGACTTATGAGCGCTGACGAGGAGTTATGAGCGGACCCCGAGATTTATTAGCGTTTGCGAGAAGTTATGAGCAGTCCTCCACATTTTATCAGCGCACTCAAATAGCTTTGCACCCACCCCCAATGGAAATAGCGAAGAACTTCATTGATTAGAAAAGGGCCATCCAGCTTTCCCGGACAGCCCCATTCCTGAGGAATCAACAGTCCAACAGTATTTGCACGGAAATTTTGAATAGAAACCTTGTTGTAACAACGTTTAAAGATCGACGCTCTCGAAGACGATAATGATGTGCAAGATATCTATTACACTGCGAGTGAGTAGAGATGTTGGGATTTGGAATATAGAGTTCGAGCGCACAAAAAGCACCCTATCCATTGTGGACGAATGCTTTTTTAATTGTCTTTTTCTACTGTGGTGAAATACTACAGTACATTTTTAGAAAAAAAGATGTCATGCGTGTTCCCTCTGAGCGCCAACTCTTAGAGAACCGATAGCCCACTGTTCGCACCAGTGAAACAACACATTACATAAACAACAGAAATCAGATTTTAAAAAATCCTATAGCCAATCCCTTCCAAATGTAATATGATTATTCAAAATAAATACGGAGGGAAATTTTTGAAAAAAACATGGAGCTTTCTTTTAGCTGTTCTGATGTTATTCGCCTTTTATTCTTCGTTTGCTTATGCAGTAGGTGATTCTACTCCACCTGTTATTGAGGAAGTAAAGATTTTGACGCCGGTCGTTAAACCTGGTAGTAAAGTGAAGATTCAAGTAAAAGCTTATGATGATATCTCTGGTATACGAAGCTTTTCTTTTGATTTTAAATCTCCAAGTAATAATAACTTCTTCTCTACTTATATATACGTCGACGAATACGAGGAACTTTCCAAAACTTACATATTTGACAGTAATGAGCTTAGCCGATATGCCGAGCATGGGAACTGGTATTTAGAGAGTATATACGTAAGGGATTTTGCCGGGAACTTTAGATCTATAACAAATTATCAACATGCCGATTTCTTGAAAGATCTATACTTTACAATCGATCCAAACACCCCGATTGAAGACAGTGAGGACCCAGATGTAAACGATGGATTCAAGTCGTGGGAGCCAAAAACAAACGTAGATTTAAATAAAGAATTCACCATTACATTCAATACGGATTTTGATATTAAAACAATCCTAGAGAAAAATATTTACGTTACAGATTCTACTGGCAACAGAGTACCTTTACTATTTATCATAGATCGAAGCACAGACTTACAATCCAGCAAGGTCACCATTGCCCCTGTTGGTTCGTATAGAGCGGACAGCACGTATACGTTGTATATCAAAGATATCCTTTCCAGATCCGGAAAAACATTGAATGAAAATGTAAAAATGCGTTTTACTACAGTAAAATAAAAAGGCGACCTATCCATGATCGGACGGGTCGCTTTTTATCTTATTCCTTCTCTAAATCCGCTACCACCTTCATCAAAACGCTCGTAAACTGCTCCCGCATCAACGGCTCTTTCGGACGTTCGCCGTTCATATAACCCTTTTTTTTATCGAGTGCTGCCATCAGGTAAAAAATGGAGGTCGCTAACAAGGATTTTTTCAAAGAGGCAATCCAAAAAAAAGAGCAAGAGTTGATTAGAAGTGATGTACGTACTGATATTTGCCCCTTTTCTCTAAATATGGATAAACAAAAAGAACGCCCGCAGGGGTCGTTCCGAAATTGTTACCATGAAATATATTCTATTTTACTTCTCAACATTTTCCTTCATAAACTCTTCGTTTAACACTCCCAAAGAATCCTCATTCCAACCTTTAAACCTATAGATTCTTTTGGTTATTTTCCTACCTGCGCCATTTATCCCTAAACTTGCACTTGATTCGTTAGCGTTTAATCCTATATTGCCATCTCCGCTAAGATCGTAGTATTCCTCAATTTCTACCTCGTCAGCAGATTCTATCCGTCTAGCAATTGCAAGTTCTTGTGCAACCTTGGCTTGTGACTCAGAGATCCGGTTAGCTAATTCTTGTCTTGCTGCTTCTTCTTCTAACTCAGCAATAGTACCGCTATCGTTAAGGCGCTTAGATTTTCCAATTGCAGTAGTCAGCGCCTCGCTTATTAAATACGAAGTTGGATTAAGGGCGAATAATCCGATTTTAGCCGCTTTAGCAAATCCATTTTCTTTAATCATTCAATATCCCCTCCCTTTCATCCACATTTCGACAGAGGGAGAGAGATGTCCTGCTAACTCGTCATAACTCCCTTAGCAATGAAATACAATTAAACAGGAGGTAACCAATGTGGACGATAATAAAAAACTAGCAATCGAACTAGCGAAAGCGCTTATCCAAAACAACAACGTTAAACCGGTTTCCGGTACGGGTAATAACCGAGATGAATCAAGGTCAATAACTTACATCATAGGGGATTCAAATTTTTCATTTTTCGAAATAGCATCCCACTTCTTAGATAACATTAAGAATATTGAAGAATACTACTAAGAGCCTTAAGCGGTTCTTTTTTTGACATTAAAAATACACCTTAGCGGATGTTATTGTTCTCGCACATTATGATCCAAATGTGATATTAAAAAGAGAACCAGTCATTGTTTTAACGGTTCTCCAAAATTTTATGACTTGTTAACTAACTACCATTTTGCCGAGGCGTTTGAGACACTGCCGTCCCTCGGCTTCGTAAGAAACCCATAATTGATAAAGAGGGACGGGAAAGTTGGCCTCGAAACGCTAAGGAGGCGGGGGCTGCATTAAAAAAGTCGGAGTATCGTTGCGCAATAGACGAAAACCATATTCCTTTTCTTTCTAAGGTAACAAACAAGCTGTTCATGGAGGCTCACTATTTGGTTCCTCTTTCTCTACAGGGAGATTATTCAGATGACTTGGATCGAGTAGAAAACATTAAGAGCCTTTGCCCGAATTGTCATAAAGCCATCTACCATGCTAAGGATTATTGCGCTCACTACCACTATTACAATGTCAGAGAGAATAGTTAGCCCTATGCTCCAATCCCATTCTCTTATTATGGTTTGCGTATGTTTGCAAGAGTGGTTTTTATTGATCGTCGGATAAATGACTTGCTACAGGTAATCTATTCATTTTTTAGATCTCCCCAAGTTCATTAGCGGGCTGCTCATCCTTCCCATTTCAACAATTTCCTCATCCTGTAGAGATTCCAAGTAAATTTTTGTTGTGTTAATGGAATTATGCCCAAGCAGGCGACTTAGACTGTAGATGTCCATTGATCCTTGCAACATCTTTTGTGCGAAGTAATGCCGTATTGTATGAGGACTGCATCTAATGTGACTTCTTACATTTGCCCGCTCTCCCGCAAGCCTAACAACCCTCTCCAAAGCCTCTACGGTCAACGTTAGACACCTATAAGAGACAAAATAATTACTGTGGGTCAAAAGTTTATCTTTAAAGTATTCCTGCTTCATTCTTTCGTATTTCAAAATATTTTTTTAAAGAATTGGGCATATTGGAACGGATCTCTCTTTCCTACCTTTTCCAGTTATTTTTATATTTGTTTCCAGAACATCATAATGGTGAATATCAATTAATTCTGATGCTCTTATTCCTAGATCTGCAAAGAACATTATTATTATTTTATTTCGCATATTCATCCATGAATTTGTTTTGTAAACTTGAATCATTTTTCCGATTTCCATATCATTAAATGTTTGAATAACTGGATTGTCTTGCCTCATCCAATTTACTTTTAAAGCAGGATTATTTTTTTCTGAAATATAACCTTCCTCAATACAATACACGAAAAATGATCTGATATTTTTTAATATCCCATTGATTTAAGTTGCTTTCCTTCCCAATCCCTTTAAATACGTAAAGTATGACTTAATGTGAATCGGTCTAACTTCTTCTAATTCCTCAATCTCAAAATCTGTTGCTATGAATCTAAAGAAAGCTAAGTTGTTATTTCTATAACCTCTTATGGTTCGATGGGAATAGTTCTTTGATTCAATGTCATAAATAAACTCTTTTAAAACATCTACTAACAACAAAAAAGACACCTCCTGTTAAGTTTGTTTTTCAACAATACTTGACGGAAATGTCTTTTTTGAATGTCATAAGAAAATCAGGTTTATTTTTACATGTATATCGTTACAAAACCGATATTTCTACATGTTAAAACAATGATAACCCACTTCAAACCCTTGATGTATCAACGCCGGCCAGCCCATACCTTATTCACTCGCATTATGATAAACATCTTGAACGTCGTCATCGTCTTCAAGTGCGTCAATCATTTTTTCGAAAAGCTCTTCGTTTTCTGCTGAAAGTTCATTGTACATGGAAGGAACCATTTCAATTTCCGCGGAAACGAATTCAATCCCCTCTTCCTCCATGGCACCTTTAACACTCAGAAAGTCTGAAGGCGTTGTTAGTACTTCGAACCCCTCTTCAGTAGACACGATATCTTCCGCTCCTGCTTCAAGTGCCGCCATCATGACGGCATCTTCGTCGGTCTCCGCCGTTCGTTCAATAAAGAGACGACCTTTTCGATCGAAGAGATAACTGACCGATCCGCTTTCCCCGAGGCTTCCGCCGTTTTTATTGAAAGCGACCCGAACATTCGGCGCGGTCCGATTGCGGTTTTCCGTTAGGCAATACACCAAGACGGCGACGCCCCCGGGACCGTACCCCTCATAGATGACTTCTTCATAATGTTCAGCTGCCCCCGCTCCTGTCGCTTTGTCGATTGCCCGTTTAATGACATCGTTCGGAACGTTGGCGCTTTTTGCTTTTTCAATGGCTAACCGAAGTGCAGCGTTGGAATCCACATCCGGACCACCCGCTTTTGCAGCGACGTATATTTCTTTCGACATCTTCTGGAAAATCTTCCCCCGCTTTGCATCTTGCGCACCTTTTCGGGCCTGAATATTTTTCCACTTGGAATGTCCTGCCATGACTTCACTCCTCATACATTGATCCGTTCTACATCATACCATAGTTTCGGCCAATGAGAGAGCGCGTTCTGCGTAAACGGTACGAGCCGGTTGGCTTGCCTGGTCCTACTTTCTGCGGGCAATGTAAATAAATGAAGCCATTCTCGAAGCAGTTCATTCGGATACAGGAGGAGCGGCAACAAGTCCTGATCCAATTCCTTTAAACTTGGCTGTTCATCAAACAAGAATTCAATATCGTACCCGATTTGAGGTAGCACCCGATGGATCCACAGAGCAACCTCTGTTCCGGCCGGACCCGAACAAGCCAGGTCAAAGTCGATGAATCGGATCATGCCGGAAGGGTCCCGAAGAATATTATGATGGACTACATCGCCATGCAGCAGCGTAGGATCTTTCGTTCCAATATAGGATTTTCGAATAATGCTCATCGCTTCGATTGCATAGAGCAAAATATCATCGACTAATCCCTTCTCGATAAATGATTCACATGCACCTCGGATATCATGGAAACGTTCGATTCGATCTTCCCATTTTGCGACGAGTGGATGAATATGCAGATAAGGCGAGACGTGCCAATCAAGCTCCTTTTTTGTGGCATGCAAGGCTTGGAGGGCAGCAAGGGAATCCGTCCGGTCTGCCCTTTTTTTGAAATTAACGGCCTTTGCTCCCTCCAGCCAAGGTTGTATGAAAGTAAGAGGGCTTTCTCCATCCTCCGGCATAACCGGGACAATATGCGGAAAAGCAATCGAGCGTAATTGATCATGGATATATCGAACTTTCATAGCGGTAGACATCGAGCGATACCGCTTTACCGAAAAACAATTTCCGGCTTTTTCCCACTTCCATACATTTTCTTTTATTTGTTTATATCGCTCATCCAGTGCCATACACCGGTTATTAGTCTCCGTACCAATTATACCCATAAGGATGGGCAGTCATATGGCAAGAACACGGATGCATGACGTGGATCGGTGACATCATCGGCATGGTGTGTCCTGTTCCACAACCACACCCGCATCCATGTCCATGTCCATGTCCACACCCGCAACCATGCTGATATGGCATCGCTGCCGGCATTGGCATGACAGGATAGCTCCATTGCTCAGGCTGCATGGCTGGCGATATGGCTTGCGGGACATACCCCTGTTCCGGCGGGCAATAAGCGGATTCAATATCTGTCGTGTAATCGGCGTCGATATCTGGTGACTCGAGCATTTTCCACCCTTCCGCAGCGAATCGAGGCATCGGCGGCGGGGACGCGGCAGGCATGACGGGTGCCATTGGCATCTCTGGAAGCATCGGAGATTCATCCATATCCATATCCATATCCATCACTGGCGACACTTCATGCATCGATTCCATTGGAACAAGTGGTGCCTGCATTGCTTGAATCTGGCCGGCGTGCATGAATGGATAGCAATCTGCATCAAAGATCGGAAGACAACCACAAGGAATGCTAATAATCGGCTGATAGCAAGGCTGCATTGGCAGCATTTGTGGCATTTGTGGCATTTGCGGCATCTGCGGCATCTGCGGCATTTGCGGCATCTGTGGCATCTGTGGCATCTGTGGCATCTGCGGCATCTGTGGCATCTGTGGCATCTGTGGCATCTGTGGCATCTGTGGCATCTGCGGCATCTGTGGCATCTGCGGCATTGGCATTTCAATTACAGGCGGCGACGGCGGTGCGACAGGCGGCTGCTCGGGCATCATTTCCGGCGCAGATGGCAACGGAATCGGTGCAGCAGGCGCGGTCGGCTTTTTCTGCGGTGGTTTAGCAGCTGGCGGCGTAGGAGCCACCCCTTTTTCCATCGGCTTTGCAGGAGCCTTTTTCTCTCCTTTTTTTCCATGCGTGGCGGGCAAGAAAATTTTCATGCCGGGTACGATATAATCCGGGTTTGCCAGATGTGCATTCACCCGTTTCAACTCCTCAAACGGGATCCCGTACTGTCTAGCAATTTTCCACAAGGTATCCCCTTTAACAACAACATGAACATCCACTTACATATTTCCCCCTTCCATCATTTCATCGTATGAACAGACGCCCTGCTTTGTGACGCCTAATTTAAGTCGCAAGGCGGGACCTCCCTCTTGCCATGTATATGAAGAAGAAGGCTGCAGTATACGGTGGAAACGGTGCCAGCCGCGGTTCCGGTAGATAAAAAAACGCCACGCTTGATTAGCGTGACGATGACTTTTCATATGTATGGTAGGAACCGAGCGAATGGACCGAGCAATTCAAAGCAGCGAGTTCTTCGAGCGCCCCTTTCATCATCGGCTGTTCTTCATTTTCCAAGACATCGATGATGAAAAAATAATTGCCCAAACCGGTTTTCATCGGCCTCGATTCAATTTTGCTCAAATTCAGACGGCGCCATGCAAAGACGGACAAGATTTGATGCAAGACACCCGGCCGGTCCTCATCCGGCAATTTAATCATCAATGTCGTTTTACCGCTTTCTGACTTTCCTTCCAATTCCAAAATTTCTTTACGCAAGGACAGCACTACAAAACGGGTATGATTGATCCGGAAATCATGGATGCTCTCTTCAGCAATCCGCAAGCCGTATTTCTCGGCCGCCAACCGGTTGCCGATCGCGGCAATCCGCTCTTCCGGATGTTCGTTAATGTATTTCGCGGCTGCTGCAGTGGAAGTCGTTTGAATTAGCGGAACACGACGGAAATGATTCTGCAAGTATTTATGGCATTGCGCCAATGCATGCGGATGGGAATGGATGGACTCCAACTCATTGACATGATCAAGCTGCCGTTCATGAATCAAAAGATGCTGTTCAATTGGGATGGACAATTCCGCATTGATGAACAGGTCACTTCCGTGGAATAAATAATCCATTGTCATGGGAACCGACCCTTCCAACGCATTTTCCATCGGGACGACCGCATACGCAACATGGCCCGCTGCTACCGCTTCAATACAATCGGGAATCGTATGCTGTGGCACCAACCCCGTTGTCCCGAATAAATGGGTCGCGGCAATATGGGTGAATGAACCCTCAGGTCCCAAATAGGCGACCGTTGGTGAAAATGTTGAATTTTTCATAATTGTATCCTCCAATTATTCCAATCAATACAATGCCGCTCCAAAAGACGGAACGGCAGTACAAATAATTTATTCTACCCCCAGCCCGGCTTAAATAGCGCCTGAACTAACCAATACGACGGAATCGACGAATTCCGGCGCCTTGAGCCGTTGCAAAAACTCTTCCAGTTTAATGGACATTTCCGTCACATTGAGGGACAAAGTGATGTTTGCCCGAGCTTGGACCGGAATCGTCTGGTGAATGGTTAATACATTGCATTTCGCTTCCGAGATAATCCGGAGCAATGTGGCGAGCGAGCCTTTCCGATCTTCTAACTGTATGAAGATAGTCACGATCCTCTCACTCGTGATCGATTCAAATGGAAATACGGTATCGCGATACTTATAAAAGGCGCTGCGAGACAAGCCGACTCTTTTCGTCGCCTCTTGTATCGTCGTTTCCTCCCCGCTCGCAAGCAATCGTTTGGCCTCCAGCATCTTCTGCATGGATTCGGTCAATGCGTCTTCCCTGACCAAATAGAAATGCCCTTCCCCCAAATGTTTCATCACGATCCCCCTTGGACAGTTTCTTTTTTATCTATAGAGGTTCACAAAAGTCCGACGAATAGCCAGTCCACGGATGCAATTCATCGGAATCCTTCCGATACGGACAGTCAATCGGACTGTGTTATTCAATAAATTCAAATTCGAAGTTGAGAATCCGGACGATATCGCCATCTTTCGCACCACGTTCCCGTAGGGCATCATCTACACCCATCCCCCGCATTTGTCTAGCAAATTTCTTGACGGATTGATCGAAATTGAAATCGGTCATCTTGAATAAGCGTTCAATAGTGTATCCTGACAAGACATACGCTCCATCGTCATCACGGGAAATTTCAAAATCAGGCGTTTCCGATTCATGCTTGTATAATACCGAATGCTCTTCATCTTCGACAATTTCGTGAATAGGAAATTCAGGTGTCGTTTCCAGGAGATCCGCGACCGCAAATAAAAGATCATCCAAACCTTTCCTGGTGAGGGCTGAGATCGGGAAGATTTGTGCCTCATCATCGTCCAATTTTTCCTTGAAACGTTGCAAGTTCTCTTCTGCGTCAGGCATGTCCATTTTGTTTGCGACGATAAGTTGTGGCCTTTCGGTGAGCCGGAGGTTGTACTTTTCCAGCTCTTCATTGATTGTCACAAAATCCTCATACGGATCGCGACCTTCGAGCCCAGACATATCAATCACATGAATGATCACCCGAGTCCGTTCGATATGGCGCAGGAATTGATGACCCAATCCGACCCCTTCATGTGCCCCTTCGATCAGGCCTGGCAAATCCGCCAATGCGAAGGCACGTCCATCTTCCGTTTCCACCATGCCGAGATTCGGCACAAGTGTGGTGAAATGGTAATCAGCAATTTTAGGTTTTGCTGCAGACACAACCGACAACAAAGTCGATTTGCCGACGCTTGGAAAACCGACGAGGCCAGCGTCCGCCAACACTTTCAGTTCCAGGACGACTTCCCGTTCCATGCCCGGCTCGCCCATTTCGGACAGTTCAGGCGCCGGATTTCGGGGAGTGGCGAAGCGGCTGTTCCCCCGACCGCCACGGCCGCCTTTCGCGATGACCGCTTTTTGACCATGTTCCACGAGATCCGCAATGATATTTCCACTTTCTGCATCGGTCACGACCGTGCCGGGCGGAACCTTGACGACCATATCGGACGCTCCCCGGCCGTGCTGATTTTTGCTGCCCCCGTTTTCTCCTGACGGCGCCTTGAAATGGCGTTGGTAACGAAAATCCATCAAGGTGCGCAGCCCTTCATCTACAATGAACACGACGTCTCCGCCACGACCACCATCACCGCCGGCAGGACCGCCGTAGGCAATATATTTCTCTCGACGGAATGCGACCATTCCATCACCGCCGTCACCGCCTTTTACATATACCTTTACGTGATCGACAAACATTGATTGATATCCTCCTATTGTCCACGTACCGTGAACATCCATTGATTATGTGAAATTGACTCGTCGACCGAAAACGCACCCACTGGCACAGGGGCAGGACTCAGATTTCCCACTGGTCCATCGACTTGGAACCGGATGAACCAATCTGTCTTTGAAGCATGGACATCAATCTGCAATTCATAAGCCGCCGTCACATCCAACTGCTTCACTGCTTCCTGGAACACCGCCTCCAGATAATCCACAAGCAATTCGTCCTCAACATGTCCGACCGCATGCCGAACATCGCAACTCACCGTAGTTGTAAATGAAGCGAACCGCCAGCTGAAAGTACTGAGCCAAATGGCCGTTTTCGGGAGCCCCAACTTATCCAACACGGCAGTTTGACGAATTCGCCCCGTCGCAGCGTGAATGGTGTTCTTGGCCTCGAGTAATTGGCCCAGATCGATATGCATCAGAATTAACTGAAGTTCATTTAAAAAGTCATGCCTTGCAAATTTTAACGTTTCTGCCACAGACAACTGTTTATTTTCCAATCTTCCTTCACCGCCAACTCTTACATGTATATAGTATAGCATTACCCTCCCTTTTTACGCCAAAAGATTTGATGAGGTTTTTCAAAGCAGGATGGATTAGGTGACGGGGTTGGGTTGGTTGTGAGATATGAGCAGGGAGGGAGTTATGGGCGTTCCGACGGAGATATGAGCGCCTGTGTAGAGTTATAAGCGGTCCGAAAAAGATATGAGCGCCTGTGAAAAGTTATGAGCGCTCCGAAAAAGATATGAGCGCCTGTGAAAAGTTATGGGCGTTCCGCAGGAAATATGAGCGTCCGCGCACTCCGAGATTTCATTCAAACCAACAATAAATAAAAAAAGACCGCACAAGGCGGTCTTTTCCAATCATTATGCTTCCTGTGCAACAGGGTACACGCTGACTTTCTTTTTGTCACGGCCGTAACGTTCGAAACGAACAACGCCGTCCACTTTTGCGAATAGAGTATCGTCTCCACCGCGACCTACGTTTTCACCAGGGTGAATTTTTGTGCCGCGTTGGCGGTAAAGGATCGAGCCACCAGAAACGAATTGACCGTCTGCACGTTTTGCACCAAGACGTTTCGATTCTGAGTCACGACCGTTCTTTGTCGAACCTACCCCTTTTTTCGATGCGAAAAATTGAAGATCCAAGCGTAGCATTTGTTTCACCTCCTATTTGATAAATCGTATCTGTATATGCTGTCCATAATCCTGTTCGATCGTCTGCAAGGAAACGACCATCGCTTTGAGTATCACTTGGATGTCATGGTCGGCTTCGTGTCCTTCCGGGAACTCGACTTGCAAGTAGCCGCCGTCCGATCCTTGTTGGATGGATGGCGTCAGTCCCGTCAAGGCGATCACCGCATTGACAGCGCCAAATGAAACTGCAGAGGCGCCGGCACAGACCAGGTCTTTGCCGTGCTCCGCATAATCCGCATGGCCTTTCATTTCAAACGAACGAATCCGGCCGGACGACTGTTCATGAATCGTTACTTCGATCATGTCAAATTACAGATTGATCCCGTCAATGACGACTTTCGTGTATGGTTGACGATGACCTTGTTTTTTGTGGTAGTTCTTTTTCGGTTTGTATTTGTATACCGTAATTTTCTTACCGCGCCCTTGTTTCACAATTTTAGCTGTTACAGTTGCGCCTTCTACGAATGGAGCACCGACTTTCACGTCATCTCCGCCTACAAATAGGACTTTGTCGAAAGTGACGACTTCGTCAGCTTCACCTACCAATTTCTCGATGAAGATTTCCTGACCTTGTTCCACTTTGACTTGTTTTCCGCCAGTTTCAATGATTGCGTACATACCCTGCACCTCCCCTTTATACTCAGACTCGCCTTCCGAGGTGATCCGAAAACGGATGCTTGTACCTTTTCAGTGCGGTTGTAGCACGGGTGCTACAAACAATAACATTTGAATATTACCATATTGAAAGTTTTACGTCAAGCGGTTCCTTTTCAATCGTTCATAAGCCATTCCATATTTACGGAACCGAAACGCCGAGATGTTTTGTAAGAGAAGGAACAGGGAGAGCAGCAAATAGGGAATGGTTTCCGGCAGATTAACGGAAAGGATGGTACTTGCTACGAATAAAAAGAAAATGGAATGAATCAAAAAATAAGACCGGATTTGATAGCGATTCTCCTCTTTTTCAAGCATTGCACATAGCGCTTGTCCGCCATCCAATGGAAGAATCGGCAATAAGTTAAGGTACAGCAATGCCTGTTGGATGAACATCATCTGCTCATTCCCCGGAAACGGAATGACCACAGTTACCAGTAATAGGAAAGACGTGGCCGCCGGACCGCCTAAAGCGACAAGGAGCTGATCCCGCTTTGGCGCCAACTGCCGATCCGGAATAATTAATTCCCCGCCATATGGCATGATCGTACAAGAGCGGACCCGCATGCCGACAAACCTCGCCGCCAACAGATGTCCCGCTTCATGGAACAGCAAGGAAATGAAAAGGAGGGCATACATGGCAATGCCCCCCGTTACGATGAGAAAAAGAAAAAATGGTAATAACACCGGATGAAGCCTTATTCTCATTTGCCTTCTCCTGAAAAATAGGTCGGCATCAGGGAGGCATCCAACGGTACGCCGTCACGCTTCACCATTAAAAAGACTGTCCCTTCTCCCATCATGGCGAGCGTGTCCCCTCGCTTGACAGTCGTGTAAGGCAACTTCGAAAAGGTTTCGACAAAGCCGTACGTCACCTCATCTCCATCGTCGTAGAGAACTGTTATCGTCTTTCCGGATTGCCGGGTAAATCCGGTGAACACGACGAGCCCATTCCCTTGTGCTTCGATTGGTAAAGATTGCGGATAAGAAACAATGACACCATTCTTGTACGGCTGCATGGAATCATAGCCTGAAAACGGTTGCTCCTGATGAGGATCACCCGCCATGACAGCAATGGTATCGGTATCCGGATCGCCGACCATGGAAGCGATCCATTTCTTAATAGCAACAAAATCTTTACCGGAAGTGACGTATGGCGTGACGGGTTTTTGGATAACCCCCTGACTTTCCATCTTGGCGACACCGTAAACCCCGATCGTTAACAGGATTGCCAAGACCCACTTCGTCCTCCATTTCATCCGTCCGCACCACCCGTTTTTTTCAGTATATGACGGGGGTAGCTGGAATAGTAGGTGGAATTAAAAAACCGACTCCCTACAAGACGGGAGCCAGGAACTTAAAAACCTCCGACCGTCAGTCGAAGGTTCTATCTTCATCTAGCAAAAATGGATTTTAATTTCCCAAGGAATCCGGGTCTTCCCGTATCGAGGGACATTAACGGAACTGATTCGCCGAGGATGCGGCGCGCGATGTTCCGGTAGCCGATCGCTGCAGGGTTGGCCGGATTCATGACGACCGGTTCCCCTTTATTCGACGAGCTGATGACATTCTCATCGTCCAATATGATTCCAAGCAAATCAATGGAAAGATGGGTCGTAATTTCATTGACATCCAACGCATCCCCCGAATTCATGAGCTGCCGTTTAATCCGGTTGATGATCAACTTAGGAGGTTCAATATCCTCCGCCTCCAGCAATCCGATAATCCGGTCGGCATCCCGGACAGCCGAGATTTCCGGCGTCGTGACGACAATGGCGCTATCCGCACCGGCGACCGCATTTTTATAGCCTTGCTCAATCCCCGCGGGACAATCTATTAAAATATAATCATAATCGCGCTTCAATTCGGTGATCAAAGCCTTCATCTGTTCGGCAGTGACCGCATTTTTATCGGTTGTTTGGGCGGCCGGCAATAAGAACAAACCATCTTCAAACCGTTTATCTTTGACAAGCGCCTGATGGACTTTACACCGGCCTTCAATGACATCGACCAAATCATAAATGATTCGATTTTCCAGCCCCAGGATGACATCCAAGTTCCGCAGACCGATGTCCGTATCGACCAAGCACACTTTTCTGCCTTGAAGAGCCAGCGCTGTCCCGAGATTTGCCGAGGTCGTCGTCTTGCCGACGCCGCCCTTACCGGACGTTATTACAATCGCTTCTCCCAAATTAGCTTCCTCCTTTGAACGATGATAGACCTGGCCGGAGATTCCGTAATTCCTGCAGGCGATCGATGGCAATAAATCCGTTCGAATGCAAATAAGCGCATTCCATTTCCGGATGTTCAGATAAGATCGTTAATTCATCTGTCATCGTTTCCAATTTATCGGCAATCTTAAGATGGGTGGCTTCGAGCCAGGAAGCGGCGATCACTGCCTGCTCGTTCCCGTTCGCCCCCGCATGTGCCATTCCTTTCAAACGTCCGAGGACAAAAATATTGCCCACTGCAATGACCTGTCCATTCGGATTGACATCGCCAATGACGACCAAATCGCCATCCGCCTGGATCACCTGACCAGAACGGACGATACCGACAAATGTCTCCGATTGCTGCTCCATCACTTTACGATTACACTCTTCCATCGTGATCACATCACTTTTAATTTTCGAGACACGTAGATTCGGAGATTCTTGAATGACGTCCATGATCTCCCGTAATTCCTCCTCAGTGCAAAAGCGGTTGCCTGTATGGACCCGCACTTCCGCAAGTCCCTCCAAGGCACTGTCCTGCACTTTATTGCGGAGCTCTGAAATCAGGTCCGAATACGCGCATTTATCATCAAGACGAAGGACAAGGCCATCTTTCGTCCCTTTGATCGTCACATATTGCTGCTTCGTCACTTGCGACACCCCGCAGTCCCCTTCATTCATAGAATTTCGCCCTGCCGTTGCAATATCCTCTTATCTATCAAATTTTTAAATAGCCAACCGAAAAGGGCGATGAATATCGAGTTGGCGATCATCGTCGGCACTAGCCGGCTTGATATGAATTCGTCGAACCCGATCGACGTCAATGAAACCAATGCGGCAAAAAAATAAGAAAGCAATTCAAGAACCGCAATGAGAAATAATATCAATAAAATGACCGTCATCATATGCTGATGCACCTGACGGATAATCAAGGATGCAATAAAACAAATTAACGGAAAGAGAAATGCATATAACCCAATAATATCAATGTGAAACATATCATACAAGAGTCCGAGAATGATTCCATACACGATTGCACGCTGTCGGCTGTAGAAAACGGTGATGAAAATGAGATAAATGATGACGAACCGAGGAACGAGCGTATAGCGCTCCCCTCCAAGCTCGATCGGCGAAAACAGGCTGAATACCGGTTCCAGAAAAAAGAGAAGGACGGCAATAAGAGGGATGATGAACCGGCTCATGATCCATCCTCCCCCTCCGTACCTGCCGTCCCGTTCCCGTCGGTTCCATCAACCGTTTCGGTTTGGCGCTTCGCAACCATCACATGATCCAGCATCGAAAAGTCAGCCGCCGGACGAATATACACCAATTTCGTCAAGCCATAATCATCGGTCGACACTTCTGTCACTTCCCCGATGAGAAGACCGGCCGGGAAGATGCCGCCCAGTCCGGAGGATATTACCTTTTGCCCCACCTCAACCTCAAAGGAAGAATCAATCCGTTTCATAATCAATTCACGGCGTGTCCGATCATACCCCTCAATCAAGCCAAAGGCAGGCTTTTCTCCCGGGATGACGGCAGCGACTCGAAAATTCCGATTTTCAGTTGACAACAATTCCACGGTTGAGGTGAACTTATTCACTAAGATGATCTTTCCAATCAATCCATTGGCAGTGATGACAGCCATATTTTCCTTGATTCCATGGACTGCGCCTTTGTCAATGATGATTTTCTCTTCCCATTGGTCAGGATTTCGGGAGATGACCGTCGCATGGACCGGTTCGTAGGCACGCAAATTCTCTTCTTTGCCGATGATGTCGCGCAAGCGTTTATTTTCGGCTTGCACATCCTTCAAAGCAGCCTGATTTTCGGCATATTCGGTCAAACGCGCTTTCAACCGTTTGTTTTCTTCATATGTATTCAATATTCCATCTATATTTCCGATGACGTTCGTAACATAATGCGTCGGCTTCGAAAAAAGGGACTGCCCAAAGCCGACGACATCATTTACAATTTGCTCCGGTAGGGAGGCATTTTGCCGGTCTCGTAAGGAGAATGATATTAATGCCACGAGGACAATGATGCCCACGAGCAATAAAATCAATCGTTTATTTGAAAAAAATCGCGGCATTGCCCTACTCCTCCCTCAATTATCTCGCTTGCATTTTTTTGATGATATCAATATTATCCAACGCTTTCCCCGTGCCGATCGCGACACAGTCAAGCGGGTCTTCGGCGATGAATACAGGCATGTTCGTCTCATCCGAAATGACTTTATCCAGGTTTTCGAGAAGTGCTCCCCCACCTGTCAACACGATGCCCCGCTCCATAACGTCGGACGATAGTTCGGGAGGTGTCGTTTCCAGCGTCTTTTTCACGCCGTCGATAATTTGGACAATTGATTCGCGCAGCGCTTCAACGATTTCATCGGAACTGATATCAATCGTTTTGGGCAAGCCAGTCAAGAGGTCGCGTCCCCGGATTTCCATCTTCTCCGATTTCCCCGACACTTTGGCCGAACCAATTTCGATTTTGATTGCTTCCGCTGTCCGTTCACCAATTGTAAGATTGTACGTTTTGCGAATGTAGCTGATTATCGCACCATCCATCGTGTCGCCACCGACGCGGATCGATTCGCTCGTCACGATGCCGCCGAGTGAGATGACCGCGACTTCCGTCGTACCCCCCCCTATATCGACGACCATACTACCGGTAGGTTCCCAAACTGGTAGATTTGCCCCGATCGCAGCAGCAAACGGCTCTTCAATCGTAAATGCATCTTTGGCACCCGCTTGGCGTGACGCATCGATGACAGCACGCTGTTCTACGGACGTAATGCCATACGGTACACAAATCATGACATTCGGCTTTTTCCAATTACCACCGGACGCCTTCATCGCTTCTTTCATATAATGCTCAATCATCGCAGTTGTCGTTTCGAAATCAGCGATGACCCCGTCTTTCATCGGACGTGTGGCTACAATGGAGCCTGGTGTCCGGCCGATCATATTTTTCGCGGCGCTACCGACGGCCACGATTTCACCGGTCACTGTATTTTTCGCAACGACGGAAGGCTCACGTAAAACAATGCCTTTCCCTTTTATAAAAACCAAAGTGTTCGCAGTTCCTAAGTCAATCCCAACATCTTTTGATCCAAATCCAAACAAGTATGTTCTTCCTTTCTCCTAAACCGTACTCTTACGGCCTTCATCAATTACGCCCCGGCGTAATTGCGTCCGGATTTTGAATTGCGCTTGCGCAATTGACTCCCCTCAAAATCCGTGACATCCGCCGGAGGCTTTAACTTGATTCAGCTGGGTGAATGAAACCCTTTGGTTATATTATATATCTTCATTCAGAACTCCACCAATTATGGAAGGAGACGCTTCAGCTGAATCAAGTTAAAATCATACACCACATTATAACGGAATGGAGAACAAATTCACAGTGTCACATATATCCTATCTTGTTTCTATGAACGAACGCCTAGTATCGCAGTCCAAGAACTTCCACTTTCCACTGTTCCCCCTACATTATACCCCCAAAAAAGCGCCAGTGGAAACAGGGCTGCTCCACTGGCGGAATTGCTACATATATCCTTTTTCTTTTAAACTGATAAACGCATGGTCGCCGATAATGACATGGTCGAGCACATCGATGCCCATGATTGACCCCGCTTCGATCAACCGTTTCGTTACTTCAATATCTTCTGGCGAAGGAGAGGGATTCCCGGAAGGATGATTATGCGAAACGATAATCGAAGCGGCTGAACGTTTGACGGCTTCGCGGAAAATTTCGCGCGGATGGACGATGGACGAATTCAGACTCCCAATAAAAACGGTTTGCTTATGAAGCACTTCATTTTTCACATTTAGGAATAAGGCGACAAAATGCTCCTGGTTCAAGGAGGCCATATCTGTCATGAGGTAAGAGGCGGCATCCTCCGGGGACCGGATGACATACCGGCCTTCCGAATGTTTGCGGTACAATCGTTTACCGATTTCGGCAGCCGCTAACAGTTGGACAGCCTTCGCTTTGCCGACTCCTTTTACGGCCATCATCTCTTCAATCGTCGCATCTTTCAAATCTTGGATCTTATCGAACGAGGATAAGATCCGATTGGCCAACACTAAAACAGACGCCTCTTTCGTGCCGGTCCGCAACAAGATGGCGATGAGCTCCTGATTGGAGAGGCTCGAAGCCCCTTGTCGGATAAGACGCTCACGCGGCCTATCCGCAATATGTACATCTCGGATCATCAATTTCGGTTCCAGGTCGTGGTCAACGTCCAAGTCGTGTTCAAGGTCAACGGTCAATGACAGAGCCCCCTATGGACAGTAATCCGAGCCTCCGTAAATGGGCGGTCAGCTCGGCGATTGGCAAACCGACGACCGCATAGTAATCCCCTTCTATCTTTTCCACTAGCAGGGCGCCCGCCGTCTGAATGCCATAGGCGCCTGCCTTATCCATCGGATCTCCTGACGCGACATAGGTATCTATGAGTTCGTCGTCCAAATCCCGGAAAGTGACTTTCGTCTCTACGGAAAACATATCGATCTCCCCATTGACGTAGATGGCAACTCCCGTTGTGACATTATGGGTTTTATTCGAAAGTTCCCGGAGGAATTGTTTTGCCTGATCGGCGTCTTGCGGTTTCGGGTAAAGCCGATCCCCGAGTGAAACGATCGTATCCGAACCGATGACGATTGCCGATTCATGCGATTGAGCGACCGCCATCGTCTTTTCCTTGGCCAATGTTTCGACATATTGCTTCAGATTCATGCCTTCGACAGCGATGTCTTCTGCCACATCACTCGGTATTATGTCAAAAGGGATTCCGAGAAGTCCGAGCAATTCTTTTCGGCGCGGTGACCCCGATGCTAAAATAACCGGTTGTAAAGTTGTGAATTTCATAGGCTCCAACCTCCTTTGCCCTATCATATCGGATAAATGATTTGTGTCCAAACGCCAACAATTCCATTTTGCCCTGTTTTTCCGCGTTAAAACGAAATTTTGGCGCATTTATCCGTATGCGAGTAATGGGAAAGCAGATGGAGCCGAACAATCCGCAAGTCTTCCGTAAAAGCTGTGATCGCCGAGATATTTTGGGAAAACACCTTGGCCTGGCTGTCCTCTTTCGCCCCTTTTTCCGAGCTCGCCAAAGTTTTGACTTTGCCAATATCGGTTTCGGTCAGGATCGTTTTCAATTGACCAGCACCAACCGATTGACACGCGGCCGTTTCCACGGAAAAAGCTTTGCGGTACGTTCCTTCCGCTTCGCTTGCCTCGATTTCACTCTCCTTTAAACCGATAGCCGACCAGACGTAAAATTGGTTGTCCGCCTGGATAATGGCTGCTTTGGCGAGTGCAGGCTGTTCCGCGATGAAGGCGGACGCGGCTTCGCTCGATGAAAAGGCGCCATGCTGTTTCGCGTACATGCGGATCGGTTGCTCCTCTGCTGGCGCCGTCGTTTCGACAGGAGCCGGCCCGCCCGTCGGAACTTCCTGCGTTGCAGATCCGGCCGTTTCTTTGCCTTTGGTACCAACCATTAAAAACCCGATAACCGCGACTGCAGCAATGCCGATGAGCACCCCGTGCAGCATCGCGACAAAAACGGTCATCTTGGAATAGCGTTTTCCGAATTTCATTCCCATCCACCCCGTTCTACGGTATTCAGCTCCATCGCTTAGCCTCGACCAAGCGGTTTCGCTTTTATAAGTAACCGTAACAAAATGGGGATGAAAAAGAACAAGACGTATGTCGCCTTGTCCAAGGAAATTTTATGACTTAAAAAAACAAACTACTATACCAACTGACAAAATCGGCCCCCCAGAAGTAGGACAGAACGGCCGCAAGCGCGATGGAAGGACCGAACGGGATCGGCGTCTTCCGCCCCTGTTTCGTTTTTTTTAGGAATAGGATGCCGACGATCGAACCGATGACGGACGCGAGAAACAGGGTCAACAGCACCTGCTTCGTCCCAAGCACGAGACCAAGGACGAAGAACAGCTTGACATCGCCGCCTCCCATGCCACCTTTCGACAGCTCCATGATCAAAAACAATACACAGAAGCCGACTGCGGCCCCCAGGAACGCATCCCACCATGGAGCTAAGGGGATGAATAGCCGAAGAACACCTAGCATCATAGCGAATGGCAGGAGTACTTTATTCGGAATGAGCATATAAGCAAGGTCGGATACGGTAATGATGACAAGCATCGACATAAAGAGGAGTGCTATGATCAATTCCTCACTGAAGCCGAGTAAATAATATGATAGACCGAACAGCACCCCTGTCACCCATTCCATGAACGGATAAATGGCGCTGATCTTCGTCCCGCATCCTCTGCACTTTCCTCTTAGGTACAGATAGGAAAACACCGGAACTAAGTCGAGCATACCAAGCCGCCTGTCGCAAGCCGTGCAATGCGATGGTGGTGAGGCGATCGACTGCTTCTTCGGAACTCGTAAGCCGACGACGTTGAAGAAGGAGCCGAAGACGAGACCATAGACGAAGAAAAGTGATGTCCAGAGAACCGTCATTTTTCTTCCTCTTCAGCCACTCCGTTATTGAACGGCGTCGGATCGACCTTTTCAGCCGGCAGTGGAGCGTCCGTCTTCGGCGCTTCCGGAGCCAGCTCGATGAGGTCGCCGCGATAGAACGCATTGAACGCAACCGTCATCTTCATCGGCTCCTGTTCCGCTTCCATTTCTCGGAGTTCTTCCGGTGCGTCGATTGTAATGGACTCGATGACGTAGATTCGTTCCATCTTTTCAATCTCATCGATGAAACGCTGGACATCCAAATAGGAAGCTGCCTCCAAATACACTTCCGTCAACAGCCGATTGACATGTTCCACATGTTCGGGGGGATTTTCTATGACATAGTCGCTATTGGTAAACGTCACATCATGCACAAAACTGCCTGATTTGATTTCCGCCCGCTCGATCTGTAACAGAACAGCCTCCTCAAGCGGCTTGACAGGTACTTTCCGCTGCAACGGCTGCGTCCCCCCCGCGGTTTCATTCGAAATCGCTTGTCCCGCGGCCTGCTTCCGTAGTGCAAAAAGGACATCCCGTTCATTGGCAATGGCTTGTTTCATCTGTTCATTCGCCGTTTTCGCCGGAGCGTAAATGAGGAAGTAGGAATATGTACAAAGGGCAATAAGGAAAACGATGGCCAAAAATAGGAGGCCCCCCTCCTTCTGGCGTTTCGACCAACTACTCAACTGTTCCGCCCCCTTCCGCGTCCGTTTCCATCTCGTCTGCCGATTCTTCCACTGGTTGCTCCGCGAGATTGCGCTCATCGACGAACGTAATCGAATACGTGGCTAGGAATCGGGGCATGACATCATGGGTGACATCCGATTCTTCCTCCGTCACCGTTTCAGCCGTCACCGAATCCAAGACGAGGTGCTCGATCGATTCTGAAGATGCCAACCGTGAGAAATAATGGGAGGCTTCCGGTTTGGCGTCAAACTGGACGACGACCGTAGCCGAGTTCGGCGCCGTGAATTCAAAGGAACGGAAAAAACCGCGTTCCGGCAACGCATGGATCATATCTTCCAACAGAGGGACGGTGTCGAATTGTACCGTTTCTGCCCACTGTACCGTCAAGTCAAGCTGCTTCCGCGCATCCAGATGGTCGGAAACGGGGAGAAGATCCCGGACAGCCTGCTGCTCTTGCTGCAAAGCGGCCTGTTGCGATTCCAGCACGGCCGTCTCCTTCTCCATCGCATTGGAAATGAAATATAAAACTGCCCAAAACAAAACAGCCACACCGAGAATGGCCAGTGCGGCTAATAGAAGCGTCGAACGCTCCCTCTCCTTTTCAGGCAATAGATTAATATCGACTAACATCGCTACACCTCTTTTAGCGCCAAGCCGATCGTCCGATTGAAGGCGGCCGGCAGGGACTGCCCCGTCGCAAGCTGTAATGGTCGTTTCAGTAAAGTCGAGGCTTGCACATCCAGCCGATCGCGGATGAGCTGCAGCAACTCGTTCATGGATATATAATCCCCATTGATTAATATATGGGTGATGGAAGCGGTGCCGTTCCACAGATTGTAGCGGTAGAAATTAATCAGCTTCTCCAGCTCGCCGACAATGGACCCGATAGAAACGGTGTCACTGTCCTGTGCACTCGGGAAGAAGGAACTCTCCAATTCTATTGGTCGCATGAACAATGGGAAATGCTCATGGAAAATCGAAACGGTCATCTTGTCCTGACGCAGATCCGCGATGAGCACATGCTCCTTGCCCGTGAACCGGTGCTGCGCGTAAGCGAGGCGGTACAACGCAAGCGGCGCGATATCCGCCACAAGCGGATCGAGCTTTACATCTTCCAGCACCTTTTCATACCCGGTAAGGACACTTTCCTTCGAAGCGATGATGATCGCCTCGTTCGTGTCCGTGCTTGGCGTATACTTGACCACATCGAACACCGGATCATCGAAAGGCAAATAAAGCGTCGAGCCGATTTCAATGAAGAAATAGCCCTTCAGATCCTCTTCCTTCACGTCATTCGGATAGCCCACCTTGCGGATGATCACGTAAGAATCCGGTGCAAGAAACTGTACCGGACGCTTCGCGATGCCCCACTCCTTCACCGTGCCCTCCAAAATTGCCGCCAGCGTCCCTGAATCGATAATCTTCCCCTCCGCCACGGCATTCAAAGGAAGCGGAACTTCCTCCGCCACATCGACCACGAGCGGATCCAGCGACTTCAACCGCACGAAGCGGATGGCATCTTCTTCAATTGTCAGGGATGCCGGACGTTTGCGGCGGGTGAATAGGGACATGGGGTCAACTCCTCGTAATCGTTAATTACTCTGTTGTGGGTTCAGTTTTTTTATTTCCCATTAATTTATTTAAATTGCTTTCTTTGGTTGTGTTATCTGCACCTATATCCGTTTTAAACTTTGCATTTTTTATATTAGCAAAATTATTATATTTTACAGTCCATTCATTAGTTGTAGCATCCTTAGTTGCTGAAAAATCAGCATTACTATCTAATCCTTCTACTAAACCAGCTAAATCAGTTTTAGAACAAGTCGTAGTGGTTTCACAAGATCCTTCGGCCATAGCCAACTTAGCTGCTGATAGAATATTTGAAGCATCAGCTAAGATAGCCTTATCCTTGGTATTATCAATGATTTTCCCAATCGCCGGCACCGCTATCGCAGCAATAATCCCTAAGATAACAATAACCGCCAATAGCTCGACCAACGTCAGCCCTTTTTCATTCTTCAAACGTTTCTGCATGAATTTTTTCATATCATTTCCTCCTTAATTGTCTTCTACTTCCTTTACATTACTATTATACCACGAAGAGGAAACTAGCAAACTAAAATTTAACCGCATTTATGTCTTTTTAACTAAATCTATCGAATGTCCTACTATAACGAATCGATGTTTTCAAACATCCCGAACATCGGCAATAAAATTGCAAGTACAATAGTCCCGACAAGTCCCGCTAACAATACGATCATCAACGGCTCAATCAACGCCTTTAACCGGTCGGTCGAGGCATCGACTTCCTTCTCGTAGAAGTCCGCCACTTTGGCCAACATCGAGTCCAACGACCCAGTCTGTTCCCCGATGGCGATCATATGGGGAATCAATGGCGGGAATGCCCAATGCCCGTCCATCGGCTCCGTCAATGAACCTCCCCGTTCCAATGATTCCCGCGATTTGGCAATTACCCGGGAAATGACTTCATTTTCCACCACTTTCTCTGCCATGGCGAGTGCCTGTAAAATCGGGACCGAGCTGGAAAACAGCGAACTTAATGTCCGGGTCATTGTCGCGAGCACCGATTTCTTCACAATATCCCCGAAAATCGGCAACCGCAATAGGAATGTGTCGAGTACCAGCTTTCCTTCTTTATTATTACGAACGAGCATGATGCTGACTATTGCAGCAATAGCAAACAAAACGAATAAGTACCAATATCGCACCGCAACCTCGCTCGCCTTCATGACAAATTGCGTCAACCACGGCAATTCGCCTCCGATGCTATCAAACATATCGACGAACATTGGAACAATTGTTGTCAAAAGAAAGATTACCACCCCAATCGCCACAATACCGACGACAATCGGATAGGACAATGCCGACATGACCTTCTGCCTCGTCTGATACGATTTTTCAAAATGGATCGCCAGTCGGTCGAGCGAGTCGTCGATCGTTCCCGAAAGTTCCCCCGCCCGCACCATATTGATGACTAATGGCTCAAACGCCTTCGGATGTTTTGCGAAGGCGTCGGACAAGGCACCTCCCGCCCGCAGATCATCCCCAACTGCGACGAGGATTTTTCGGAAAGGCTTCGATTCCACCTGGACGGAAAGAATCCGGATTGCATCGACAATCGTGACGCCCGCCCGCAATAACGTAGAAAATTGGCGGAGGAACATGATGAACTGTGCCCGTTTCACCGGCTTGCCGATCGTAAGCTCTTTCGTCAACATGGTTTCGGCTTGTTCCGTCAAATTGGTCACACGGATCCCTTGCTTTTTCAGCTTCTCCGCCGCTTCCCTTTTATCTGCAGCCACGATGACGCCTGTCCGGACCGACCGATAGTCCCGCCCCTCATAACGATATCGGGCCATCTTTACTCTTCACCTTCCAAGTACGGTTTGGCATTTTCATAGGTGATGATGCCTTGATCCAAAAAGTTTTTGACGGAAGCCGCCATCATATGCATGCCCGATCCCCGGTTCGTCTGGATGACGTTCGGAATCTGGTGCACTTTTTCGGTCCGAATCAAATTCCCGATCGCCGGATTATTAATCATTACTTCGGTCGCCGCCCGTCTCCCTCGCCGATCCGCTGTCGGGAAGAGGCGCTGTGAAATGACGGCGGTCAATACGCCCGCAAGCTGTATCCGAATTTGGGCCTGTTGTCCCGGTGGAAACACGTCGATAATCCGGTCGATCGTGGACGCGGCGCTCCATGTATGCAGCGTCGCGAAGACGAGGTGGCCGGTTTCTGCGGCGGTGATGGCGGTTGAAATCGTCTCAAGGTCCCGCATCTCCCCCACGAGTATAACGTCCGGGTCTTGCCGCAATGCAGCACGCAAACCATCCGCAAAGGAATCCGTGTCAAAGCCGACTTCCCTCTGGTCGATGATGGACGCTCCATGCAGATGGACATACTCAATTGGATCTTCCAGCGTGATGATATGCCTGCGCATCGTTTCATTGATATACCGGATCATCGCCGCCAATGTTGTCGATTTCCCTGACCCTGTAGGACCTGTTACCAAGATAAGCCCTTGGCGCGTTTCCGATAAAGTTTTCAATATCCCTGGCATCTGTAAATCCTCGATGGTCGGAATTTGAGTCGGGATTGTCCGGAACGCGAGGGAAGTATTGCCCCGCTGCTGGAACGCATTCACCCGGAACCGCGCAGCACCCTGTACTTCATACGAATAATCGACTTGACCGTGCTCCTTGAACTGATCATACATCTTTTCAGGTATCGTCAATTGTGCCACGGAGCCAGTGAAATTTTCATCCACCGAACTTTCCCCATAGCGCTTCAAATCGCCATGCACTCTGAAAATCGGAGGCACGCCGACCGTCAGATGAATATCGGATGCCTTGGATTGGAACGCCGCTGTCAATAAGTTATCGATCACTTGCTTCATTGTCCTCACCCCTATTCGATCAATGCGACGCGCAACACTTCTTCCGTCGTCGTGATCCCTTGCTTCACTTTCAACAATCCGTCATCAATCAAGAAGATGGTTTTATTCTGAACGGCCACTTCTTTTAACTGGGCAATCGATCCGCTGTTATTGATAATGTCACGCATCGCATCATTTATGACGAGCACTTCGTGGATCGCAATCCGGCCTCGGTATCCCGTCATATTGCAAGACGGGCAGCCCGATCCGCGCATGACGGTTTCAATTTCAATACCTCGCTTTGCGAAAATCTCCTTTTCCCGGACGGTCGCATCCATCTGATTCCGGCAGTCTCGACAGACGCGCCGGATGAGCCGTTGCGCCACGATTGCATTCAATGACGACGTCACCAAAAATGGCTCGACGCCCATGTCCAGCAACCGGGTAATCGAAGCGATCGAGTCATTCGTATGGATTGTGCTTAACACGAGATGCCCTGTGAGAGCCGCCCGAATCGCGATTTCGACCGTCTCCCGATCCCGGATTTCACCGACCATTACGATGTCCGGGTCCTGCCGTAAAATAGACCGCAGTCCGGCTGCGAATGTCAGCCCCACGTTGGCATTTACCTGGATTTGATTGATCCCTACCAGCTGATATTCAACCGGGTCTTCGACGGTGATGATATTCACTTCTTCGGTATTCAGCCGGTTCAACGCCGCATATAGTGTCGAAGATTTCCCCGAGCCGGTCGGTCCCGATATGAGGACAATGCCATTCGGTTTCGCAATCTGTTCGAGAAACCGTTCCATATTGATGCGATTGAATCCGAGTTTCGTCAAATCGTTCAATGAACTGCTCAAGTCCAGAATCCGCATGACGATTTTCTCGCCAAAGACTGTCGGCAGCGTGGACACACGGAGGTCGATTGGCCTAAAGTCAACCGTCGTCTTGATTCGGCCATCTTGGGGAACCCGGTGTTCCGTAATGTCCAGTTTCGACATGATTTTGATACGGGCACTGATCATTGCCTGCATATGTTTCGGCAAGAAACGCTCTGTTTTCAAAAGACCGTCAATCCGGAAGCGGATCACGACTTGATTCTCCTGCGGATCGATATGGATGTCGCTGGCCTTTTGCGTGATCGCGGAAGCCATGAGTTGATTGACAAGGCGGACAACGGGTGAATCAAGGTCTGTCAACTCGTCCTGTTGGTCGCCCTCATCAATTGGTTGCTCGACGAATAACTCGTCGAATGCTTCATCTTCATAATATTTCGAGATAGTCCGTAAAATATCATCCTTGGAGGCGATAGCCGTCTCAATCTGGAAGCCAGTCGACAGGCGGAGATCGTCGACGGTAATATAATCCATTGGATCCGCCATGGCGACAAAAAGTTTATCCTCTTCCGCTTTCAACGGTACGAGCAGATTGCGCTTCGCGAATTCTTTCGGTACGACGTTAAACAGCTTCGGATCGAACGGATACCGGAACAAGTTGATGTGCGGGATGCCGAGCTGGAATTCGAGCACCTCGATCAGTTGCTGTTCGGTAATATACCCGCGTTGCAGCAGCAAGTCCCCAAGCTTCTGGTCGCGAGGCTTTTCCACCAGAGCGGACTGGAGCTGATCATCGGTGATTAAACCGGATTCCACAAGCAAATCCCCTAATCGTTTACGTGTTGTTGCCATCTCCATCCCTCTTTCTATTTGATGAGATTTCCGCCTTTGTCATATTGGTTTCCATCTTTCACTGGCGGGGCGACTGGATGGTTTCCATTTGTTTTGCCGGGCTTGGTGGTGGAGACATCGCCGGAGCCATTATTTTCTTCATTGTTAGTCCCATTCCCTGTTCCACCATGTTTCGAACTCGTTCTGTCTGATTCGGAGTCGGAACTATCAGGATCGGAATTATTTAGATTCGGCTCCCCATCAGCACTTCCTTCCACTCCCGCATGCTGTTCCGAATTATCGTCGGATGGTGTCTCTTCTTTTTGAAGCGGATGGACTTCGACGATCGGCAGTGGTGCATAGAAGTCCGTGGAGATGAGTATGTCTTCCAGCACTTCACCATCGATCAAGACCATCCGATTCACAGTCACTTCCATCCCTTTCCGTCCTTCTTCTGCATAATGTACTTGGCCAACTGGAACCGTTGCACTAAAACGTCGGACAGTCCTCGGTTCGAAGTCCGCCGTTTTGGCTACATATGGATCGTATGTATAGTGAAGGGGGAGTCCGGTAATAGTGGCTGTCAGCGTATCGCCAGCCATTTCCATCTGGATGGCCATCGGCGCATGATTCGGATTCCGGAAAATGAAATCGAGTCCAAGCTGCTGGTTGATTGCCGCCTCGAACCCGGCCGGAATGGAAGGGTTCAGCTCCCTGCCAATATTCCGTTCGACGACGTCCAGATTCGTTCGCAAAACTGCTCCATAGAAGGCAGAGGCAATCATTGTCAAATCCGCGTTTGTCGCTACAACCGCCCCGTCAAGTTTTGCGAAGTCCAACAGCGAGAATGCCGTATTGAATTCGATGGATGTCCCATCAAGCTCATTCACCAATTGTTCCAATGCCGGGGTGAGTTGGATCCCTTGAAGGGAAAAGGAAGCAATCTCCGTTTCCGCTATGGTGGAATCCATATAGTCGGTGATATGTACGTTGACAGGGATGATGCCGGTCTTCAACTCGTTTTCAATCCCTTCGGCAATCGCTTCGATATCATCTTCCACCCAAGGTATAAAGGAAAACTGCTGATTCAATACGGTTTGGAGACCATCCCGGGATACTTCTGCAATAATCGAGTTTTCTTCTCCCGGAACAGCCAGTTCGATCGTTCTATCCACGTCATAGGCGATCAAATCAGCCGGCAGCTCAACGGTCGCATCCTGATACGTCAACTGTGCGCCAAGCTTGCTATGCAACTCCGCAAAATCACCAACAAGCTTGTCCTTCGCGCTATGTTCATCCAATCCCCGCACATCGAAAGGCCCGATATACGTTTGCTCCGTGAACTTTTTCACGGGTGACACAATCTTCGTATACGCAAGCGCGCCGACGGAAGAGAATCCGTAAAAGAAAACTGTTGTGACCGAGACCGCCAATAAGGTTTGAACAAAACGTTTATTGTTCATCCTGCCCCTCCTTCCTCACCGGTTCCCCGGATACCTCTTTTTGTTCCGACGCCATCCAGCGATCCAAATCATGTTCCAGCGGAGTCAACGCGAACTCGTCATCGAACTCGCCCGCCGTCGTCGCGGCAGCTTCATCTTCTACTAGAATTGGTTCAGTCGGCAACACAACGGTCGGTTCCTTCGATTCATGTGACGGTTTCTCCGCCTTCTCCTGTCCCCGCCGTTTTTCCAATAGGACAGAAATGGCAAACACCAATCCCGCCATGGCAAGGATTGTGTAATAAAGGGAGAAATTCTGTTGGATGAAGGTGCCAATGACTGCGATGTTCAAGCCGGATAGGGCAATCCATAAAGACGACTTCCGCACAACACCCCGGGCAACCAAAGTGAATAGCAGGGGGAAGATGATGATGGCGGCTAGTAGTATGAAAATGTACGTGAGCATATCATCAGCCCCTTTTTAATCTAAATCCTTATTTGTACTCTGCATTAACAGAACCTTCCACAGTCCAAGACCCAGGCAATGGTATAGGTGGGGTAGGTGGATTAGGGTTTGGGTCAGGGTCCGCGGTATTTGGCAATCCGGAATTTTGGTAGCAACTGCTTTTTAAGGCATCAGTGTTCTTAAGCCCACTTGTGTACTCTATTGGAGGTTTTCCAATATATGTTTTTCCGACTACATGAAAATTTATTTTTTCTTTATATGTTGGCATTTTAGAGAAATAAGCGTCCCCAATAATAATTATGTTGGATTCAGGGTTTCCCTGAAAGTTAAAAGACCCATCAACAGTCATATTACCGCCTATTACCATGCAGGCGTGGTTTTGAACATGCACATTCCCTCCTACATAAAAATCTCCTCCAACGTATAAGTTATCACTTTTCCCTCCTTTAATTTCAAAAGCATCTTTATCAGGTTCTACATTTATTATGAGTGTCCCATTATATTTACGGTTATCTTTATGAGTAGTAACCTTTTCATTAATTACTATAAATTTATCCTTCGTATTGCTTGGCGGGAGTTTCGATTTAGGCTTCGTATCCGAGGGAATCTTAGGCTGTTCGAACGGTAAGGAATTATCATTAGAATGATCTTCCTCTCCCGGATTTTCTAAGGCTGGTAATGCGGCAGGCTCCGGAACGACTACTATTTTCGCTTCGATTTCCTTATTTGTATCTCCCGCCTTTCCAATACTAGCAAACTCATATATCAATCCGTTATTTGGCCCCGTACTGCATTCGCCGGTCTTGGCTTTTGTATGATATTCAAATGAATTATCCTCTTTTTCTGGTTTGGAGATTCCTTTTATTTTACTGCAAACCTTTTGTCTAATATCTTCTTCGGTATATAGGTTACCACTTTCATCATACAGTTCGGGAATATATCCATTCACAGCTTTATCAATCTCCGCCTTATAATGCAATACCCCCATCTCAGCTTGGTGACGGGCTTGCACCTGTTCTTCCTTTTTGGCAAATTGTTTTGTCGCAGAAACATTTAGTGTTATTAAACCTAATCCGAGCACTGAAAAGATTACTATTACCATAAGCACCAGCAGTAGTGCGTTCCCCAACTCATTCAAATTTTTCTGCATGGAAACTCCTCCTCTCTTCAATTTAATTTAGTTTACTGAAAGTAGTTTCTATAACATAAGAATAGTCCCTTTCACTAAGCGTCAAGCTAAAAGTATCATCAACGATAGATAGATTCTCATAAGAAAACCCTTCAGAAATTCTGATTTCATTCATAAATAGTGCATCTCCATCTACCTTAAATTCTATCTCATCAAGATAATCATAGTACGATTGTAAATATTCGTTTCTCACAACCTCGGTTATATAATTCGCTTCCTGTTGCAATCGTTGACTGGTAGTGGAACGTTCCGAGGCTTTCATGCCGTTGATGAGAACTCCAATAATCAATGCAGAAATAACACCAATAAGGGCTAGGGTGGCAAGTAATTCGACAAGTGTGAGGCCCCGTTCGTTTTTCATCCTATCACCCCTACTCAAAATACATCTCGGTCGTGAATTGTTTTCTGTTTTCGTCGCTGGACACTGTTATGGTTGCTTTCATTAGGTTCCCAACTGGTCCATCCTCCACCTTCACCTTTACTTTGTGCGGTAGGTAAGTTGTATTGTTTTCATATTCTATAGGATTAGGATCGGTTGATATTTTAGAAAAGTTATCTAGGGATGAAATATCAGAAATAGTTCGTATATCCGCCACAACTTCTTCCGCAATCTCGATGGCCGTCAATTTCTTCTCATTATATTTCGTATTTTTTGCGGATTGGAGAAAAAAACTGGAGAAGGATAATAGAACAATGGAAAGAATAACGATGGCAGCTAAGATTTCAACAAGAGTCAGCCCTTTTTGGCATTGCAACTTCTTATGATTCAGCATTGTCCGTCTCTCTCCCTTCTACTATCTATTAATACTATTATCATAGATATGATGAGTTTTGTCACGAAAAAACATGAGTGTTAGGAAATTAGTTATAAAATAAAAAAAGACCGGTTCTCCCGATCTTTTCCAATTGATTTACGTTTGGATAATCACGCCTGCCATTGCCTCTTATGAGCGCTTATCCAATTATATGAGCGAATTTCTACATTTATAAGCGCTCACGTGAACATATGAGCATTCCCCACGAGTTATAATCAGCTAAACAAAGTTATGAGCGCCTTTCCTGAAATATGATCGCTCTAGCGGAATTATGAGCGCCCCACCAATGCCCGCTTCTCCACTTACTCCACCCCAACCACCAAACTCCCCACCAACCCCTCCCCATAAACCCCCACCCGATTCCTCCCCGCCTGCTTCCCGCCAATATACAACGCACGGTCCGCGTTTCGCAGCAATCCGTTTCCGTCTTCACCGTCTTCGGGAATCGCAGCGACGCCTAAACTGAGGGTGATATGAACATCTAGGGGTTCTTGGTCTTCCGAAAGGTCAGGGATGATGCGGAAGGTATGGTCCGCGACTTTTTGGCGGATGGCCTCGGCTAGATGGACGGCTTCCCCTTTCTCCATGCCCGGCATGACCAACACGAATTCTTCTCCCCCGTAGCGTGCCAACACGTGATCTTCCTCCGCAAATCCGCATAGCAAGTTAGCGAATTCGACCAAAATATCGTTGCCGCTTTGGTGTCCGTATGTGTCGTTGATCGATTTGAAATGGTCGAGGTCCATCATGATGGCCGAAAGAGATTGGATTTCTCCTTCGTTGATTCGGACGAGTTCTTCATCCAAACGCCCTAATAAATGCCGTAGGTTGTGCAGCTTGGTCAATCCGCACCGTTCGCTTTTTTCCACTGTCCGCTCATATAGTTTCGCTTTCGTTACGGAAGTCGCAAAATAACCGGTCAATAGGTGGATGATTTCTTTATCCAATGATCCGAAAAAATAAGGGCGATCGGAGGCTACCATAAGCACCCCTTCTGTTTTCCCTTTCCAATGGATCGGCGCTGTCAGTACACTTCTCGTTGTCGGTTCGAAAGCTAATGGGTGCAATGCTTCCACCGCTTTTCGATTCGGATAGATGCGGATTTCATCTAAATCGATCAGTCCTCCGAATAGTTCGGCGGGACTTTCTGTAAATCCGCACGTATCGTTTTTTAGCAATCCCGTATCGGAACAATGTAAAAACGTTCTTTTTTTCTGGTCATAAAAATCAAATAAGTACGCTTGGTCATAATGAAGGACATCCCTCAGCTTCCGGATGAATGTCTCGAACACTTCCTCCGTCCTGAGCCGCCCTGCCAATTCGTGTCCAATTTCTGTCGCAGAAGATAATTTCGCTTGTAGGCGATCCGATTTATGATATAGCTGTACAACGAGCAATATGAGGATAGACGGGACCCCGGTCAGGAAAATTGCTATATTTCCGAGGCGCATTGATAAAATACAGAACGAAATAGCTAGCGGTAATAATACCATCGTAATCAAAAAATCCCAGGCTATCGCCCTCTTCATGGTTAGGACAGGCCTTCCAGACAGCTTGGAGAACAGTACCAGAAGTGCGCTATTCGACAATGTATAGACGACCGCATATACGATGCCCGCCATGACAAGCGGCCAAAATTCCGAGAACCCCAACGTGCCGCCCACGAAATGGAAAACGGAAGCGCTTACAAGGGAAATCGCCGCAAACATCGATGAATTAAGGAAAAATCGCGACAAAGGCGGTAAAGTCGATTTTGTCCGCCATTGGACGAACACTAACACGACTTGCATCATTATCATTTCTATGAACGCGCCGTGCATGAAAAATACCGCGAATATCACCCATCGGTCCAATGTGATGTTAATTTCATTCACATAGACGGGAAATAAGGCCAAAGAAATGAGGATTGTAAAGATTAGCAGGAAGGTGACCGGATCAATACTACGGGAAGGGAAATTATGCCATGCAACAAAAGAAAACGATGGGACGGTTACCAACCATACGAAAAATATAAACCACTGTTTGTTCTTCGTCATTTCCATTCCCCCTGGCCTTCATTTCCGATAGGTTGCTACACGATTTCGTCCCGCCTGTTTTGCACCGATATATAATGCCCGGTCTGCACAGCGCAATAAGGTGATGGCTTCGTCCGTATCCTGAGGTGCAGATGAGATGCCGATACTCAATGTGATTTGCGCCTCCACTGCCGTCGTTTCCTCACTTAAATCCGACTGAATCCGAAAAACGCTAGAGGCAATATCCGACCGTAAGTTTTCCGCGAATCCATAGGTCTCTTCATTCGACCAGCCCGGCATGATGAAGACGAATTCCTCTCCACCGTATCGACCCACGGTGCAACCTTCGGGGGCCGCAGTCGCCAGCAAGGTCGCCAGCCCACAAAGAATATCATTGCCGCCCTGATGCCCGTACGTGTCATTCACCTTCTTGAAATGGTCGATATCGAGCATGATGACGGAGAGATCTGTAAGGCTCCCCTCATTCACTTTCTTCATTTCCCGCTCAAGTTCCTCTTCCAGAAATCGATAATTGTATAATTTCGTCAAGGCACACCGCTCGCTAATAAGTTTTGCATCGTTCATATAGCGTGCTTTTTCGATCGATACGGTGAAATAGGAACAGAGTAAATCAAGTATTTTCAGTTGGTTGTCGTTAAAGGCCCGCTTCTTCTTGGCTGCCAATAGCAACACAGCTTCCGTTTCTTGGTTGCGGTTGATCGGCACTCCGACCATGCTTTGCATGTCTTGTGCTGCCCGATTAATCGTAAAATAATTCCATTCATCCCGGTTTTGATAAATAACGGGCTTATTTTTCTGCCACACCTTTCCAGCTATGCCCTGTCCCCTCGCCAATGGGGCAAAGTTCACATCGACATACTGATTGCGATCGAAGTACCGTGCAATTTTCAGCCAATTCTTGTGATTGTCGAACAGCATGGCATACTCTGTTTTAAAGAGGTTAGCAGCTTTTTTGACGAAATGGTCCATGATTTCATTTTCATCCAATAGATTCGATAGCTCACGTCCAATAGCTCCCGATTTTCTCAAGTAGAAATTGCTTTTTTCGTTGTCCGTGTATAGCCGAACAACAATCATGATAAGAAAAAAGGGAATACCGAGAAGCAGAAACGCACCCATACCAATAGTTTGAATTAAAAAATATAAAGAAAGGGCAAGCGGAATGATGACAAAAAACCTGGAAAGAATCAGTGCATTTTCCAACATTGTAAAAGACAATGGATCGCGCTTCAGAAGACCGCATGCACTCAAAATACCGTCATGTACGGCGGCGTGTGTCAATTGGTAAACAAAAACGGCAAATGCGGTCGGCCAAAATGCCTCGGAACCGATTTGGCCTCCAGCAATATGGTAAGCGCCAGCAGCAGTGATAGATAAGATAAATACGACTGACGAATTAAAGAAAAAGTGATACCATAACGAACGTTCGCTTTTATCCGTAATGAGGAACGCGGTTACTGCCAATTGCATAATCATCATTTCTACGAAAATGCCGTACAACAAAAAGGCAGGAATCGTCAGCCATAGTACTAGAAAAACAGGTCTTCCCCTGTGATTTTTCGTGGAGTAAATGCTAAGGAACCCAAGTGCGGTAAATAGGAAGACGGCTAACCAATTCGGGTCGACGGGTGGTTGATTCTTAAATAGATAAATAGAACCTGCAGGAACTAGCAGTAGCCATATGAAAAAACTGCGTACAACGGACATTTCCCTATTTTCCATCGACAACCCACCCCTCTTTTGATTTTTCCGAATATAGGCAATAATGAATGTAAGATGATACTATCATAACCTCTATCTATCGACTATAGATTTTGACTTATTTTCCTCTTATTTGATTATAAAGACCCATTAAAAGGTAAAGTGAACCTGTGACTATTTTCTTTCTTCCGTTTTCGTGTTGTAGTAGTATATGCTTACCAACTTCATTTATCACTCGTTTATTCGGATGTTTACATTGTTCCATCATCGTCTCGGGGGTTTCTGCTTGCGGATGCGGAAAGGTCAGGAAAGAAAATGATGCCGCGACAGGCATTAGTTCATCGAGCGTCCTTCGTACATCTTTTCCTTTCAACATGCCGATAATAAAATCCACTTTCTCTCCAGGAAACGTCTCCCGGATCGTCTCGGCGAGCGCTTTGGCGGCAGCTGGATTGTGTGTGCCATCAACAAAGATATTCGGCGCCACTTCCTCGAACCGGTTTTTCAGCCCGGTCTCTGCTATGGCACGGCTCACTTTGTCTTCTACAAGTGGGACGCCGGCAGTCAATAACGACTGGATGCCGACCGCTGCGTTAATTGCTTGGTGAGGTCCTTTCATCTTCCGGCCCGATAATTGAAAAATATCAGTACCATGGAAGCGCTCCACCTCTTCGACTTCCATGGAGAAATCCGTTCCGTAGACTAAAAGCCGGCTTGCCGACTTTCGGGCTATATCTGCAACTACCTTCATCGCTTCAATCGGCAAAGGGCCCGTGACAACTGGTTTATCCGGTTTGATGATACCCGCTTTTTGGACTGCGATTTCTTCAATCGTATCCCCTAAGATGGCTGTATGGTCCAACGCAATGGATGTAATGACCGAAACGAGTGGCTCAACGACATTGGTACTGTCCAAAGTTCCTCCCATGCCTGTTTCCAATAGGACAAAGTCGGGGTTTACGCGACCGAAAGTAACGAACGCGGCTGCGGTGAGCAGTTCGAAATCGGTCAGCATTCCGCTCAGCCCGGCTTCGTTCATGGATTGGAACGATTGATTCAGCTCCTCTTCAGACACCGGCTCTCCATTTAGCCGGATTTGATCATGGATATCGACAATCGCTGGTGATGAAAATACACCGGTCGTAAAGCCATGCTCCCGCAAAATCGCTTCCATGAACGCAATTGTCGAGCCTTTGCCGTTCGTTCCCGCAACATGGATCACTTGCAATTTCTTATGCGGGTCATCGACTTTTCGCAAGGCGGCCCGAATACTTTCCAACCCGGGTTTCACCATGTTTTCGCTTGCTATGTTCCAACGCTTTTTATACTCATCTAATTTAGGAATCATTCGAAACCCTCCATATGGTAAAATCAATAGTGTAGACACTTTACAAGTATAGCATGGTCGGGGGACTGCCAAATGAGTACATGCTGGGTAATCTATAACGGGAGCCTGACGAACGATAAATTCAGCGATCAGGCAGAGTTGCTGCGTGAAGCGGCGGAACGGGCTGGCATATTCGCTGTCGCGAAAAAAAATTATGAAGTGATGATGGACTTGCAGAATGGCCTCACGGATCTTCCTGATTTTATAGTTTTTCTTGATAAGGATATTTTACTTGCCTCGTTTCTGAAAAATATGGGGATTCCTGTCTTCAATGATCCGGATGTCATCGAAACTTGCGACAATAAGGCGAAACAATATTTACAGCTGGCGAAGTATGGCTTGCCGATGCCGAAAACAATTATTGCGCCAAAAGTCTATCCCACCTTCTCTATCCGGGAATCGGGCTATTATGAAAAGGTGCTAAACGAAATTGGTTTGCCGATGGTCATTAAAGAAGGCCATGGATCTTTTGGAATGAAAGTCTATTTGGTTGAAACGGAAGAACAGTTTTTTGAATGGACGGATGCTTTGCGGGGCGTCGACTATGTGTTCCAAGAATTCGTCGCTTCGAGCAGGGGGCGGGATATCCGGGTGAATATCGTAGGGGATGAAATTGTCGCGTCCATGGCACGCAAATCTGAAACTGATTTCCGCGCTAATATTACGAATGGAGGCAGTGCCACAAAAGTGGACCTAACGCCGGCGCAACAAGAGATCGCAATGCAGGCGGCGAAAGCGGTGGGTGCCGAATTTGCAGGCGTCGACCTTCTGTATGGGGAAAATGAAGAGCCCCTCGTCTGTGAAGTGAACGCCGCCGCCCATATTCGCAATATTTACAATGTAACGGGCATCAATGTTGCAGATGCCATGATTGCCTATATATTGAGGAAACTGCAATGAGAGGTTTAATAGCCTACTCTTCAATGGATGCAGAACGAAACCGGGCATTTATCGAGGATTTAATGAATGAAGCAGAAAGTGCCGGAATCTGTCTGGATTTGTGGACGCGTGACGACTTGCCGGAAGAACCGATTGACTTTATCCTGTCCCGAAGGCGGAACTCTGACCAATCTGCCCGATGGGAAGCGGAAGGGATCCGGGTTTTCAATCGGTCTGAAGTGAATCGGATTGCAAACGATAAATTCAAGACATTCGAATTGGCGACCTTGCTCGGGATACCCGCCGTACCGACGAGGAAAATCCGTTTCAGCGACGATGTCACATCCTATCCATCTGTCTTGAAAACAGTCGATGGGCATGGCGGGAACGAGGTCTTCCTCTGCCACTCTCCAAATGATGCCGAAGCCTTTTTCCGTCAGTTCGGGGAGTGCCTTATTATCGTGCAACCTTATGTCGAATCCAATGCACAAGATGTCCGGGTGTTCATGCTTGGCAATGAAGTGCTCGGTGCTGTCTTGCGAAAAGGAAATGATTCATTCAAATCCAACTTTACGCTCGGCGGATCCGTTACCAAATACGAATTGAACGATTTACAAGTAAATGAGGTACAAACCATTACACAAGCCTTGAAAAGTGATTATATCGGCATCGACTTTCTTTTATTGCCGGACGGCCGTTGGTTGTTGAATGAAATCGAAGATCCCGTCGGGGCACGGTCCTTGTACGAAACACATGATTTTTCCGTCGCCGAAAGGTTGATGGATTATCTAAAGCGGGAACTTACCAATTAAGGAGGAAATTGAATGTTAGAGAAACTTGGAATCGAGACGGTGCGGATTGACTTGCCATTCCGCCTGAATCACGTCAATTGTTTTATGGCGGAAGGAGAGACCGGCTGGACGGTCATCGATGCCGGCTTGAACAATACATACACCCAAAATGTATGGAAAGAGCGGATCGGTAATAAGAAAGTATCCGACCTATTCATCACCCATTATCATCCCGACCATTTCGGCCATGCGGGCCAGTTGCAGCAATGGACCGGAGCGCGCGTTTCCATGAGTGAAATAGACGCCCGCTCCGCCCTCACTGTCTGGGAAGAATCTTATGTCGAGAATCTGTACGGGCATTATAAAACGTCAGGCATTCCCGAGCATATGGCACGGGAAATGGTCGGAAACACCGGTGAGTTTACATCGCTCGTCACACCGTACCCGACCATTGGCCATTATTTCAAGGAAGGTGAAAAGCTGCCCATTGGACGGTATGAATATGAAATCATTCATGCACCTGGACATTCGGACGGCATGGTTTGCTTTTACAATGCGGAAGAAAGTGTCCTAATCTCCGCCGATCACATTTTACCGAAAATCACACCGAATATTTCCTATTGGTTTCATGGGGATGATAACCCGTTGCAATCCTATTTGGCTTCTTTGGAAAGCATCAAGCGACTGGATATCGATTTCGTCATCCCTTCCCACGGCAAACCATTTCACGGAGCCAATGGACGGATCGATGAGATCATCCGGCACCACGAAGACCGCTTGGAAGATACATTGCGTTCAATTACCGACGCTACGACGGTCTACGAGGCTTGCGGTCGCTTGTTCAAGATGCAATTGACGGTCCATGAAACACGCTTCGCCATCGGGGAAACAATTGCCCATCTGGAGTATTTGCGTCGTGCCGGAGAGTGCGATCGCAAGTTCGAAGAAGGACAATGGATTTATTATCAGAAATGAAAAAAGCCATTTCACCAGGCTGAGTGCCCAGTGGAATGGCTCTTTATTTTAAGATAATGTCGGTGCTGCCGCCAACATTTGATCGCGTTTGGCATAAAACTCTTTCAGGAAGTTCTGTTCATATGCAAAGCCGGCACGCATTAGGATCGGCTCGCAGTAGGAGGCTGCCGCGAAATGGAGACCGACTGGTAATTCATTTGCCCCGAAACCGAGCGGAATCGATAAAGCTGGTTGTCCCGTCATATTGAATACGGATGGATAACGGATCATCGCGCTAAATATATCTTCCGCCTGCTCATGGATCGTCACTTCTTCCACTTCGATTTTCTGCGAGGATGTCGGTGTTACTGGGGATACGATGACGTCCACTTTCGTGAACAACTCTTCGAATTGCTCCTGCACTTCTTCTTTGCGTTTTAACGCCTGCATGTACTGCAAAGCGGAAATATCTCGGCTCGATTTCAAGACGGCCCCGACATCCGCTCCAAAACGAGACTCTGGCTTATCAATATAAGCATCATGGACATAGCCCGCCTCTGACACGGCAAGTACCGTCAATAGGCCGAGATCGTCGTTCGTGAATGGAATATCTACTTCCACCAACACCGCGCCCAAAGATTTGAGCTGTTCCAACGATTTTTCATAGAGTGCAGCAGTTTCTTCATCCATCTGCTCATTCAAGTAATTATTCGGTACGCCGACTCGTAAGCCGCGGATATCTTCATTGAGGAAACCCGCATAGTCTTCCCCTGTCAGTGCTTCCATCATAACGGCAAGGTCGTCCATATTTTTCACGAGTGGCCCGACATGATCCAGCGTCCAAGAAATATTTTTCACTCCTGAGGAAGCGATCAGGTCATGCGTCGCCTTTAATCCGACTACGCCGCATGCTGCCGCTGGGATACGAATGGAGCCGCCCGTATCCGTGCCAATGGACGCAACTCCCAAAGAGGCGGCAACCGCGGCACCGGAGCCTCCACTTGAACCGCCCGGTGTGTATTCTGGATTCCATGGGTTTTTAGCCGGTCCGTAGAAAGGGTTGTTGGACGTAATGCCAAATGCAAACTCATGCATATTTGTCTTTCCGAGATTGACCGCCCCTTCGCTTTGAAGGATTTCCACAGCGCCCGCGTTTACATCCGGAACGAACGATTCATCGATGTGCGAACCGCTCGTCGTGCGCAAACCGTCAGTATATAAATTATCTTTATACGAAATTGGAATCCCTTCCAGGAATCCGATTTGTTCGCCTAGTGCATATTTTTTCTCCGACAGTTCCGCCTGCCGCAGCGCTTGTTCTTCATTAATAGTAATAAAAGCGTTCAGGTCCTTGAATTGATGAATACGATCCAGCATCTGCTTCGTCACTTCTACTGGCGAGATCTCTTTGTTCTCATACCTTTTTTTCAATTCACGAATAGTCCCATAATTAATCAATTCAACATCCCCTCTTTCTTTCATAATGTTCAGCAAACTGTAAGCCCTCTCATTCTACCATAGACTGTGAGAAATAGCTTGTTTTCTAAATAAACGAAAAACATCCCATCCCTATAAAGGGACAGGATGTTTTCATTAGATTTCTTTCAATTCCTGCATACGGCGCTCAACGGCAGCGTATTTTTCTAGATAGTCCTTTTCTTTCGCGCGTTCTTCCGCGACGACTTTTTCAGGCGCTTTGGACATGAAACGTTCATTGGACAATTTGCCTTGGACCCGTTTCACTTCACTGTCCCATTTCGCCAGTTCTTTCGTCAGACGGGCGAGCTCTTCCTCAATATCGAGCAAGCCTTCCAGCGGCAGGAACAATTCGGCTCCAGTGACAACGGCAGACATCGATTTCCCTGGAGCGGTAATGTCTTTTCCGATTGTTAGTGTTTCCGGGTTACAGAACCGTTCGATAAATTTCTCGTTCGTTTCCAACACGGCAACGGTCGCGTCGTCTTTGGCGGAAATATAAAGCGGCACTTTCTTGCTTAACGGTGTATTCACTTCCGAACGGATATTCCGGACGGAGCGAATGATGTCCATGAGCAGCTTCATATCGGCTGCGCGTGTTTTGTCGGACAATGCGGGATCCACAACCGGCCAAGCGGCCACTGTAATGGATTCGCCTTCATGCGGCAAGTTCTGCCAAATTTCTTCGGTAATGAAAGGCATGAACGGATGTAGAAGACGCATCGTTTGGTCGAGTACATGTGCCAGAACGGAACGGGTCATTTTCTTCGCCGCTTCGTCTTCCCCGTACAATGGGAGTTTGGCCATTTCGATATACCAGTCACAGAAATCATCCCAAATGAAATTATATAAAGCACGGCCCACTTCACCAAACTCGTATTTATCGGCCAATTTGGTTACCTGCTCGATCGTTTCATTGAGACGTGTCAAAATCCAAGCATCCGCCACGGATTTTTTACCAGACAAGTCGATTTCCTCATATGTCATGCCATCCATATTCATGAGGGCGAAACGGGAAGCGTTCCAAATCTTGTTCGCGAAATTCCAGACAGCTTCCACTTTTTCATTGGAATATCGAAGGTCCTGACCTGGTGAAGACCCAGTTGATAGGAAATAACGGAGCGCATCCGCACCATACTGGTCAATGACATCCATCGGATCTACCCCGTTGCCAAGCGATTTGGACATTTTCCGGCCATCTTCTGCACGGACGAGGCCGTGAATCAAGACGTCGTCAAACGGACGCTTTCCGGTAAATTCAAGGCCTTGGAAAATCATCCGGGACACCCAGAAGAAAATGATATCATACCCTGTAACAAGGGCATCGGTTGGATAGTACCGCTTGAATTCTTCATTGTCAACATCCGGCCAGCCCATCGTGGAGAACGGCCAAAGTGCAGAGGAGAACCAAGTGTCGAGGACATCATTATCCTGCGTCCAGTTTTCGCTATCCGTAGGTGCTTCGTGGCCGACATACACTTCGCCTGTTTCATTATGGTACCACGCCGGGATGCGGTGGCCCCACCAAAGCTGACGGGAAATACACCAATCATGGATGTTCTCCATCCAGTTCAAATAGGTCTTTTCAAAACGTTCCGGAACGAAGTGGACTTTCTCTTCGCCTTGCTGCAATTTGACCGCTTCATCGGCAAGCGGCTGCATTTTGACGAACCATTGCGTCGATAGATAAGGCTCAACTACAGCACCGCTTCGCTCCGAATGGCCGACCGAGTGCAAGTGATCTTCGATTTCAAATAAAACACCCATATCCTGCAAATCTTTCACAATTTGCTTCCGGCATTCAAAACGATCCATACTTTCGTACTTGCCAGCCAATTTATTCATCGTGCCATCCTCGTTCATGACAAGCACTCGAGGAAGATTGTGGCGATTGCCGATCTCGAAGTCGTTCGGATCATGGGCAGGCGTGATTTTCACGGCGCCGCTTCCGAATTCCATATCAACATAATCATCCGCTACAATCGGAATGTCCCGGCCGACGATCGGCAATTTTACCATCTTACCGATAAGGTGCTTATAGCGCTCATCTTCCGGATGGACCGCAACCGCGGTATCTCCAAGCATCGTTTCCGGACGGGTTGTCGCAATTTCGATGCTGCCCGTGCCGTCAGCCAGAGGATAGCGCATATGATAGAAGGCACCCTGCACATCTTTATGGATGACCTCGATATCGGACAGTGCCGTTTTCGTGGCGGGATCCCAGTTGATAATGTATTCGCCGCGGTAAATATACCCTTTTTCATACAACTTGACGAACACTTCGCGGACCGCACGGGAAAGACCTTCGTCCAACGTGAAACGCTCCCGGGAATAGTCGAGGCCGAGGCCAAGTTTAGCCCATTGCTCACGGATATGGCTTGCATATTCCTCTTTCCATCTCCATGTCTCTTCCAAGAATTTTTCACGGCCGAGATCGTAGCGCGTTTTCCCTTCTGCACGTAATTTCTCTTCCACTCTCGCTTGCGTCGCAATGCCCGCGTGGTCCATTCCAGGCAACCAGAGCGCATCGTATCCTTGCATTCGCTTCATCCGGATCAGGATGTCTTGCAATGTTGTGTCCCACGCATGTCCGAGGTGAAGTTTCCCGGTGACATTCGGAGGAGGAATGACAATCGTATACGGTTCCTTTCCACTATCCGGCTGCGCCTCAAAAAATTTACCTTGGAGCCACCATTCATAGCGACCTGCTTCAATCGCTTGGGGATCATATTTCGTTGGCATCGTTAATTCATCATTTGCCATTTGTTATTCCTCCTTTGATTTTTTGGAAATAAAAAAACTCCATTCGTCTTCAAAAGGACGAAGGAGTTATTTCGCGGTACCACCTTTAATTCGTGTACTAAAAAAGTACACCTCAATCTCGGATAACGGCTTCAAACCGGCTTCCGCTACTGGAATAATCCTATCACGGAAACTGCTCGCGGGTGACATTCGGCAATTGATTTACAGGCCCTCTCACCATTGGTGCCCTCTCTTTGCTAAACCATGTTGCGTACTCTCCCGTTCATCGCAATGATATGCAGTTACAATCATTGTACGGAAACGGGCGCGGAACGTCAAGTATGGAATCAATTTCGCTGAATAAAGATGAAAGGATGGTGTGATGCGAAAAGGATATAACCCGTACTTATTGCCCTCTTGGCTTCGGAAGACAAGGTTTTATTGCAAAGGGATCATTATTCCACTCTGTGCATTCCAACTGATCCGGCTATTGATTGTTCCGACGACTGGAGACTTTCTTCTGTTGGTCGGTCTATGCGGCTTAGCTTTCCTTTTTTACAAAAATATCATTTAATCGGAAGAGGGTCGTAGAGTATTCATCCTTCAATCCGGCAATGAATGACAGGGCTTCATTGGACTCCTGATAAGAAGCACTGTCATTCATTGATTCCGTTAAAGAGGTTGCAGCCTCCTTGTGAGAACCAGGCTTTTCAAGAGATTCTTCCGACATGGCAATCGGAGATGTGACAGGCTCCTCCTCCGTCATCTGGACAGCTTCCGCTGTTGCATGATGCAAGGAAGAAGATTCGATTGCCTCAGCGAGAGCTTGATTGTATTCACATTCGACCTCCCAAACGATACCGATCGAGCCTTGTCCGTCCCATTCGCTTCGCTCATGAGAAGCTGTCACATGAATCGGGCTCTTGGCTTCAGGCGGGAGATCAATATGAAGTGGGACCGCATACTCAAAATAGCCTTTATTCCCATCCAGCTCGACATCCTCTACAAGAACCGCTGCATCCAGCCCTTCCGCTTCTTGGATTGGCTCCTCCTCTGTAAATCTGATTTTCGCGGCGATATGGTAAATCCCCGACAGACGGACCCCCTGTTCCGATCTCTCTTCCATAAATCCTGGGGTGACCTTTAACGAAATTGCCTCCGCAGGCATTCCCGCTTCCGCTGGAAACATAAAGTTCTCCTGCATCGTCCATTTTTTTTTATCCAATCTCGTCCCTCCTCATTTTCATTCACTGATTATTGTATGCGGCATGGAATGACAATAGAAGAGTAGTTGTGGATCCGGGAGCTGGAGTGGATAGAATGAGCGTTCGTGCGGAGTTATCGGCGCCTGCGCGAAGTTATGGGCGCCCCAGCGAAATTATCAGCGGACGCACGAAGTTATAAGCGCTCACGCGTAGTTATGAGCGCCTACGCGAAATTATCAGCGCACGACCGAAGTTATGGCGCTCTCGCGAAGTTATGAACTCACAATAAAAACAGCTACCCTCTTATAAAAAAGGATAGCTGTTGTTTATTATCTCGCCAACTGAGCAAAGACTTTATGGAATGCTTCCACGGTTTTAGCCATATGCTCTTCCGTGTGAGCTGTTGAAAGGAACATGCCTTCAAACTGGGATGGTGGCAGGAAGATGCCTTCTTCAGCCATCAAGCGATAATATTCCGCGAACAACTCCAAGTCCGATGTTTTGGCTTTGTCATAATCGGACACTTTCTCATCCGTGAAGAAGAAGCCGATCATGGAACCTGCACGGTTTACCGTGTGCGGAATGTTGTATTTCGTCGCCGCTTCACGGAAACCGGATTCCAATTGGTCGCCGAGTTTCATGAAATAGTCATAAGAAGCCGGTGTCAACTTCTTCAATGTTTCAATTCCCGCAGTCATCGCCAGTGGATTCCCGGATAGCGTTCCTGCCTGATAGACCGATCCTGCCGGCGCGATATGCTCCATGATTTCACGCTTGCCGCCATATGCGCCTACCGGTAGACCACCGCCGATCACTTTCCCGAGGCAAGTCAAGTCCGGTGTGATACCGAAATAGCCTTGTGCACAGTTATAACCTACGCGGAAGCCTGTCATCACCTCATCAAAAATGAGAAGCGTGCCATTTTTCTCCGTCAGTTCACGCAATCCTTCCAAGAAACCAGGCTCTGGAGGAACAACCCCCATATTTCCTGCAACCGGTTCTACAATGACACCTGCCAAGTCATCTCCGAATTGATCGAAAACGGCTTGGACACTTTCCATATCATTATACGCAACTGTAATGGTATTTTTTGCGATGCCTTCCGGAACGCCCGGGCTATCCGGAAGACCCAATGTTGCTACGCCGGATCCCGCTTTAATAAGCAAGGAGTCCCCATGGCCATGATAACAGCCTTCAAATTTCAGGATTTTATTGCGCCCTGTATAGCCCCGTGCCAGCCGCAATGCACTCATCGTCGCTTCCGTACCGGATGATACCATGCGGACCATTTCAATGGAAGGCACACGTTCTATGACGATTTTCGCAAGTTCATTCTCAACCAAGGTCGGTGCTCCAAAGCTTGTCCCCGTTTCCGCGATGCGCTTGATTCCCGCCACGACGTCCGGATCGCTATGTCCCAAGATCAGGGGTCCCCATGACAGGACGTAATCGATGTATTCATTTCCATCGATATCTGTAATCATAGCCCCTTTTCCGCTCTGCATGAAAATCGGATCCATATTCACCGATTTGAACGCACGGACCGGCGAGTTGACTCCGCCCGGCAATAAATTTACGGCTTCCGTAAAAGCCTGCTTCGATTGTTCATAACGATTTCCCAATTAGTTCTCCTCCAACCAGCGTGCCACATCTTTGGCGTGGTACGTCATAATGAGATCCGCCCCTGCACGCTTCATACTTGTCAATGTCTCCAAAACAATTTTCTTCTCTTCCACCCAACCATTGATGGCAGCCGCCTTCACCATTGCGTACTCGCCGCTTACATTGTACGCCACGACAGGCAATAACACGGAGTTTTTTACATCCCGCATAATATCGAGGTAAGACAGAGCCGGTTTGACGATCAGGAAATCGGCGCCTTCTTCCACATCCGACTCAGCTTCACGCAAGGCTTCCATTCGGTTGGCTGGATCCATTTGATACGTCTTCCGATCTCCGAATTGCGGAGTGGAATCGGCCGCATCCCGAAATGGCCCATAATAAGCGGACGCATATTTGACGGCATAGGACATAATCGGTGTGTCAATGAAGCCCGCTTCGTCCAGTCCTTGGCGGATTGCCGCAACGAATCCATCCATCATATTGGATGGCGCGATAATATCCGCTCCCGCCTTTGCTTGGCTCACCGCTGTGCGCGCCAACAGTTCCAAAGACGGATCATTGAGGACTTTCTCCCCTTCCACTACACCACAATGTCCATGGTCGGTATATTCGCATAAACATGTGTCTGCAATGACAATCAGTTCCGGATGGCGTTCTTTCACGAAACGAGTTGCTTGCTGCACAATCCCTTCATCATGATAGGCACCGGAACCAACGGCATCCTTGTCAGAAGGAACGCCAAATAAAATGACAGATGGAATGCCTAACGAAACGACTTCATCTATTTCTGCCCCTAATTGATCCAGCGAAAACTGAAATACGCCAGGCATGGAAACAACCGGATTTTTAATATTCTCCCCATCCACTACGAATAGAGGGTAGATCAAATCCTCTGTTCGCAAAACGGTTTCCTGCACCATCGCCCGTAGCGTTTTAGAGCTGCGCAAGCGACGGTTTCTTCTGAATTGTAAATTTGTCATCACATAACTTCCTTTCGTTTCGCCAATTCATCGACGAGATCCATTAACGTGTATGTATCCGGCCTGACATGGACGGTTGCACCGGCTGCCAGGAGTGCCGCTTCCGTCACATGTCCGATCGCTGCGATTACATAACCTTCCCAACCGATGCGAGGCACGATTTCTCTTGCAAAAACTTCCACAGCGGAAGGACTGGCAAAAAGGACGCTTTTTGGCTTATCTTGTCGCAAAGCTTCCAATAATTCATTGATTGACTCGACTGTCGGCTCAGTTGAGTAAACGGTCCATTCATCCACTTCAAACGGCAATTCCTCTTTGATCGTCGCGCTAGCCATCGAACCGCGTAAAAAAAGTATTCTTCGGGTTTCGAATTCAGATGGACTGAATTGCCGCACGAAAACATCGGCACTAAAGATAGTCGGTATAAAATCAACCGTGAACCCGAGTTTTTCCAATGCTGCAGCCGTCCTGCTGCCGACCGCCCCGATCTTCGCAGGAATGCTCTCCGAAGAAATCGAATGTCTTTCCATCTTTGCACCAAATGCTGCAACCGCACTTTGACTCGTGAAAATGAGCCAGTCATACAAAGAGCAGGCATTCAGCCGCAGTTCATCTGTCGGTTCAATTACTTCCTCCACTTGAATCAAAGGAAAGGAGGCGGAGGTCCCGCCGTATCGCCTCACCTGATCCAGTACGTCCAACGATTTTGGCGTCCCGGTGAAGATGACGAGCTCCCCTTCCAAAGGTCGTCCGTTACGCATCCATCTCCGCCTTCACTTTCTCAATCACTTCGCCGGCGCCTTCCTCACGTAAAATCCGGGCAACTTCTTTTCCGGCTTTGACCGGGTCTTGGTCCCGGACTGTTGTCTTAAATACTTCCACCGCATCCGGAGTGGCAATATAGCCGGTCAATTCAATTTCTTGGCCATCGGATTTCGCGAAACCTGCAATCGGAACTTGGCAAGAACCGTCCATCTCGTGAAGGAAAGTCCGTTCTGCTTCGACCTCAAGCCATGTCTTTTTATCGGTCAGGCGAGCAAGTTCTGCGAGCAGTTCCTCATCATCTGCACGACATTCAATGGCAAGCGCACCTTGACCTACCGCCGGAATGCAGTCTTTGAAGTCCATGTATTCGGTAATCAAATCTTCGCTCCATCCCATACGTTTCATCCCCGCCGCAGCGAGCAAGATGGCATCATACTCCCCATCCTGCATTTTTTTCAGACGGGTATCAATATTGCCACGGATCCATTTGATTTCAAGGTCAGGACGCAACAAGAGAAGCTGGGAGCTTCTGCGCAGGCTGGACGTTCCTACAACAGCGCCGACCGGCAAGTCCATAAATTTCACGTGATCATTGGATAAGAACGCATCACGTGCATCTTCACGAGGTGGAATACAGCCGATAGTCAGCCCTTCCGGCAAAACGGCCGGCATATCTTTCATGCTATGTACCGCAAAATCAATTTCTTTGTCATAAAGGGCTTGCTCGATTTCTTTGACGAAGAGCCCTTTGCCCCCTACTTTCGATAGCATGACATCCAGGATTTGATCCCCTTTGGTCACAATCTCTTTTACTTCGAACTCAAACGGCGCGCCGGCCGCCTTCATTTGATCGATGAACCAATTGGTCTGGGTTAGTGCTAGTTTGCTTCGTCGGGAACCTACAATAATTTTTCTCAATATACTCTTCCTTCCTTACATCCAAAAATGGAATTGCGATAGTTTACTGCCTAAAAAGAAGTTAACGATGACAAAAAGAAAAGCGATGATATTCGCCCAGGCAAAATCATTTGAAGTCAGTCTGCCACTGCGATTGAAATACAATACCATCCCATAGACTGCAATCAAGAAAAACGAGCCGAGTATTTTCATATCAAATATCGTCCAGTCATCCAATGCAATCCATGCCCATCGAACTCCTAAAATGAGACTGACGAGCAAAATGGGAATCCCCGTATAGATGGACACCTTCATTCCTATGATAGCTTGATGCAATGAAGGGAGTCGATTGAATTGCTTGGACCACTTCTTCTTTTTCAAGATTTTGTAGACTAGCAAATAGAGGATCGCGAAAACGAATGACATTGCAAATGCGGCATAGGACAAAATGGCGAACGTTATGTGGATAAATAACAATTCCGATATGAGAGCTTCACCGATCGGGCTTTGATGTTGCTGATCATAGGCGAATGTATGGATGGTCATGAACGTGAATGCCAGGACATTCAAGAAAAAGACCGCATGACCCACCTTATAAAACAAATGCAAAATAATGGATAAGGCAATCAAAAGCCATACGTAAAAATAAATACCTTCGACTAATGATAGAACCGGGAATCTTTTCGTTTCAATAATCGTTAGGACAATATAGGCGGACTGCAACACATAAACGGCCATGACAATCCAAAAAGCACTACGATGTGCCACTTTGTCTTTATTCAAGTAATCAATAAAATAAAAGACCAGGCCTACAGCATACAAAATAACCGTCAATTCCTGCAGCCTTGCCATCGTAATATCTGCCAAGATGACCCCACTGCCTTTCCAATCAATTACGAATCGAACCGCGAAGGGTTCGATTTGCCGTATTTCTGCGCCCTTTGCAGAAATTAAGGCACAGCCCTCGAACTCGAAGGGTTCGATTTGCAGAAATTAAGGCCAAGGGTTCGATTTTGCCTTTATTTCCGCGCAACAGGACCATCCCTATTTCAAACCATAATAAAAAGGTGTTTCTGCACAACTTTAGTTTAGCAGAAACACCCCTATAGACCAACTTTATCAATTACACTTCTGCATAATTGTGTCCGGATTTTGAATCGAGCTTTCCGAGAAGCGGAAGTGCTCTCCGTCAAACTGAAGAAAACATAAGTTCCTCTCAACTTGTAACGTTTCCGGAATCAAGGGATTTTATTTGTAGAAATGGGGCTTCCGCCGATACATGTTAAAACGTTAAACCGGGTTGTGCGATTACGTTTTTCTCTGCCCTGGCTCTCAGCCGCTCTTTCGCTTGCTTTGCAAGCATCTCTTTTTCTTTTTCAACATCTTCGTCAATGCCGAAAATTTGCTGGAACAGCTCCAGTTTTTCGGTTGCCTTGCTGTCCGTCGCCAATTCCTTCACCTGTAAAATGGGTTCTTTCAGCAATTGATTGACAATCGATTTTGTATGTTTACTTAACACTTTCTTTTCCCGTTCCGTCAAATCCGGCATTTTATTAAGAATACTTGTCATCGTTTCCGATTGGATCTGATGAGCTTTTTGACGAAGGGCTGATATGACCGGTACGACACCAAGTGTGGCGACCCATTCTTTGAACATGACGATTTCCTGTTCAATCATGATGCCGATTTCTTCGGCAGCACGTTTCCGTTCTGCGAGATTCGCCTCCACGATACCTTGCAAATCATCAATATCATAGAGGAACACATTCGGCAAATCACCGATTCGTGGATCTAAGTCGCGGGGAACCGCAATGTCGACCAAGAAGATCGGCTTACCTTTCCGCAATTTTTCCACGAATTGCATAAGTTCATAATCAATGACGAAATTGCTTGCCCCTGTGGAGCTGATCAAAATGTCCGCTTCCAGGAGAGTGCACTGCAATTCCTGCATAGATTTCGCAACTCCGTTGAATTGCTTTGCCAATTCTTCTGCCTTTGAAAAAGTCCGGTTTATAACCGTGACTTTGCCCACTCCACTTCCATGGAGGTTTTTAATAGCCAATTCGCCCATCTTACCGGCGCCAAGAATGGCTATATGCTTACGATCCAACGATCCGAAGATTTTTTTACCAAGTTCAACTGCTGCATAGGAGACGGAAACTGCATTTTCCCCAATGGCCGTTTCTGAATGGGCCCGTTTCGCAAATGTGACTGCTTGCTTGAACAATTCATTGAAAATGGTACCTGTCGTTCCGATTTCCTGGGCTTGCAAGAAGCTGGAGCGGACTTGTCCAAGAATCTGTGTCTCGCCCAACACCATCGAATCAATTCCTGCCGCCACTTTCATCAAATGCTCTACCGCTCCGTCATTTTCACGGATGACCAAGTGGGAAGAAAAGGATTCCAACGGCTCTCCGAACCAATCTGCCATAAAACGTTTCACATAATAACGTCCTGTATGGAGTTGGTCGACTACCGCATATATTTCAGTACGATTACACGTTGAAATAATGACATTTTCCAATATGCTCTTTTGCTGTTGTAACGTTTGCATCGCTTGTGGTAGTTCCTGTTCTGCAAACGAAAACTTCTCCCTGATTTCCACTGGTGCTGTCCGGTGATTGACACCGACTACGATTGTATGCATCAGGTGCTCACACCTCTCACATTCTTATTCATGTTTATATTATAACATAATCTTGTCCATGTTCTTCAGGGAAATGTGAACAACCTATGAAGAAGGTAATGGTTTGGAGTTCTTTTTACATTTTTCGGACATATTTTTTGCAATCGAAACTTAATACACAAATTTACATGCGGCTTTCAATTTCTCTCCACGCCTCTTCTACACCGATCCCTTTTTCAGATGAGAAGATAATCAATGGGTCGCCTTTGCGCATGTCAAGCTGTTCCTTAACGATCTTCTTATGCTTTTCCCATTTGCCTCGCGGAATTTTATCCGCCTTTGTTGCTATGATGATAGCTGGAATATTGTAATGGACCAAAAAATCATACATGGCACAATCATCGGCAGAAGGAGGGTGGCGCAGATCGACGATTTGAACAACGGCTTTCAATTCCTCACGCCCTGTCAAATAGCGTTCGATCATTTTGCCCCACGATTCCCGTTCCGATTTGGATACTTTGGCGTAGCCGTAACCTGGAACGTCCACGAAAAAGAGTTGTTCCTCGATTTTATAAAAATTCAAAGTCTGGGTCTTACCTGGCTTCGAAGAAGTGCGCGCCAAGCTTTTACGTCCGATCATTTTATTGATGAATGATGATTTCCCAACATTCGATCGGCCAGCAAGCGCAAATTCAGGATAACCTTCTATCGGATATTGCTCAGGCTTCACAGCACTCATAATCATTTCCACATTATTAACCTTCATCTCGATTTCGCCTCCAATGCAATGGCAAGGACCTCTTCTGCATCCGAAACCAATTTAAAAGTCAATTCATTCCGGACACTTTCCGGTATATCTTCAATATCCCGCTCATTATCTCGCGGTAATATAATGGTCGTCAACCCGGCACGATGTGCACTGAGCGTTTTTTCTTTTACACCGCCAATCGGGAGGACACGGCCTCGGAGTGTAATTTCCCCTGTCATGCCGACTTCCCTCTTCACCGGTCGTTTTGTAAGCGCGGAAACAAGGGCAGTCGCAATTGTCACACCAGCTGAAGGTCCGTCTTTCGGAATAGCTCCTTCCGGTACGTGAATGTGAATATCGCACGTTTCATTGAAATCACTGTCGATACCAAACTCTTCCGATTTGGAACGGACATAGGAGAGCGCGGTTTGGGCGGACTCTTTCATGACATCCCCCAATTTCCCGGTCAAGATCAGTTTCCCTTTACCCGGGGATAGAGATACTTCGATCTGGAGTGTATCTCCGCCGACTTGTGTATAGGCAAGTCCTGTAGCCGCGCCGATCTGGTTGACTAGCTCCGCCTGTCCATATCTGAATTTCTTTTTACCAATCAATGACTCCAAAGTCCGTGTGCTCACGGTAATGCTTTTCTTCTCACCGGTCACAATCTGTTTAGCGGCTTTCCGGCAGATTCCCGCAATTTCTCGTTCGAGGTTCCGGACACCCGCTTCCCGTGTATAATACCGGATAATATCCAGAATCGCTTCATCATTAAACCGGACTTGGGACTTCGTCAGTCCATGCTCTTTCAACTGTTTCGGGATCATATGATTTGTCGCAATGGATTGTTTCTCAATTTCCGTATAACCGGCGATCGAAATGATTTCCATTCGGTCACGAAGAGGCCCCGGAATCGCACTTGGATCGTTGGCCGTGGCAATAAATAGCACGTTTGATAAGTTATAAGGCTCTTCGATATAGTGGTCGCTGAATGTATTATTTTGTTCGGGATCAAGCACTTCCAACATTGCGGATGAAGGATCACCGCGAAAATCATTGGACATTTTATCAATTTCATCCAATAAAAAGACAGGGTTAATCGTCCCCGCTTTTTTCATCCCTTGGATAATTCGACCTGGCATCGCACCTACATATGTCCGTCGGTGACCCCGTATTTCTGATTCATCGCGGACGCCGCCTAATGAAATGCGGACAAATTTCCGGCCTAATGATTCCGCTATAGATCGAGCCAAAGATGTCTTCCCGACACCCGGCGGTCCTTCAAGGCATAAAATGGGACCTCGTAGGGAATTTGTCAATTGTCGCACCGCTAGATATTCCAATACCCGCTCTTTGACAGTTTCTAACCCTTCATGATCTCGATCCAAGATTTCCTCGGACCGTTTAATATCAAGTTGATCTTTGGAAGCAACAGACCAAGGGAGTGTCACAAGCCAATCGATATAATTTCGGATGATGCCACTTTCTGCAGCAGCTGCAGGAATTTTCTCATAACGGTCCAATTCACGGAGCGCCGTCTCCTTGACACCCTCTGGCATATTAGCCGCTTCAATTCGTTCGCTCAGCTCAGCCACTTCTAGGCCTTTTCCGTCCTTATCACCAAGCTCGGTTTGAATGGCTTTCATCTGCTCACGTAAATAGAACTCTTTTTGGGTCCTTTCCATTGCTTCCTTGACCCGTTCATTGATCCGACGTTCCAATATGAGGACTTCCTGCTCATTGTAGAGCCGTTCAATCAGCCATTCCAGTCGATCATTGACATCCCGCAGCTCCAATACTTCTTGCTTTGCTGCCATTTTAAGCGGCAGATGAGAAGCAATCATATCCGCAAATCTGCCAGGTTCTTTAATGGATGCAACGGATTCAAAGGTTTCATTGCTAATTTTCTTAGAGATTTTTGTGAACTTCTTAAAGTGGGATAACAAAGTACGCATCAGTGCTTCTGTCTCAAGGGTCACTTCCTCACTGTCGGGTGCACTTTCCACTTCTACAACCGGATAGAGATCCGCCTCTTCATAATTCGACCATACACCCCGCTCGATTCCTTCAATCAACACGCGGTATGTTCCGTTCGGCAAGTGGGTCATCGATTTGACGAAAGCCAACGTTCCTATTTTGTATAAGTCTTCGGGTCCTGGATTTTCATCGCTTATATCTTTTTGAGTAGCTAAAAAGATATAGTTATCTTGCGCGATGGCGTGTTCAATGGCGAAAACAGAACGCTCTCTGCCTACGTCAATATGTAAAACCATTGTTGGGTAGACAAGCAAACCACGAAGAGGTAATAAAGGAATGTTATTCTTCTTTTGAATTGGCATGCGAACGTCACCTCCATATAATATGTATGTCCAAAAATGAGTGAACCTATTAGTTGGAAAAAGCCGACAACCGATGAAACGCATTGTAACACGCGCGTCTTCGGAGTCGGCTCCATCCATCAAGGCACTTTATGCTGAATTTTTCTCTTGATCCAGCTCTACTTGCTTGCCATCAGCTCCATACAGGAGAGGACTGGAATGTCCTAGGACGGCATCTTTTGTAATGACACATTCTGTCACTTCTTCGAGTGATGGCAACTCATACATTACGTCAAGCATGATATTTTCAATAATTGAACGCAAACCACGAGCTCCCGTTTTGCGCTCAATCGCTTCTTTCGCGATTTCCAATAATGCTTCTTCTTCAAAGCGAAGCGCCACATTATCAAGCTCCAACATTTTTTGATACTGTTTCACAATCGCGTTTTTCGGAACCGTCAGAATTTGGAACAATGTCTCTTCGCTTAATGGTTCCAAGCTTGCCAAGACCGGCAAACGTCCGATGAACTCTGGAATTAGCCCGTAACGCTGAAGATCTTCCGGAATCAGTTTGGAAAGGAAGGATTCCGTTTCGACCACTGTATTCGGGTCAGCTCCGAAACCAATCACCTTTTGTCCGATCCGGCGCTTAATGATATCTTCGATCCCGTCAAATGCCCCTCCGACGATGAACAAGATATTCGTTGTATCGATTTGAATGAATTCTTGATGAGGATGCTTACGCCCACCTTGAGGCGGCACGCTGGCAACCGTCCCTTCTAAAATCTTCAGCAGGGCCTGTTGAACGCCCTCGCCGGAAACGTCCCGCGTAATCGAAGCGTTTTCTGATTTTCGGGCGACCTTATCAATTTCATCAATATAAATAATTCCTTTTTCAGCACGTTCTACGTCGTAGTCTGCCGCTTGAATCAGTTTTAATAAGATGTTTTCGACATCTTCCCCGACATATCCAGCTTCAGTTAGCGAAGTCGCATCAGCGATGGCAAATGGTACGTCCAAGATGCGTGCAAGCGTTTGGGCAAACAACGTTTTCCCGCTACCCGTCGGTCCGATCAAAACGATATTCGACTTGGACAGTTCAACGTCATCAATCTTGCTGCCTGAATTAATACGTTTATAATGATTATATACAGCAACCGCAAGGGATTTCTTGGCACGATCCTGTCCGATTACATATTCATCAAGTACACTTTGTATTTCTTTCGGTTTCGGAACGTCTTTTAACTCGAAACCTTCCTCGAGTCCGACTTCTTCCTCTACGATTTCAGCACAAAGTTCAACACACTCATCACAAATATAGACGCCTTGTCCGGCGACTAGCTTACGGACCTGCTCTTGGGATTTTCCGCAAAAAGAACAGCTCAGGTTATCTTTTTCATCGTTAAATTTGAACATTATGCTCACCCCTATTCAAGTGACAATCTTACAAGATTCCCTGTATTTTATCAACTAATACGAATTGTAATTCATTACTATGAAAAACAAGGCACGGTGTTCCGTACCTTGTTATCCAACCTTACTTATTCGGTGATTTTTGCATTATCGACTAGCAGCTCAACTGTTTTGCTGAAACGAAGATCGTTTTCAAGCATGGATGTTCCACCAAGAGTCGCTTTGATCTGCTCAGTTTCCATTCCGAATTGTTTTGACATTTTCTCAAGTTCCTCGTTGATTTCTTCCTCGGACACTTCAATGTTTTCCGATTTGCCGATCGCTTCGAGTGTAAGTGATACACGTACGCGTTGCGATGCGTCATCTCTCATTTGGGAACGGAGTGCTTCTTCATTTTGACCGGAGAATTGGAAGTATAGGTCAAGATTCATACCTTGCATTTGAAGACGTTGAGCAAATTCGTCCATCATGCGATTAACTTCTGTTTCGATCATCACTTCTGGGATATCGACTTCTGCATTGCGGGCTGCGGCTTCTACGAGGTCATCACGTAGTGCTGTATCGGATGCCGCTTTTTTCTCTTCCGCTGTTTTTTCTTTCAACTTAGTACGTAACGCTTCCAAGTTTTCAACTTCCTCGTCGATTTCTTTCGCAAGTTCGTCATTCAACTCCGGAAGTTCTTTCGCTTTGATTTCGTGTACTTTCACTTTGAATACAGCAGGCTTTCCAGCAAGTTCAGCCGCATGGTACTCTTCAGGGAAGTTCACTTCTACATCCTTTTCTTCACCTGTTTTCAAGCCGATCAATTGCTCTTCAAAGCCAGGGATGAAAGAGCCAGATCCAATGACAAGGTCATACTGCTCCGCTTTTCCGCCTTCGAACGCTTCGCCGTCTACGAAACCTTCAAAATCGATGTTAACCGTATCGCCATCTTCGACTGCACCGTCTTCTTTAACGATCATTTCAGCAAATGCCTGCTGACGATCTTTCAGTTGCTCTTCGATTTCTTCGTCTGTCACTTCCGTGCTTTGACGTGTCACTTCCAGACCTTTATAGTCTCCTAGCTTCACTTCCGGTTTCAACGTCACAAGCGCTTTGAAAATGAGGGATTTACCCTGTTCCATTTGCTCCACATCAATTTCCGGACGATCGATCGGCTCAATAGCCGCTTCATCGACAGCATTCGCGTAGGCTTCTGGAAGGATGAAATCTAAAGCTTCATTATACAAAGCTTCAACTCCGTACATTTTTTCAAACATTTTACGAGGCATCTTCCCTTTACGGAAACCAGGCGCCTGAATTTGTTTCACTACTTTTTTAAATGCTTTGTCAAGACCTACATTCACTTCTTCAGCAGGAACTTCCACAGTAAGTGTCCCTTTATTACCTTCTTGTTTTTCCCATTTAACTGACATAACCAAAAACCTCCGAATCATTTTAGACAATATGTTTTCACACGTATATTCTCATTGACAACCATTTCAGTATATCACAGTCTCTTCATCTTTCAACAGATTTCATTCACCTGAATTCAGCAGAAAATCATCTACTATTAAAATGGAGGATCAAACCCTAGCTGAATTCAGGTGAAGCCTCCGGCGGATATCACAGATTTTTAAAGGAGCTTTTCGAGCAAGCTCGAAAAAATCTAGACACAATTACGCCGAGGCGTAATTGATTTTAGAACTCCGAACATTCATCGACTTTCCGGATGCGCTTCATCAGCTCAGAATCCAATAAGGGCACTTCATCAAATAACCAATCCAAATATGATTTATATGATAGTGCGACCTCCTCTGCGGGATAATCACCCCAACTGAACGGAAATGCAAGGAATGAATATTTTTTGATCAAGCCTTTTGCCAATTCAAGCCGAGAAGGGTCTTTCATCAACAGCTTTTCGATTTCCTGCAATACCTCAGTGGTTCGTTTGTCTTCTGTCGGTAGCTCGAGATGCGCAGGAATGATCGTCTTGGAAGAACCAAATTTCCAGATCGTCAGCTCGCCTTCATAACCGGCTTGGTGAAGTAGAATCAAGGCAAACGTAATAACGAGGGGCGCAACCTCTTCCCTCTCCACAATTTCAGCGAGTAAAGGCGTCGACTGGGACAGATTAGTTCCCTCTATGGATGCAAGCGCCATTTGCTGCGCATCCCGGTCCAATTGCAAAAACTCATCTACTGTATATGGAAATGGCGTTGGCATCGCTTCCTTTTCAGGGGGATAGCGCTTCATAAGACGCTCGTTCAATTCCCTTAAATACTGGAACTTATTCAACATCTCATGGGGCACTACGCCTTCGTCCAACAGGGCACCAATCGTCATTTCCACTTCTTCATATTCCTGCAACTGCATGTTGATCGTCAAATAGAGCTCCATCGCATCCACATAATCGGCCGTCCCGCTATGCAGCAAGCGGCCCGCCACTTCTTTCGCTCGTTCGAAATCCTTTGTTTCATACAAGGCGACAGCGTAAGGGCCAAGAAACTCCACGGAATTAGGTTCATAACGGATAGCCTGGTCGAAAGCATCTACCGCCTTGTCAAACTGTGCTTTTTCCACATATGTATAGCCTTCCTCGATAAGCTTTTCAAATGTTCCTGGAAATACGATCATATTCCCTTTCTTCCGAAGCCTTCCGTACTTCCTTCGCATTACACCGTCACCTTCTTTCCTCTTTCCCAATATAGCACAGACTTTTTAATTTTTTAAATAAAAACCTATCCTTTTTAAAAAGGGCCAAAAAGCCACTCCCTGCTTTTAGGAAGTGGCCCTTTTCATGATAGTGGATTCGATTACCTCAAATAATTCTGACCAGTTTGTGATTCGTGGAATATCGAGGTGCCTGTTATAAGATTGACACTTCGCAAACACTTGTAAAGTGTCAGTACTTAATGTTTCCAGGACGGCAGGCTTATCATCGAAATAAAAGTCCAATTTCAACTCTTTGATGATATGCACCTTATCCTCATCCTTCATTCCATAAAAAAATCGATCTTTACGAACTGGGAACCCATTGTCAATCATCCAATCCATCGTTCGCTCGCCATATTCTTTTGGCCTTGCCGTAATATAATAGATTTCGTGACCTTCCATTTCCAGTCTCTGCAACGTTTCCACTGCATCAGGATAAGCTGGACAAGACGTGAAATAGATTTCTTCCAATGAACTACTCCACATCTCTCCGCCCTGTTCAGCGGTCATGCCAAAAAGTTCGTGAATTTCAACTTTATCTAAAGCATGAAAAAGATCAATCTCCACATTTTGATTCAACTTTTTATTATAGAGATGAAAGGCATGTTCCCTTAAATTAATCAACGTATCATCGATATCAAATCCGAATTTCATTTAACACCCTCTGTTTGCTTTGTAATATATTTCGGGTATCCCGTAAATTTAAAATCCTTACCTATTTGTGTAATGCGAAGATTTTCCAAATCCACGGCATCACGCATCAACCCGACACCTCTTCCTTCCAGAAAAGTTGGAGCTTGTGCGCCTCCGACCAGTTTAGGTGCAAGATAGAGTTCCACTTTGTCGACGAGCTGATTTTCAAGGAAAGCCGCATGAATGGTGCCCCCGCCTTCAAGCAAAACCGAAGAGACGAGTTTTTCACCAAGAATCCGAACAACATCATTCGGGTCCACATGCTTGATACCGGAGGTCGGGTAAATGGAGACACCACGCTTCTCCAATTCTTCCTTGGCATCCTGGTCATACTCCCGTGCCGTGAAAATCCACGTTTCCGCCAGTCCGTCCGTGACAACTTTCGAATTCAGTGGAATCCGTAATGTGGAATCCAAAATGATGCGAATCGGATTTCTGCCATTCGGAATTCTTGTCGTCAATTCGGGATCGTCTTTGATAACCGTCGTGACACCGACCAAGATCGCCATATTTTGATTGCGCAGCAGATGGACATCATGTCTGGCTTCGGCAGAGGTGATCCACTTGCTGTCGGCCGTGTGTGTCGCAATCTTTCCGTCCAACGTGCTCCCGGCTTTCATTGTGAGGAATGGCTTCTGTTCGACGATGAATTTATTAAAGACTTCATTCATCATCCGGGACTCCTCTTCCATCACACCGACGATCACTTCAATACCCGCTTCCTCGAGCATTTTGACTCCGTTGCCGGCGACTACCGGGTTCGGGTCCAATGTTGCAATGACCACCTTTGTTATCCCCGCTTCCACAATAGCCGTTGCGCATGGTCCTGTTCGCCCGAAATGCGAGCATGGCTCAAGCGTGACATAAATCGTGCCACCTTTCGCCTTATCGCCAGCCATCCGGATGGCATGGATTTCAGCATGGGGTTCCCCCGCCTTCAGATGCGTGCCGATCCCGACAATCCGGCTTTCATTGACAATGACCGACCCAACAAGAGGATTCGGATCGGTTTGTCCCTTCATTGCTGTTGCATTTTCCAGTGCCAAGCTCATATAAAATTCATGGTTAGTCATTTGGACAAGCTCCTTCTTCCCCAATATGTCCGGAACGCAGAATTTTTGTTTGTAAATACTTCTCATTGAACTCCGAGTGGTCGCCCCATAACGGTTCACGTCCCGCTACCGGGAGACCGGCTTTCTGGAGCGCTTCCAGTTTCTTCGGATTATTGGTCATGAGCTTGACAGGCTTCGAGCGCAACGCCTTCAGAACACGGATGGCATCATCGTAATTTCTGGAGTCATCGACGAATCCGAGGCTTTCATTCGCCTCCACAGTATCATAGCCATTTTCCTGGAGCACATAAGCCATCGCTTTGCTGAATAAACCGATTCCCCGGCCTTCATGGTTGGCTAAATAAAACAATGCACCCGTCCCATGCTCGACAATATTCTTCATCGATTGCTTCAATTGATAACCGCAATCACAACGTTTACTTCCGAATATGTCTCCTGTATGACAAATGGAATGCATCCGGATCAGCGCATCATCCGCTTCTTCAAAATCCCCATAGACGAGCACACTGGACTGTTGGTGCTCCGCCAAATTGGCGGATGCCAGCTGATCGATGATTTCTTGGGGATCCCCCGTTACTTGGCAATGACTCAACCAACTATACCATTGAAACAGTACGGTCTCTCCGTACAGGTTGACAGGCAATTGAATGGGTCCCACTAAATAGATAGTACCCTCGTCTGCTTCAATCATTTGTATTTTTCCTTTTAAAATATCCAGTGGTTTTGTTGCCAAACTCGCTTGGACCATAAAATCATTCCTTCTATATTAATTTATATTAATGGCAAGTTAGCCATTCTAGGTTGACTCCATATCCTCCATGCCTTAGGACACGGAATGACGCTTTCATGATAGCATAGGAAACTACGATTTACGATATTTTGGTTTTGTCATTAAATAGAAGCTGTTCTATCACACCAATGAAAAAAACGACCATGTTTTCACATGATCGCATTTGTTAAGAATTCAATTCCAATGTCCGTTGTAAGAAGACCGAGAAATGTTGCCTTGTGACCGGATCGTTTGGCATGTACTTTCCGTTTGATCCGATGGTGATTCCATTGCTTGCTAGAATTTGAATGTACTCATAAAAGCTGTTTGAGGAATTCACATCACTAAAGTTAATCCCTGCACCGTTCATTTTTAAATCAAACGTATTCACTAAAATTTTTGCTAATTGCGCACGTGTCAAGTTCGATCCCGGGTTCATGTACGAACCGTGGCCGTCAATGATCCCAGCTTCATAAAAAGCTTTCATTTCCGGGTAATTTGGGTGCTTTGCAGTTACATCCTTGAAAGTTTTCATTGTACGAATTTTCGGCAATGTCAGTCCCTCAATACGGTTCAATAAAGCAAAGACATGCTTTCGTTGAATCGCTTCATGCGGATGGAACGTGCCATCTGGATATCCTTTATTAATGCCCAATTGTGCAAGTACTTCAATTGGTTCGTAATATAGATGTGTCATCGGAACGTCAGAAAAGCTTTGGATGCGTAAGGTGAGATTATACCCTTCATAGCCTTTCCTTCCTCCGTGGCGCGAGTAGTAAATTAAATAATACGTCCCGGCTTTCAACTCTTTTGTCGTAATGATTTTACTGGTGTCACTGTTTGCGTAACCGAGATATGGTAACTGCACACCGTTTTCATCTAAAAAAGTGAGTTCCCCTTTAGTTCCCGGAGAATCGGCAATATACGTCACTTTGGCATCTTTCGCCAAAGTATATTTGTAATAATCATGCGTCTGCGAATGGCCATAAGGTGAACTGTACCAAAAGCCATTATATGTTTTGTTATTTTCGAGCACATCAGCTCTGGCAATACTCGTATTGCGCCCACTTTCCCAATCCTGTTCGTTTAGCGGTACAAAATTAGTTGTAAACGTGTATTTCGCAATGGCTTGTCTTGAGTTTGCTAAACGGATATTGAAATAGTACGTGCCGGGTTGAAGTAATACTTCGATATCGTTCGGATTGCCGTAAAAGCTTGTCAGCGAGAATCTATTTACATCTTTCTCATCGACAATAGTCATATCAAAATGAGCATTTCCGACTGACGTACCTTCTGTCTTTTGCAGCTGAACCTTCACTTTCCCGAATGTCGGGATTTCGACTTTATATAGGTCATAATCATTCGAAAAAACGGAACCGTTCAAGTCGCCTTGGTATGTTTCACCGAGATTGTACGGAGTTGCCGTTGATTTTTCGTTGTTCGACTCCAAATCATTTCCTTCAATGGGACCCGTTTTATAGCTCACTGCATAATCACCTTGAGAATCAATCCCCGTACCAGCGACCTTGACTTGATATGTGCCTTTTTTTAAATTCACAGGCAGCACCGTTTTATCTTGATCGTCATCGGCACGATACGTTGATATAGATGCAATCCTCTGCTCCATGCTATCGTACAACATCACATTATAGTCTGTAAGAAAACTATACTCATGTTCATCTTCATTATCTTTTAATGTAAATGTCACACGTGCATCTTCTTCGATTGTAATCGTGTATGTATCAACCTTTTTTTCCATAAAAGCACCTGTGATTACTTCACCTTCTTGCCAACTGGCAGCTTGGACATCTGACATTGTCATTAGTAAAGCAAACAAACCGAATGCTAAAATTGCACACTTCTTCATAAAAACACCTCTACACATATCAATTTCTATATATTAATAGAAAGGTTTTTGAATGTATAGAGGTATATAATGTATATTTCCACTTTGTTTATCATCATAGAAAAAACCCCCTACAAATGATACAGGACGCCGATCGGCCGCCTTCCATATTACCTCCATACTGACCGAGGCCCTATATGTTCTTAAAGGCTATAACCAATCATTGAATGGGTGCTTGTAATTCGAACTAACCGAACCTTTTTGTTACTGAATGAATTGCATCAATAGCCGGTTAAACTTTTCACGCTCTTCCCAGAAAGCACCATGACCACTATAGTTAAACGGGACCAGCTGCGAATTTGGCATTAATTGATGTAATTCCCTAGCTTGTGAATAAGGAATCACTTTGTCATGAATACCGTGAATAATTAATGTGGGGGCAACTATTTGCGGAAGATCTTCATACAAATTTACATCTCGTAATAAAACAATAATCGCCGCAGTCGACCATCCTGCAGCCTGCATTCCCATTTGAAAAAACCAATCCGAAAATGGTTTAGTTATATACTGAAAGAAAAAGCCATCTATTACATCTTGCATCATCTTCGGACGGTCGTTTAAAGTTTGCGTCAAATATTTAGTGGCTGTTTCTGCTGAAAAGCCTTTAGGAGCAGCTGCGTCCACAAGGACAAGCTGGGAAACTCCGTAACCGTTGTATCGAGTCATGTATCTAATTGCAATGGCCCCACCTGTAGAATGACCGACGAGCGCAAAGCTTTCTAATTGGAGTGTGCCAACGACCATACGAACATCATCCGCCAATCTATCTAACGTATAGCCACTAAATGGTTTATCCGAATTCCCAAAGCCCCTCCAGTCGATGCCAATACATCGATACCCCATTGATGGAAGAACATCAAACTGATATTCGAACTGCTTATGGCTCAACGGCCAGCCGTGTATAAATACTAGGGTCTTGTTCCCCTCCGGGTTAAGATCTTCAACATATAGATTTACACCAGACTCCACATTAACAAAATATCCGATAACAATTCCTCCGTTGTTTAAATAGCTTCGCAAATAGGATATTCATCTATATAAGCATATGTGCTTTCCTAACTGCCTGGTCAGTTTCCCCTTCTCTCACTTGGTACTAGTAAATTCCTTCTAATCATATTCTTACAAAAGAAAACAATTAGAAGGAGTGTAAGGTTAGTTGAAAAAAGTGAAGGTTGGTTTACGTCCCATTGTAAATAAGATTAATTTACCTACTATATTGAAAACAGCTATACTACCGGGTGACTCCATTGAAAGATTATTCATTGCAACCCAGATAGGAGAAATCTTTTACATAGGAAACGGAGAAATAAAGTCTTTTTTGGATATTCGCCCGCGCATTATTAAACTAGGTGTTTCTGGTGGTGGGTATGATGAACGGGGGTTGCTGGGTCTAGCGTTTCATCCCGGTTTTTATTATAACGGCCTGTTTTATCTTCATTATTCCGTAGCTGGAACACAAGGTCCTGGTGCTCTTTCAGAAGCTGTAAGACAAGGTCAAGGTGCTCTTCCTGAATTTTTTAAGCCCAACCCATGCGATCCCAGTACGTTAAATTTAAAGTGGACTAATAGGGAAACTCAATATGACCATATTGATACAGTGGAAGAATGGATTTTACAATCGAATGGCCAGCCTCAAAAACGGCGGACATTACTTAATATAAGAAGACCATTCTTTAATCATAATGGCGTCAACAGCTTGAACTTTTCACCAGAAACAGGAAAACTTGTCTTAACAACCGGAGATGGTGGATCAGGCTATGATCCATTTAATTTAAGTCAGAATGATACGGAAATAGCCGGTAAAATCATTGAAATTGATGTTAATAAGAATACTTTTGTCCCCAATCCACCCGTCGCCACACGTTTCGATGAACTCCCTGCAACTATTCAGGAAACACTTACGGTGATTGCCAAAGGCGTTCGAAATATACCAGGCATTTCATTCCAATGGTTTTACAATCAATATATCAAATATGTGGGAAATGTCGGACAGGATTTGGTAGAATCTATTTTTTCATTCGTTCAATATCAACCAATTCCGGTTATGCAGCTGATTCAAGATTCCTTAATGACATCTGAACCTGACACGGAAGGACTTATTAACTTGGGCTGGCGAGGGTGGGAAGGCGCTTTTCCTACCTCGTTTATACGGGACTGCTCTGCAAATTCGACTTTGGATGAGAAAACAATGGCTTATTATAATGATACAGTCAACACTTCATCGAAGCGTCTTCAGCCATTGACTAGTTATTTTCATGAAGATTCCCGCCCCGATAAGTTTAGTGGAATTTCACTAACAGGAGTTCAAGCCTACATGGGGAATGGCATCCCCAATTTAACGGGAAGCGTTGTGTTTACCGATCTAGCTCGGAACGAGGAATCTCCGCCTCCAAAAAGAGGGGTTCTCGCTTATACGAAGGTCAGAACGGATGGTAAACCAAGTGATTTTAGCGTGATAGAAACCGATTATAACTTTGGGTCTCAATCAGCTTATTATGTTAGTTTAGGAGCGAATTTGGATCAAACAAGACTATATTTAGGAGCTTATGGATCTATGAATGTAACTGACTTCAATCAAGGCACTATTTTTGAGATTATTCCTTAATTCCAGTAGGAGCAAAAATTCAAATCCCTCCAAATTTTAGGGTAAATTGAGGAGTGACTAAGTTATAACGGCCTTTAATTTTTTAAAAAAGAATAAACCCACCTCCACCCATAACCAGCTATAAAGGACAGAAAACAGAAGAACACTTCCAGCTGTAAGGAATGTAAAGGAATCGGATACGGTTGGACCCAGCACAGGAAAATGGAACACATATAATAGACTTAAAATACCTATCGTCAAGAGGATGGCACCAATAATAATAATGCTTACTCTCTTCTTGAAAAAAGAAAAAGCTGCACCGATCCCAAACCCTAACAACCCTGTTGTAAATGGAAAAATGACTAGTTCACTAGGAAACAGAATGAATAGCAACAGGATGGTAAGAAGATAAGACATCACTCCCATCTGAACGGACAACATGGCACCAATCAAAATGGGTAAAGTGGCAAATGGGCTGATAAAATAACCGATCCCTGGTAACAAGCCGCCTGCTGCCTGTAACCCAGCAGCTATACAGGCGAGAAAGGATCCAATAGCCAGCCTATTAGTCTTTGTATGATGACGAAATTTGGATTGGGCAAGTCGAACATCGTCTGATATTATTTTTAATAACCACATCGTTCCACCTCATTTTTAAAATTACCCGCGTTCATGAACGCGATAAATGAAACGGGACCGACAGTATCTTAATGTAAGATTCAGTCGGTCCTTGCTTTCTAAATAGTAGGCATTTTTCTATTAATACCCATAAGGACGGTTATAAGGTCGGTTGTAGTATGGATAACGATAGTAAGGATAGCGATAGTAAGGTGGGTAGATTGGATAGGTTGGATAAATCGGGAAAAATGGGTATTGATAACGTGGACGTCTTCTTCTGCGACGTCTCCCATAACCATCGTAATCGTATTCATAGTCATCATCATCGTATCTATCATAACGATCGTAATCAAAGCGCGTCATTATTTTTCCTCCTTTTGATTTCCATTTAGGTTATGTCAATTATGGATGGAAAGACCGTACTATCGCCTATATATAACATTGTAAAGTAGTGAAATTCATATAGTAAATTAGTATGAGTTGGCGAAAAAAATCCAATATTTAATGTTGAATATGTTAATATAAAAAGCAGAGTAATATTATCCGCTCCATAAATGGTTGGACGATAATACTACCCTGCTTTTTTTTGTCTCTGGTGAACAACAGAATGATAATACCCCCGTAGCTTGCACACTGCCATTTCTTCGAAGAGCAACCCATCCCAGATAACGTTCCCTGAGACAAATAAAGTACAAATGAATAGAGAAAGGGTTTGATTGGATGCGATCTGATATTACAGCAGATCACAAAGTACGCGAAAGAGACTTACGAGAAAAAAAAGTTCGGGAAAGAGACTTACGCCACGGAGAAGAAACAACTGGTGACTATACATTTGACCGTGTCCCACGTGAAGCACGAAATATGGGATGGTTAAGCATCACCAATATTACATTCGGCATCGCAACCGCCATCTTCTACTTCCAAATGGGAAGTGTCATGGCACTGCAGTTCGGAGCGGCCAATGCCATCATATCTGCAACCTATGCCATTATCGTTGCAGGCATCCTCGGAAGCTTCATCGTTTATTTATCCGCAAAATCCGGCATGAACGTCAACTTATTATCCCGCGGAGGATTCGGTTACATCGGGGCCTCACTAACCTCATTAATCTACGCCTCGAATTTTATCATGTATTGTGCCTTTGAAGGCATGATTCTGGTTGCTGCTGTCCATGCTTACTTCCCCGCCATCCCCATGTGGCTTTTGATTGTCATCTTCGGTTCAGTGGTTATTCCATTAAACTGGTTTGGCATTAAACAATTGGACAAGCTACAGAAATGGTCCTTACCCCTTTTCGCCGTCTTCCTGATTACGGCGATTGTCCTCACGTTCAACCGCACATCGTTATATGAGGGCAGTTTCTGGACCTATATGCCCGAAGGCGTCCAAATCGGCGGAACAGCATTGTTGTTATGCATCGGAATGCAGCATGGCATTATGGGACTGACCGCATTGATCGCTTCGGATTACGCGCGTTTCCTAAAACCGAAAGACTTGAAAATCGGTTCAATTGCCATCGGTTTTATTCCACAAATTTTCTGTTTTGGCGTGATGGGTGGTCTAGGCATTTGGTTCGGTGTCACACTCGGTGAATCAAACCCGGGCGTTTACATCGTCGTCTTATTAGGGCTCGGCGGTGTACTATTTACGCTACTGACACAAATCCGCATCAACGTCACCAATATTTACAGCAGCTCACTGTCCCTGTCGAGCTTTTTTGAAAACGTATTCGGCTTTACGCCTGGTCGCCGCTTTTGGGTAGTTGTGGGGGGAATCACTGCTATGATTCTGATGCTCGGCGGCATTGTCGATCATCTTGGTACCGCTATGACTTTCCAAGGTGTCGCATTGATGAGCTGGGCGGCAGTGCTGGTGACAGATGCCCTTATTATCAAGAAATGGCTAAAGATCGGCCCACGCTTTTATGAATCGAGACAGGAATACTTATACAAATGGAATCCGGTCGGCGTTGTATCATTGATTGTCCCAACTGTGATCGGGACGATTGCAGCGCTCGGCTATATGGGCACATTCCTGCAAAGTACGGCAGCGTTTTTCGCAGCACTCATGGCAGCGATTCTTACCGTTCTCCTCGGAGTAACGACAAAAGGCCGTTATTACGCGAAGAGAAAAGCGAATGATATTCCGAAAGAGGATTGGATTGCCTAAGATAACTTACAATATTCTAGCAATGAATAACCGCACCCTTCAGCTTACGTACTGGGGTGCGGTTTTTTTGTTTTAGATAGCCTGTCAAAGGGCAAGTTTAAATTCGAAGGAAAGATTCTCCAATTATTATTTAAACAATTCATTTGCGATGATTAATAATTGGATCTGATTTGTGCCTTCATAAATTTGTGTAATTTTCGCATCGCGCATATAACGTTCAACTGGATAGTCCTGTATATAGCCATTCCCACCAAGCAGTTGTACTGCATCCGTTGTAATGCTCATCGCTACATCCGACGCGTAACATTTAGCCATCGACGAGTAGAGTGGGACTTGTGCATCTTGCCCCTGTATTTTCTGCCCAGCTTCATAAACAAGAAGACGTGCCGTTTCTAACTGCATAAACATCTCGGCAATCTTCGCGCGTGATAATTGAAATTGATCAAGTGTCTTCCCGAACTGTTTACGTTCAGAAATATAATTTTTGGCATACTCGAATGCCGCTGTCGCAATCCCCAATGCTTGCGCGCCCACAACCGGTCTTGTTTCATTAAAGACATTCATCAAAATCTTAAATCCTTCCCCTTCAGCACCGATCATATTGGTGGCGGGAATTCGGACGTTTTCTAAAAACACTTCGCGGGTCACGGAGCCTCTAATCCCCATCTTTTCTTCCTTTTTTCCAAAAGACAATCCTGGTGTGCCATTCTCCACGATAAATAAAGTGATCCCTTTCGTTCGCTCCTCAGAAGTCCGTGTCACGAACACATAAATTTCAGATTCCCCCGCATTGGTGATGAAAATTTTATGCCCATTTAAAATGTAATCATCACCGTCCTTTTTAGCAGTCGTTTGAACGCCCGATACATCCGAACCGGCTTGAGGCTCTGTAATGCCAAAAGAACCGAGCACTTCACCAGAGGCCAATTTCGTTAAATATTTCAAATTCTGCTCATGTGTTCCCGCCAATAAAAACGGTGCCATGGCGAGAGCCTGTGTAGACAATGCGACCGATGTAGAGGCACATGCTTTGGCCACTTCCTCCACTACCGCTAAATGACTGGCATAATCGGCACCAACCCCGCCGTACTCCTCTGGTACATGCACACCGAAAAGTCCATTTTCCGCTAGAACCTTCAAGTTATCCCACGGCATTTCACCCTTTTTATCTACAGCCGCCGCTCGCGGTTCGATCTGGTCTTTTGCAATTTTTCTCACTACATCTCTTATCATCTGTCCTTCTTCCACTAATTTCATCGACGCCACATCCCTTATGAATAGTCATAAAATCCTTTTCCTGATTTCTTCCCTAAATGTCCAGCCTCTACCATTCTCTTTAAAAGAGGGCATGGTCTATATTTCGAATCATTGAATCCTTCATATAAGCTTTCAATCGTAAATAGTAAAACATCGACGCCTAAGGAATCAATCAGTTTCAATGGACCGATCGGATGATTGGCGCCGAGCATCAAGCCGCGGTCAATTTCCGCAGGATCATTGCCTTCCATGACGAGATACGCAGCCTCATTCAAAAACGGAACTAATGCACGATTCACCGTGAAGCCGGGGTAGTCTTTGGCGACAATCACTTCTTTTCCGATTTGTTCACCAAACGTCCGGATCTTTTCCGTTGTTTCATCTGATGTATTGATCCCACGTACAACTTCCACAAGTCGCATGATAGGTACCGGACTGAAAAAATGCATTCCTACAACTTGCGCCGGCCTTGCTGTCACGCTACTCATAGCCGCAATCGATAAAGACGATGTATTGCTTGCGAGAATGGCTTGTGGCGGCAATAGTTCATCTAACTGCTTGAAAACCGCTTGCTTGATCGTCATTTTTTCCAGAACAGCTTCAATGGCCAATAGACAATGCTTGCCCTCTTCCACATTTGTGGAAAAATTGATGTTATTGAGAACCGATTGGACATCAGTTTCCGGATGCTTCCTTCCATGCATTTTTTCAATTTGCCGTCGCGCACGTTCCAAGTCTTGAGTCGATTGATCGACTAATGTGACATGCACTCCACTTTCCGCAAGGACATGTGCAATCCCGGCCCCCATCAATCCTCCACCGACAACGAGTACATCCTCAAACAACTTCGATGATTGCTGCTGCACCTTGACCACCTCCTACGCACAATGAACCGATTCCTTTGTGTAAGCCTCGTCTTTTTAATTCATGTAGTAATGTGACGATAATACGGGCTCCTGAAGCGCCTACCGGATGCCCCAATGCGATGGCCCCACCATTGACATTCAATTTTTCAGTCGGTATATTAAGTTCCATATTGACGGCAAGCACTTGCGCCGCAAACGCCTCATTAATTTCAAACAGGTCGATATCATCTATGTTCATATCGGATTTGTCGAGTGCTTTCAAAATGGCTGGTACAGGTCCGATTCCCATCATCGAAGGCTGTACTCCACAGGTAGCTGTCTCAATAATTTTCGCTAAAGGCTTCAGATTCAGTCGTTTTAATGCTCTCTCAGAGACGAGCAGAACGGCTGCTGCACCATCATTTAATCCCGACGCATTGCCTGCCGTTACAGTACCTTCCTTTTTAAAGGCCGGCTTTAAATTCCCCAACCGTTCGAGCGATGTACGACGCGGGTGTTCGTCTGTACTGAAATATTGGTCCTCCCGTTGACAAGGTATCGGAACGATTTCTTCTACAAACCGATTCTCCTCGATGGCCCGTAATGCCTTCTGCTGACTTTCCATTGCAAATGCGTCTTGCACATCACGTGAAATTCCATAGCGTTCCACTAGATTTTCCGCTGTGAGGCCCATATGATAATCTTCTATTGCACAGACTAATCCGTCATGAAGCAACGCATCGACGACTGGTGGATTACCTAGACGTGTTCCCCATCTGCTTTGCAACATCAAATGCGGTACATTGGTCATACTTTCAATGCCACCTGCCACAACGATATCACTTTGACCGCTTCGGATATTATTCATCCCTTGGATAATCGCAGTTAGACCCGATGCGCACTGCATATCGATGGTCGTTGCCGAAACGGAAATGGGCAACCCTGTACCAATTCCAATTTGACGCGCTGGATTTCCTTTCAAGCCATGTTTGAATACGTTACCGATTAAAATTTCGTCCACCTCTTCCTTGACGGCAGGGATGTCATAGAACAATTCATTCACAACGAATTCACCTAACTGCACAGCAGAATATGATTTTAATGACTGACCAAAAGCCCCGATTGCCGTTCGCTTGGCTGCCACAATATATACGTTTTCCATTCCCTTCACACCCCTTTAAAATTTGGTTTTCTTTTTTCAGTAAAAGCAAGCAATCCTTCCCTTGCTTCACCTTCTATGAATAATTGTTTAAAAGCGTTTCGTTCCAATTCAAACCTTTCTTCCAGGTTTGAATATTCAACGCCTGTTAATAACCTTTTAATTGCTTGGACTGCATTAAAACTATGGGAAGCAATCTTCTCGGCCGTTTTCAAACTCTCTTGAAAGGGATCATTGACAACGGAACTAATTAGACCAAAAGAAAGAGCTTTCTCTGCATCAAAAAAATCACCCGTCAAAATATACTTCGTGGCAAAGGAATTACTTGCTAAAGACTGGAATTTTTGCGTCCCCCAACCCCCCGGTAAAATCCCTAGCTTTACTTCCGGCAACCCAAATACTGCTGTTGGAGAAGCGATTCGTATATCACTCGCAAGAGCCAACTCAAAGCCTCCGCCTAAACAATAGCCTTCGATTGCAGTAATAAAAATCATCGGACTTATATTCATCCGTCTGTGCAATTCATGGACTTGTGCACTTATCCTATCGATCGCCGCTACATCCGCATGTAGCATTTCTTTAATATCTGCTCCCGCCGCAAAGTTTTCTTGCTTCCCCCGCAAAATGACGACCCTCGTCGATGCCTCCTGCTCAAGCGTCTCGATCAATTGAGTCAGTTGCTGGACAACCTGGCTATTCAAAGCATTTTTTTCTGCTGGTCGATTAATTGTCAAAACGCATATTTGTGGCGAATCCTGAATTCTTTCTTGTTCGATATAGTCCAAACTCACAGCTCCACCTCCTTTGCCTACTACATTGCAATTATCATGCCAAGATGTAAACTGCATAAAATCAACATTTTTAAATTAATAATACGATCCAAAACTAGGAATGGTCTATTTCCAAACCATTAATGGTTCATTTTTTGATGAATCTTGGATTTTTAACTAGAAAGCGGTTCATTTTTAGACCACAAAAGAACAAACGAATCGCTCCCGGGTATATAAAGATCCTCTATACGACCAAACAAGTACAAACCGACCGCTCCCAGGCAATTACAACCCCTCTAAACGACCAAACCAGCACAATCCGACTGCTATCGGGCAATTAACCCCCCGCTAAACGACCAAACCAGCACAAACAGACTGCTACCGGGCAATTAACCCCCCGCTAAACGACCAAACAAACACAAACGAACAGCTCCCGAGCAATTACAACCCCTCTAAACGACTAAACCAGCGCATTAGAATCGCTCTCGGACGATTGCCAAATCGCACCCCCGCCAAATCATAAAAAAACCTCCATTTGGAGGAATTTCTACGTAAGGCTATACTGTTTTATTTTGCGCAACAGAGTAGAATGGCTTATTTCTAACGCTTTGGCAGCGCTGCGAATAGAAGGATACAATTGAAGAGCTCTTTGTATTTCTACTTTCTCATATTCTTCGACACTCTCTTTCAGTGGCCGAATACTCGTTGTAGGATTTGCCTCTTTCCATTTAATACGGGAAATTTCATGGGGAATATTACTTTCGACAATTGAAGGCCCTTCGGATAAAATCACTAATTGTTCAACCATATTTTCGAGTTGCCGAACATTTCCAGGCCATTCATACTGTTCCAATAGCAGCAATGCACGCTCGGAGAAATCCAACTGCTTATTGTATTTTCTATTAAACTTATCTAAGAAGAACTTGCTTAAATACCTGATATCCTCCACACGTTCACGTAATGGAGGTACTTCGATTTGCACGACATTTAATCGATAAAAGAGGTCTTCACGGAACAGTCCTTCCTCGACCCGCTTCTTCAAATCTTTATTGGTCGCTGCGATATAGCGAACGTCCAACTGCTTTTTCACAGTACCGCCAACTCGAGTAATTTCATTCGTTTGAATCGCACGTAATAATTTTACTTGGAGGTGCAGCGGCATTTCTCCAATTTCATCAAGCAACACCGTGCCGTGATTCGCTACTTCAAGTAATCCAGGCTTGCTTGAGTTAGCACCTGTAAATGCCCCCTTCTCATATCCAAATAACTCCGATTCTATTAAGTTCTCTGGAATCGCCCCACAATTAATTTGAATATAAGGTGCATCGGAGCGTTTACTTAAACTATGTATATTCTTGGAAATTACTTCTTTCCCCGTTCCAGACTCTCCTAATATCAAAATGGTCGCATCTGTTTTTGCAATTTTCCCGACCAACAGTTTCAATTCTTGCATCTGAGAAGAATTACTGATAATGCCATCTGTCTTCGTCAAACTTTCACGTAATCTCTCCAATTCCAAAAAACTTATTTTGGAGTAATTCAAATGTTCGTCAAACAGCATATTCAGATCCTTTAAATCACGATAGTTGGAGGCGTAACATAAGATCTTGCCATTTTCATCCCTAATCGGCTTACTTGTTATAAAGATTTCCCTTCCTGTGTTCAATTTTTGATAAATCGTCAAAGGATTTCTTTGAAGAATTCGCTGCGATTGTTTGAGGATCAGACCATCTTCCTGCATTTCCTCTGGTGTCTTCCCAATGATCTGATCTAACTTTACCCCTGAAATCACCTCAACAGCAGCATTAGCAAAAAATACCCGTCCCTCATGATCGGACAATAAAAATCCCTCATAGCTTTGTAATAGAGCCTGGGGTAATAATTCAGACAGATTATTCATCTAGACATCCCCTTTCCATCAAATGATTGTTCCATTGAGTAACAAGCTCTTATACAATTGTCAAATAAGACGGATTTGTCAATTAATATAATACTACCACAAGGATTCGTGAAATTTTCGTTTGTCCCTATAGCAAAAGGATTTTGATTGGGAATCAGTGAATTGTTTTGCTGCAAATACAATCCGATTAGAGTTGGGCAGATTTTCTGTTTTGTTGGAATATAGGAGGGTCCTGGACAGCATATAACAGAAAATGAACTGGGCCGCTTATCCAGTCGAAAAAATCGATAAGCGGCCCTTCAGAATGTTGATGTGAAAGTGGGATGAACGTTGACATGGCGCAAGAAATGCCAAAAGGATCGCCATTGCCATGATAATCATTAAATAATGCCCTAGCTTTTCCTGTCAGCGAAAGGGTCATCAGTATGCGGGGATGAGTCCCAGGGCAACCAGTAGCATCGGGACCACTATTAGGATCAAACCAAGAACCATGGGTGCGCCGATCACCCCGAGAACGGCGTAGCCTCTTCGTGTGCGGTAACGCCGCGAGTAGGAGACGGCCAAGAAACCATAGCCAACCGCGGCCAACAGGAACATAAATACGTAGCCAACGCTTGCCAGATTAATTTGGTCGGCTTTGCCCGAAACCCCGAAAATCATGCCAACCGCCTGTGTCACGCTGCCCAGAGCATATAATCCGAGCGTGGCGAAAGCTCCCCACACCAACACTGTCATGAGAGCCGGTAGGTGAAATTTCGGGACATTCGAAACCGATAATAGCGCCACAGCCGCACCTAATACCTTAAAGCCAACGACAATCCAGTTCATCACCGTAATGCCGGTCGTGTACTCGGCAAATGGTCCCCCGGCGAAATGGTCTGTGATCTCAAAGACAATATTGACCACCGCAAACGCGATGCACCACAGAGCCATTAGAACCCCGATCACAGTGATACCTGGCCCCGGAGATCGAATAGACTTGGAAATATCGTTTGACAGGGGAGGAGAAATCATGTAGGCTAACTCCTTTTTTGCGATTGTTCACCGACTGCCAAAACCCTCAATCCCTAAAAATAATGCCAATAGTTACTCCAAGATTAATAACACTTTGAATATTTTGTCAAGTTAATTGTTTAACAATATGGCCCGATTGTTGCGCTTAACAGTTATTGCTATTCTCCTAGATTAAATGTAATCAGAAACAAACAGCTGCTTAGCTCCTGTCACAAACATAAATACATAAGCTTCATATAGGTGTTGGTTCATCCAGAGACAATGGATACAGATGTAAACCAGAGATTTAGTTAAACTTTGAGGCGTCTAATTGTTGTATACTTATTTACTAAGCAACTCTATTGAAAAAGGCAAAATTATCGAAAGATAATGACGCAAAGCCACAGGTCTAAGGCATTAAGCTAAGATGGCTGGGTTACCGAAAGGAGTAAGAAAGTAATTGAAAAGAAAACGTTTTAATTACTCATTAATTTTAATTTTTTTATTTACTGTTGGCCTTGTTATTATTGATACAATTCTGACTGAGGAAGCGAGTGGACATTATCCATTTATATGGTCACTCTCTCTGATTCCAATTATCTTGATTACAAATAAGTATCCTAAATGGAAAGTAATTATAGGGTCTGGAATCTTCTATAGCATTTTGAAGTACACAACAGAGTTTAGTCAAAAAATTAACCCTGATAATAGCGAAATTAGCGCACTTATTTTAGGTTCGTTCATAAATTGGTCTATTACTCTAACTTTTGGATACTATATAATCAAATCTTATAAATTATTATTAAAAGTAGAAGAGCTGACCATTACGGATTCTTTAACTGGTATTTACAATCGAAGATACTTAGAACTTTTTATGGAAAAAACTATCCCTATTAGTAAAAGGACGAACAGTTCTTTAGTTTTTATGTTGTTAGACATTGACCATTTTAAAAAAGTTAATGATGATTATGGTCATCAATGTGGGGATGAAGCTCTTAAGCATACTTCTAGTATTATTAATAAGAACATAAGAAACTCTGACGCTTTCGTTCGTTTTGGAGGAGAAGAATTCGCGGTCATTCTACCCAACACCGATGTTGCTGAAGCGCTAATAATAGCAGAACGTATACGTGAGGCTGTTGAGAAATCCGAGTTCATTTATAAAAATGAACGTATTCATTTTACAATCAGCATTGGAGTATCTTTTTACAATGGGGGTACTGTCGAGGAATTCATCGAAAGGTCAGATATTGCGTTATATAAAGCAAAAGAAAACGGTAGAAATCAGATAGCAATAATTAAGTGATAGAGATTTCACTGCATGGATCAAATTACCATTAATCCAATGGAATAAAGATTCGATGGCCCTCTTACTGCCCTATTTATTTGGATACTTAAAAAGACAAAGATTGACCGTAAACCTATGATACCAAGGGTTACGGTCATTCTTTCAACTTCTTAGCGTATTCATTTTTTAATGATACGTCCAAGGAGAACTTATAAAAATATCTTAAGCCCCCAATCAAACAACACATATTTTTACAAAGCACCTCCTAGTATGATCGATGTATCAACTTGAAGGGGGGTGCCTTTCTAATGCCACAAAAACCATTGACCATAGATCCCGTTACATTGCATCCTGCGCTGAACGACGGCCTGACGGCCATTTCATCCAAATACCCCGTTTCTTGTACCATTAAAACTTGGCAATGCCAAGGTCACCTTCCAGAATGGCGTGGAGGAGCGCCTCATCCAGACCGTCATAAGGGAGCTGATCCATCGATGGGGTAGCATTATACCAGGGTCCAAAACATCTTTATCATCTGCGGAAGATATCGAAAAGGAAGTCATCCATTATCATCCTGAACATACCGAATGCGCATGTTACAGCCGTCAAATCATTTTATTCAATTGTTGCAATTATATCGCCTTCATTCACAAAGTCACCTTCAGAAACGTTCATACTTTTAACAATCCCAGCTTTTTCAGCTTCGATTGGAATTTCCATCTTCATAGATTCCAAAATAACAATAACTTGGCCTTCCTCAACTTGCTCCCCTTCATTCACAACTACTTTCCAGATACTCCCCGCCATATTCGACTTCAATTCACTCATACATTGATTCTCCTATGTTTTAAATTTTCCGTACGTGAATGTGTAAAGTATATTAGGAATGTCCCCCTACGCAGATCATTATTAAACTAACTTGAGTGCTAAATCATGATTATATTAAATAATATCGCCATTCCCCTTCTATTATCTCTCTCTTCAGCTGGCCATCGTATCGTAAGTATTCCAAATGTGCCAGCGTCTCACCTAAAGCAAAACGCATTTCATGAACATCCATATCCTTGTCAAATAATTTTTTGCAGATTGAATAAACCGTTACGCCATTTGCAATTTCATTCATTACAAAATCCAGCCTTTCTTCATGATGTATAATTATTTCATCAATTCGCTTATTTGCATGATGAAAAGGATCGCCGTGTGAGGGGATAACATATTCCACATCTAGTTTCTTGATTTTTTTCAGAGATGTTATATATGATTCCAAGGGGTTCTTAATACCATGGAACCAATATGCAACATTGGGTGTTATATTGGGCAATATATGGTCGGTTGATATAAGGACGCTTTTTTCGCGATTATAAAATACTACAAGCCCGTCTGAATGCCCCGGTGTGAAGATAACCTCATACTCGCAGCGCCCTATTTGGATTTTTTCCCCCTCCTCAAAGTAATGATCAACTTTGGGATATGGTGTAATGACAGATGAAAATCCTACCGTATTTGTTGACATTTCACTTGCTGTTTTCATAGGAACTCCGGCAAGCTTATAATTATGACGAAGTCCTTGCGTGAAGTTTTCTTCCCATACGGTCATACCCGATTGTTTATCAATCTCCGACATAGAAACCCTTGCACCTGTTTTCTGTTGAAGACCACCTGCATAGCCAAAATGGTCAGGATGATAATGAGATATTAATATATCAGTCACCTTTTTCCCTGTAAGAAACTCATCCCATATTGCTACTGTTTCTTTATTATGCAAACCCGTATCGATTACCGTCCAGCCATCTTCACTTTGGGCAATGAAACAATTTATATGGTTCAAGCGAAAGGGTAAATCAATTCTGATCGAAGTAATACCCAGTTCTGTAAGCATATGCAACCCCCATCCCAACCCCTTTATTTTTACGGACGCATCGTATGATTAGATAAACCTAAAAGTTGTGGTAATAATGAATAAGCATCTTCAATCCATTCACACAGTAGTGGTCTAGTATCCCGCGGATCAATTATTTCTTCTATGCCAAACGCCTCTGCGGTTTTAAAAGGCGATCGATAACTCTCAAATTGAGCCGCCAACTTTTCTAGTAATGCTTGTGGATTATCACTTGACTCCAACTTACGTCGGTAGGCAACTTGTATTCCGCCTTCTAAAGGTAAAGAGCCCCAATCTCCCGACGGCCAAGCGTATCGCAAGTGAAGTCCATGGCCATTAATCATACCGGCACCACCTACGCCATACACTCTTCTGAGAATAATTTCAATCATTGGTACAGAAGCTTGATAGATTGCTGATATGGCACGGACCCCATGCCTGATCAACCCATTCTTCTCAGAAGCTAAACCAATGGTCAGCCCCGGCTGATCAACAAAATTCACGATGGGTAGATGAAAAGTTTGGCATAAATCAACGAAACGTTCAATTTTATCGCAAGCCTTAACGGATAACCCCCCACCTCCGACCAATGGATCATTTGCTAAAAATCCGACGGGATGACCATTAAGCCTAGCGAATCCAACAACCGTTTCGCCACCATAGTCCCGTCCCATTTCAAAAATAGATTCACTATCAAAAATCTTCTCTAAGATGGGACGGATTTTATAAGGGGTACGCCTACTTCTAGGAATGACAGAAATAAGCTCTTCTTCTTTTCTAGTTGGCGAATCATCTGTCTTCATTACAGGCGGCAATTGCCAAACGTTAGTTGGAAGATAAGACAAGAAACGCCTGATTTGTTCAAATGCCTCATCTTCTGTTTTCACAACATTATCAATTGCTCCGCTTGAGCGATGTACCTCCACCCCACCCAATTCTTCTTTTGATAGGTCTTGTCCCATACCATGTTTAACAATCAGCGGCCCGGCAATAAATAGTTGTGAAATCCCTTCAACCATCACTGAAAAATGGGATGCCGCAACCCGTGCTGCCCCAAGTCCTGCAACAGACCCCAAACATGCTGCGACAACGGGAACCCGCCCCATATTATTCACGACATGATTCCAAGCAGGGTTAACGGGTATATACGCATAACCAAGGTCATCTAGAGATGAGACACTTCCCCCTCCACCGGTTCCATCCACTAGTCGAATGATTGGGATTTGTAAGTCATGTGCCATTAATTCCGAATACACCTGTTTCTCCATACTAGCCTGATCACCAGCTCCACCGCGCACAGTAAAATCATCTGCACATACTACGACTTTTCGATTGTCAATCTTACCTCTTCCAATTACGACATTGGTTGGTTGAAAATCTTTCAATTCCCCGTCTTCATATTTCGCGGCTCCAGCAATAGCACCCGTCTCATGAAAAGTATCTTCATCAAGCAAACGACTTACCCTTTCTCTTACAGTTAATTTGCCTCTTGATTGATGCCTTTCAACACTTTCCTCTCCCCCCATTTGATGGGATAATTTTTGTCTTCTATAAAGCTCATCAATTTCAGGTTGCCATGTCATGATTCAGTCCTCCTTTAGAATTTAGACAAAAAGCACATCATTCCAAATTAACAATCTATTTTAATGAAATTAATTTACTATTTTAGTGACTTCCTCACTCTCCTCTTCCTTCAGAGATTTCCTTAACACCTTTCCTGAAATCGCTATAGGAAGACTATCTCGAAATTCAATATGTCGAGGATATTTATAGGCCGCCATATTCTTCTTGGACCATTCAATCATGTCAGATTCAGTCAACTTACCTCGGTATTCCGGTTTTAAAACAATAAACGCTTTGACGCTCTCGCCTCTTTTTTCGTCTGCTACCCCTATGACTGCAACTTGTGATATCGCTTCATGCCTTTCCAATAAAGCTTCCACGTCTTCTGGAAAAACACTGTAACCTGAACATTTAATCATCTCTTTGATGCGACCGGAAATATACAAATATCCTTCGTTATCGATCCATCCTATATCTCCGGTATGAAGCCAGCCATCTCTCAAAGTTTCATGTGTTTCCTTATCTCGTTTAAAATATCCTTTAAATACACCGGGACTTTTAATGACAATTTCACCCTGTTTTCTCGGCGGGAGATTTTCACCACTTTCCAAATCCAGAATACGTATTTCTGTGTCATAGGTTGGAATTCCACAGCTACCATATTTCACCTTATTCTTCGGCATAAAAGTATCAGCATCATGCGTTTCACTTAATCCATAAGTAGCTTCAAGCATTAAGCAACCCTCTGTTATCCTTTTCCACTCGTTAGCAAGCTTTTCACTTACCTGGATTCCAAAACTTGTTGCAAAGTTTACTTCTAGAGAAGTTAGATTCCTTTCTTCAATGCCCGGGTGATTTAAAATTGCGGCGTTCATCGGAGCTAATGTGTATAATAAATTTGTTTTATATTTTTCTATCGCGGAAATGGTTGCTTCAGGATCAAATCTTGTCATAAGTACACTTTCACAGGCACTGTAGATTGGAACGCATATCCCCACCATTTTTCCCCCAATATGGCAAAGCGGAGGAATGATAATTGTTCTATCATCTTCTGTATAGCCAAATGTATGACTCACTGCAGCTGCTTTGAATAAAGCATTGCCGAATGTAAGCATAGCCGCCTTGGGCCTTCCTGTCGTGCCTGAAGTAAAAGACATTAATCCAATATCTTCCCAAACATTAATTTCTGTGCTTTCGTTTAATGGCGGATATGTTTCCAATATTTCTTGCAAATCATTTGTGTTTCTTATTTTCTCTTTCTTAATTTTCAATTCCTCGGGAAGTGGCAAAGAAATATCTTTTGAGAGAAAGTCCGCGTAATTTGTTGTAATGATAAATTCGACTATCGGAATCTGTTCTTGGATAGCATGTAAATTGTGATACAATTCCTGACTGCACATTACAGCTTTAATACCTACTTCATTTATGAAATATTCCAGTTCAGCACCTTTATACATAGGATTCAAAGGAACAACAATTGCACCGAGCTGTTGGATTGCGAAATAACCAATTATATATTGAGGGCAGTTCTGCATATATAAAGCTACCCGCTCCCCTTTTTTCACTCCTTTATCTGTAAGGAATTGTGCAAGACGACATGTGGAATCATTTAATTGACTCCAACTGATTTGATTCCCGTAAAAATGGTAAGCTATCCGATTCGGGTGATCTATCGCATTCTGTTTTAAATATTCACGTAAGGGCTTTTCACCAAATTTATAGGTTAATGTTTCCGGAAGATTCTGTGGCCAGCTTTTTTTCAATATTTGTTCCAACTTTTCTTCCCTCCCTAATTCCTTAACATAGTAATACGATTCTTTTAATTAAAATTGTGTTGGCCAATTCGCAAGACGTCGTTCACTTTTCGAACCTTTTTTTGTACACGCATATTCAAGCGTTTGCGCTAAAAACTTCCTCGTATCTCTCGGGTCAATAATATCTTCTAATAAATACTTAGCAGCCGCCTTATATGGTGAACTGTCAAACCCCCATGATTTTAGTAGCTCAGCTCGTTCTTCCTCTGGGTTTGCTGATTGTTCAATTTTACGACCATACACAACATTAATTCCGACATCGGGACCCGTAAAGTTAATCTCAGCACCTGGCCATGCGACAACAAAGTCAGCCCCCATTGTCGGACCACACATATTTGCGAATGCTGCTCCAATACTTTTTCTAATAACAATTGAAATTTTGGGAACTGTGGATTGTGCAAGCGCTTGATTCCAAATTAAAATTTTAGTTGGCATTTTGTACTTCTCGGCGTCACGCGAGACACGGAATCCCGGATTATCATGTAAGAAAATCAAAGGGATATGATGAGAATCACAAAGACAAATAAATTCAGTGGCCTTTTCACATTCTTGAGGTCCTGCTGAGCCAGCATATTTCATAGGTTGGTTTGCAATAATTCCGACCACTCGTCCGTTTATCCTTGCTAAAACAGTTATAAGTGCTGCACCAAATGTTGGTTTGATTTCGAGATATTGTCCATCATCAACGATTATTTTTATTAATTTTTTCATGTCATACACTTGTGCCCGCCTAGTAGGCACAATATCAACGACTTCATCCAATCTTCTGAAAGGGTCATCCTCTGTTGCTTTAAAAGGTGGTTCTTCTGTAGCATTCAGTGGCATATAGCTAAAAAACCTTTTCATCTCTTGAATACATTCTTCTTCGGTCTCGCCAAAATGATCAATTTGTCCTGTCGTATTGGCGTGTAACTTCCATCCACCCAAGTCTTCGACAGCTGCCTTTTCACCAGTTGCGACCTCTAGTATACGCGGACCCACCACTGCCATAGAAACCCCTTTTCGTTGTGTCGCAAAATCAGAAGATACTGCCACCCATGCCGGGTCTCCAAAACTGTCACCCAATATGCCTGTAATCATTGGCACCTCACGTCTATGCAACAATAGCTCTTCCGGAAATAACATTTGGCTAATTCCATCGGACCCCATACCATCGGGCATACGAAGTCCTCCTCCTTCAGTTAAATGAAATATGGGTAAACCACGCTTAAGAGCGAATGCATGAATGGATTCAGTTTTTCTAGCATGAATTATCCCAGCAGTGCCCCCAAACACAGTTTTATCTATTGCTTGTACGACCGCGGGACGCCCATCAACTTTTGCAAGACCGACAATGATGCCATCACCAGCGCTTTTATTTTCACTGCCAACTTGGTCGGAATGGGCAAGCATTCCTAATTCTAAAAATGAATCAGGATCGACCAGCATATTGATTCGCTCCCTGGCGCTGTAAAAACCCTCCTCATGTAGTCGGGCAATTTTTTCTTTGCCACCACCAAATTTTGCATTTTCCCTTTTTTCCAATAATTCATTAATGACTTTTTCCATTTAAATACCCTCCGATAATCAATCAATATAGATAGGAGTAAAAAACACAAAAGCATTAGACAAGAATTGGCCTGCCAGCTCTTATTGTCTCGATTTTTCCATCCGACATAATTTTTTGTACAATCAAACCCGAGTTAACAGAGTCATGACTTATCTTTTTTCGATTACCTAATCCTTTAAATACGTCTATTGGATGTAAAACCTCTGGAGCAATGACACCTAAGCTTTCAACTTTCCCTTTAGCAATTAGTTCAGCACCAACAACTGCTGGGATTGCAACAGACTCCGCGGTTGTTTCCGAACTTACAGTTGTGTAAACATAACTTAATTCCTTTCCATCTTTAACGCCTTTAACAATCACCCTTAATCCCCCTAATCCTAAAGGTTCATCAAATGCAAGTAGTTCTTTATTTTCCTGAAGATATCTAACAATAAAATCACGTGGAGAAATTGTTGTTCCATTGAATTCAATTGGTTTAGTCGAATCGAATCCTAAATCAACGAGTTTTCTAAAAACATCGAAAACCTTTTCCGGTAATACCGCACCTTTATTAGTTACTCTTTCAACATCTGGATAAAAATGCGGAATTGTAATTGGCTCCGGATGGCCTATATCATAAACTTTAACGTTTCCAAGAGGTTCCGGAAAATCAACTTCCATAGCATTTTGTTCCGATAAAGGTTGGATCAGTGTATGCTCACCTTTATCAAAACCCGGAACTAATCCTGAACAACTATGGAAAAAATGATATAATATTGCCGATCCCACCTCTGGCTCTCCCATTACCCAAATCGTATCGACCTCTTTTGTTACATCCAATTCATCCATTCCCATTCTTGTAAGGATATTTGTTATCCCAGGTGAAGTTCCCATTCCTGTTAACACAGTAATACCTGCTTCTTTCACCTCTTGATCCATATCTAAAATAATCTTCGCAGCATCATAATCATCACAAATATCTACATAATGAACTTTTGCTTCCATACATGCCCGAATAATTGGAGGTGCAAATTTGTAATAGGGACCTACAAAGTTTAAAACAATGGTTGCACCTTTCAATATCTGATTAAGGCTATCGGCATCCGTTACATCAACTTGTAACGCTGAAACCTTAGCGCTATTAACACTCTCTGCTAGTCTTCGAGCTAAATCAATATTTATATCACCAACTACTATTTCATCAAAAGTATCGTTAAGTGCCAAATCCTTGACCGCGGTTGAGCCCATGGCACCCGCCCCGCCTAAAATAACTATCCTCATAGTTGTTAACCCCCTTATTTTAAGTAAGTTTCTAAGCATACTCCCATCGAGCGTGCTTATCTTTATGCCTTTGGTTTCTCTAGTAAATTACGTATTTTTAAATCGTAATTCTCACCAAAACTCTGGGAACATATTTTTATCCAAAAGAGAACCAGACTCAGTCTTCCCATCACGCATTCTCTTCACTTCGAATCCTTTATCACCTTCAAAATAATTAACACGGTTAAGAGCGGAAATCATTTCTTTTGGATCCAGACATTCGGGTGGAATTACACCCTTAATAGGAACTTTCCCTTCTAATATTAAGGTTGCGGCAACTCCAGCGGGTATTGATGTGCCATTCGCCATACTATCGGACGCTGATTTGGTAAATGTATAACTTGCTTGTCCGCCAGTGTTCTCACCAATAACTTCTATACGCACGGCACCAATTGACTTTTGTTTTCTTACTGAATTTCGCTTCTCCTTATCCTCATCTTGTTTTTGTTTAAACAAAGCCAACAAAAATTCAAGTGGAGCGACGGGTTCATCTCTAAACATAATCGGTTCTTCACTTGTCATCCCTATGTCGACAAGGTTTTTAAACATCGGATTTTGAAATTCAGGTAATAATGCTCCAAGGTTGGTGACTTTTTTAACTCCAGGAATAAACTTAGGTAATGTGACTGGTTCAGGATGCCCAACATGGTATAAAGTAACTGCTCCAACTGGATCTCCAAAGTCGATAATTTCCGAAGACCCTTTTTGAAACGCTTTAATATTTTGCTGCTTGCCACTCGAAAAGGTTGGTACCTCCCCCTTGATAATATGAAACATATGGGTTAATGCACCAAAGCCGCTTGGCTCAGCATCTCCGACTACCCAATAGGTGTTGATTTCCTCGGTACTGTCGAGTGCATCTGAGCCTAATCGCGATAATACATTTGTAATTCCCGGTGATGCACCGATCCCTATCAATGCTGTAATCCCTTTTTTCTTGGCTACATCATTCAGTTTCAATGCTTCAATTGTTACGTCATAATCATCGCAAATATCCAAATAGTCAACCCCCACATCAATAGCAACCTCTAATGCTTTCGTTCCGAAACGAAAATAAGGGCCAATAAAATTCATAACAAGGTTTGCATCTGTGATTAAATCGGCAAGCATAGCCTTATCATTTATATCCAAGAATTGCGCAGACACTTTGGAACCAAGTTGGTTCGCTAACTTGTTCGCTTGATCCACATTAATATCAGCAAGAACAATGTTTGTTATATTCTCCCTTTCAAGTAGATACTTGACCGCTGGCTGTGCCATATGAGCTGCTCCACCTAAAATAACTAATTTCATTATTTCTTCATCCTTTCATATTAAAATCCAATATCCTGGAGTAACTTCCAAGATTATGCCATGTATAGTACTCTTTTTTGGAGTCGTTCTGAGACGACTCCAAAATGGTAGAGTATAGTTACCTCTAGTGCATAAAACAATAACCTTCCCGAATGAGTGACTATTCGGCATAACGTAATATTCAGTTAATTTTTATTAAGCAATTCCTTTTCTGCATTTGAACTGACGCGACTTTTCATCCTATTCTTTATTTGGCTATATCCAATTGCAATGTAAAGAAAGATTCCCAAATACCCTGTTAAAGGATATACAGTTCCGACCAGTTTTCCAAATGGTAAATATATACCACCAATAAAAGCAATTACTATCAAAATGGATGCGATAATTGTATGCTTTCTAGTTTTTTCTGAGGAAATCCGATTACAAACGTACCAAAACATCGGTGCAGCCGTAGTATAAATTCCCGCATATATTACAATCGAAAATACTATGGCAAGAACCGGGTGTAGCTGATTAGCTAAAAATACTAAGGGTGCTTCTTTATCGAAAACGGATGTCAGATTCGCAAGCAATGCTAAAGTGATCAGAACAGTTGTTAAGGCATATACCACAATCCCGGCCCATATCCCCGAAAACGCCTCTTTATGACTATTAGCTGTTAAACCCATCTGAAGAAGAAAAGGGGCAGCCACAGTTATACCAAAGGCTGAATACAAAACACCTGAAAACCACCATGAGTTGACAGCTCGTACCGCCTCAATCTCTCCTAATACCTCGCCGGCATTGATAAGTCCATTCATATTATTTGTAATACTAATGACACTGATAATTATAATAAATATAATTATCAATGGTGCCACCCAACCAAGGACATCCACAAGCTTATTGAGACTCAACAAAAGCGTTATGAATATTAATCCCGCCATCAATGTTGATCCTACGAGTTTATTTACTCCATAAAACTCCGCAATAACTGTACCAGACCCTGAAATTAACGTTACGACTAAACAAAACAAAAACATTATGACAAACCATTCAAATACTGTCCCTATTACATTTCCAAAGTAATGTTTGTAGGCACTTGAATTTGTATTACTAGTATCTCGACCCAACGCTATTATAGAGGAACCGGCCCATCCAAATAGAATTGAAGCAATTACGATTGAGGCAATACTGATATATCCATGTGAAGCGTAAAACTGCAGTGATTCTTGCCCTGTAGCAGTGGCGGCCCCAATTAAATAAGCGCATAAGGCACCGGCTAGAATACTTATTCTTTTCCAACCTATCGAGTTCCCGTCTTTCATAATTCTCCCCCTTATTTTTTAATTCAGTTCGCCAAATGAGTTTTCTCACTGTAATTCAATTACCGTGAAACCTCGGGACTTCTGCAATAACAAGGATGGTATCGCTTTCAAAACACTGTGCAATTTCTTTTCAAGTACCACAGCTGATGATGTCCACCAAAAATAATTTTGATACCTTTTTCTCTCACATCCTTTCAAGATTTAAACTAAATATCCTTAATACTACGAATTAATAAGGATACGCCTCTTGCACTAACTAACCGGATAGTATGTTGGCTACAAAAAGACATAACGCCTATTAATGGCTTTAATAGACTCTTTCAATCCTTGACCATTCCTCCTAAAATCATTTCCGTATAAGTATTTACAAGTTCTTCTGGTGTTATTTTTCCATTTGGATTAAACCAATTATAACTGTAGTTTGCTAAACCCAAAACGCCTAAAGTCACCATTTCCACTGGTAAATCGGAACGAAACTCTCCATTGTTTACCCCATCCCGAATAACCTGTTCAATATTCAAGCGGAAAAGTTTACGCTTTTTTTCTATAGATTCAATGTTTTCATTCATAAGATGACGCATTTCACGAAAGAAAACACGGCCACTTGGACCCTTATCTTTAATATCATAGATTAACAACTCGATTATTTTCTTTAATGTTTCTTTATTTGACTTATTTTTGGCATCCAAGATTTGTTGTTGGCGTTCAAGTAAATTAGTAATATATTCATTGTGAATATCCATTAACAACTGCTCTTTACTCGAAAAATAATAATAAAACGTGCCTTTCGTTACCTCTAGCGCTTCCGTGATATCTTGGATCGTCGTTTGGCTAAAACCTTTCTTTTCAAAAAGTTCAATACTCTTTTCGGTCAACTTTCTTTTCATGAAGGACCCACCAGCTTTCTCTTTTATGTTTCCTTCAATTTACCATAAACACTTATCATGTGCTACATCTTAAAATGTGTGCGCTCTCCCATCCAAACTAGAATTTCCCCGGTAGTTGAATAAGATTTCCATTTCACCCTCTCCTTTTTTTATACTGACCAACCAGTATATTCAGTATATTGATTAAACTATATTCGAAAGTTAGTTATAATTCAAGCACTATTTTCAAAATTATAAAAATTTAATAATTACTATTATCTTAAAAACAAAAAATAATGCTTACTGTCAATAAGATAAGCATTTAAAAAGACCTATTATAAACAAGAACCTTTCTTGTTAGATGACAGAATTGTTGTAAAAATTCTGATTTGTAAACGACAGCTAGCTAATATCAATGATATAGCTAACTGTCAGTTTACCTTGTTCCAGGTCTACATCGATTGTTGGTTTGCTGCGCCTTGGTTGGTCATTTTAGATAACTGCGGTATCATATTTTGTAATTGTCCGCCGCGCCCAGTCATCATGCTATAGGCAGCAGCCCCGATCCCAATGGCCGCTACGATTGGTAATACCTGAATGTTATTCTTCATTTTCACTCCACCTTTCTTGTTGATTGTTATTCCTTAACCATTTATAGCTTGTGTATTACTTTATGAAATAAACAAGTGATTTTCTTCCATTGATTTGCAAAAAAGGATAGCAGGCATTTAATTTTTTCCGTTTTATACTCCATAATTAGAAACAAACTGCTTAATGAAATTATTCACTGCCGCGGCCGCTTTTGTAGGAAGCTGGTGTTTTACGCCACCTATGAGTATGCACTCGTTGACAGGGAGCTTTTCGTGTAATAAATGGGCGTAGCGATGCAACGGCTTATCTTTCTCTCCATACAGCAACAAAACAGGGGATTTAATTTGATCTAAACGGTCTGTACAGTTATAGTGCAAGCTGTATCGATAATATTGTTCAATATTTTGGGCTTCTCCCTTTTTCGCGTTGATATATAAGTCTTTAAACAATTGTCTAGTATTGGAGTTAGTAAAGGAAACGGATAGAGCAAGAGCTTTATGCGCCTTCGATTCCGCTAGCTTTACCCCTAAAGTGATTTTATTTTTTAATGATGGATCTTTCACTTCTGACATGGCTCCTATCAGAATGCCTCCTAGAGAACGCTGGGGGAATGTCAGCAAAAAATCTAGAGCAATGGACCCTCCAGTTGAGTAGCCGCAGATGAAAACTTTTTCTATTTTTAAATGATCCAATAGTTTTGTAATATCATGTGAAATTAATGGATAAGTCAACGTTTTTTCGGAAAACGAGCTATTTCCATGACCTCGTATGTCAAATAAAATAACTTTGAAGTGATTCGATAATTCATTCATTTGGTAGATAAAATTCGTGCTCGTGAGTAAGGGAGGATGGATGAACACGATAGGTATCCCTTCTCCTTGAACATGATAATACAAGTCCACTCCATCTACATTTATAATTGGCAACGCATTGCACATCCGTTTCAAGGAGATATTTTCCGACAATTTTTCAGCCCCAGATTCTCCTTACGTAATAGGAATCCTTTTTAACTTGCACTTCGTAGACATCCGGGTTCGACAATCCTGTCCATTCCTTCAGCCCCTGTATGCCATCAATTTGCATCAATAAAAGCGCCATTGTATTGCGATGAGTAGCTAGCACAGTGCCATCGGTTGCTGCTTCAAGCACTTCCATTCCCCTTTTGGCTACTTCGCGGCTTGACTCTCCGCCTGCCATTTTCAAGTCCATATCACGCACGGACTCTTCAAGGCGTTCTATCCAGTCTTTGAGGTTTTTTGAAATTAGCTTATGCTCACCTAGTCGACCGTCAATTTCCACTTGCAGGCCAAGGCTGTCCGCTGTTGGCTGAATGGATTGAACCGCTCTCGTAAAAGGGCTGGAAATGATTCGCTTAACATTCCGCTTCTCAAAAAAGCGCACCAGCTCTTTCGCTTGTTCTTTTCCCTCTCCAGTCAGTTCTGCCTTCTGCTCTTGTCCTGTAGCTTGACAATGCTTGACCAGATATATTGTTTTATCCATTTGTTCCGCTCCTAGTATCATTAATTACAACGTTTTTTCATTCTCAACAAAGGCAACCTTTTCTAGCTCTACACAGCCATTTATTGAATTGTCTACGCCAAAAAGGATTTCCTTCGTCAATTAAATCTATACCTTTTTCCTCTGTATCGACTCTTTTAGGACTCCTTGGCATTTTTATACGTACATAAAAACAGAAGAATGACCGTAAACCTTCGTTACCAAGGTTTACGGTCATTCCTTCTTACGTGCTATTTTATTCACTTACTAGTATGAAATCATTTGGAGATGAATTCCGGGGTACGTTTCTCTAAAAAGGCGCTTGTCCCTTCACTTTTATCCTCGGTTGAGAAAAGTATGGCTTGGGAAAGCTTTTCGATTAGTAAACCTGTTTTCATATCCGCGTCAAATCCAGCATGAATGGCCATCTTTGCAAATTTCACAGCTAACGGGCCTTTCGAGAGGATTTGAGCCGCTGTTTTTTCCACCGCTTTTTTTAACTCGACTAGTGGGACGGTTTCTGAAACAAGTCCGATTCTTTCCGCTTCTTCCGCTGTAATAATTTTCCCCGTTAAGATTAAGTCAACTGCTTTCCCTTTCCCGATCAAGCGAGCCATTCGCTGCGTGCCGCCCGCACTTGGAATAATGCCAAGATTCAACTCAGGGAGACCGAACTTTGCATTTGTAGAGGCGATCCGAATATCGCACGCCATTGCCAATTCACAGCCACCGCCGAGCGCAAAGCCGTTAATCATTGCAATTGTCGGTTTTTCATACGCTTCGATATAATCATAGATTTCCTGCATACCGCCGGGTGTGAATACATCCAAAGGTTCGCGATTTTTAAGTTGACTGATATCCGCTCCGGCAGCGAATGATTTATCTCCTTGCCCTGTAAAAATAATACAATTCGTTTCTTTGTCATCTTTTAATTTCTCGAGTGCGTCCTTCATTTCACCAAGTGTTTCTTTACTTAACGGGTTTCGCTGTTCAGGTAAGTTAATAATAATGTAAGCAAGCTGATTTGATTTTTCTACTAAGATGTTTTGATAGTTATTCATCTTTTCACCCACTCCATTTTTTTAGTAGTAAGGCATTCCCCGATTTTTAAACATTTATTGTAGTAGTGATTCGCTCCAATTTGTTTACAGTCCGCTTTGCCTCTGACACCATCTCTGTTATGAGTTCTTTTACGGTTGGGACATCTTTAATTCTTCCAACTGACTGCCCGCAAGAAAAAATACCGGCATCGATGTTTCCATCCTCATATACTTTCATTACTCTACGTCCCGAAATTAATGGTAATAGCTCATCAAGTTCTGCACCCCTACTTTCTGCTTCCATCACTTGCAAAGCGACTTCATTTCGTGCAACACGCGAGGTAGAACCGATTGTTTTCTGAATTAGGGTTGTATCCAATTCAGACGCCTGAACCATCCACTGTTTGACATTGTCATGCACCTGGGCTTCTTGCGTCGCTAAAAAACGGGTCCCCATCACAATCCCTTCCGCTCCAAGAGCAAGCATCGCGATCAATCCACGTCCGTCTGCAATTCCTCCACCTGCTAAAACAGGAATCTTGACAGCATCAATTGTCTGCGGAACAAGCACGACGTTCCCCACATCTTCCATGCCAGGATGGCCTCCCGCCTCAAACCCAATCACAGTGACAGCATCACAACCCACCCGTTCTGCTGTCTTGGCATATTTAACCCCTGCAACTTTGTGGATGACTGTGACACCGTTGTCTTTTAACACCTTCATATAAGGTTCCGGACTCCGACCCGAAGTTTCCACGATTCGGATGCCTTCCTCGATTAATACATCGATATATGCTTCATTCGGCATTTTTCGTACACTTGGGAACAGATTGATATTCACTGCTATGGGTTTTGACGTAGCCTTTTTCGCAATGCGTATTTCTTGGCGTAATTCCTCCGCCGTTTCGAAAGTGGCCGACGTAATAATTCCGAGTCCCCCTGCCTCCGATACAGCTGCCGCTAAAGGTGCACGGCCAACCCTAAATAAACCGCCACAAATAATTGGATATTCAATTTTCAATAAATCGGTTATACGCGTTCTCATCCTTTTCATCCTCCATTTACTTGACGTATATAAAGTGTCATTACTTACCGTTGAAAACTGGTTTACGCTTTTCCGCGAAAGCTTGTACACCCTCCGTAGAATCTTCCGTTTGGAAACAGGTTCGAATGGTTTTAATCTCATTTTTCAATACGGTTGTTAAATCTTCATCCCAACTTGTCGCCAATAACCGTTTCGAAAGTGTCAAGGCAACCGGAGGACCGTCTGCAAGCCCCCTTGCGAATTCCATGACACGTTCATGAAATTCGTCCGCGGCAAATACACCATTCACAAGTCCGATGTGTTCGGCTTCATCAGTAGTAATTTCACGCCCGGTAAAAATAAGCTCAGCTGCTTTTCCATGTCCAACAAGTCTTGGCAAGAAATAACTCATTCCAGCATCCGGGGTCAATGCGCGACGGATATATCCGGCCGTTACTTGCACTTCTTTACATATAAAGCGCATATCGCACGCCAAAGCCAATGACAGCCCCGCCCCCGCAGCAACTCCATTAATCGCAGCAATGACCGGTTTATCGCACTGAACGATTCCGAGTGCCTGGCGTCCGACCCAATCCAGTTCATCCAATCGCCTGTGACGTGACATGGAAGAAGCATCTCTGTTTTTCCGATCCGTCAAATCAAGCCCCGAACAAAATCCCCGTCCTGCCCCGGTGATGACAACTACGCGAACCTCATCGTCCATAGAGGCTTCTGTTAAAGCCCGTTCCATTTGTAAACTAAGAGAATCGTTAATCGCATTGAGTCTTTCTGGTCGGTTTAACATTAAAACCCTAACTCCATCCTGTGTACTGATGGTAAGCTCGTTCATTTCATTTCTCCTCCATTATCGGTGATAACGTACAAACGCCATGAATGATTTATACAGCTTCTAAACAATTTTCGAGAAACGAACTTATTATTGTTCATAAAATCTGTTTAAACAGGAACTGAATTCTCACTTCTCCTCGCGTCTCCCTCTTGCTCCGTGTATTGGACCTCTTCATTTTTCCTCCTCAAAACCGGTTTAACAAAAATAGCAAAAAGGACCCCAAAAATTAAGACAAGACCAGCCATAAATATTATCGATAAATTATAACCCGCTATTTTATTTGCTCCCGCTAAGGCCACAATGTAACCCGTGAGAAGAGGTGCTACAATACCTGCGAGATTTCCTGAGGAAGTTAAAATACTCGTCATCAGCCCACCCCTTTCAGGTAATTCGTTTATCATAATGGTAGGGCCAATCGGCAATATTGCGTATGTAAGCCCTTTCGCCAAACACATCGCAACAACAACCCAAACTGGATTTTGAAAAACCGTAATGGAAGCCATAAATAATGCACCGATAATCATCGCACCGGCAACCACATATACTCTGGATAAACGCCAGTTTTGATTCTTCTTATATAAGTAATCTGACAGCATCGAAACACCTATATAAATTATCATGGAAACAACACCAATTACCGCAACGCCATATCCCATTTGAACTGCAGACATTTGTACAACTTCCACCAAATAAATCGGTAACCATATTGCAATCCAGACAACAACGAAATACGTAGAGAAATAGGCTAATGTCGTAAATAATGCAGATGGCGAAGCAAGCACCATTAGAAAATCTTTCATTTTAAATTTCTCAAGTTGGGCTTTCTCTGTCTTTTTCTTCTCCTTATACACTTCGACTGGGTTTTCTTTCGTGAAAAATTGAAATAGGAAGAACCAAACGATGCTCGCGGCACCGAGACAGGCAAAAGCGACTTTCCAGCCTAAAGTGGCGATTAACGCAACGAGGATCGGAGCAACAACCATTGCACCGACTGTACCACCGGATACAACAACCGAATTTGCAAATCCTCTTTGTTTTGGAGGGAACCATTTGTTTGCATGACTATATGCAACTGGGCTGAATGGAGCTTCGAATACGCCAAGCAATATCCTGTAAATAATAAGAAGTGGCAATGCAGTAATTGCCAGTACGCCAAACTGTAAAACGGCCCATGTCAGCATAAGAAAGCCTAGTATTTTCTTTGCACCAAGGCGGTCCGCTATAGCAGCACCAAAAATTCCAGTAACAGGATACAACCAATAATAGCTGCTCCCGACTAACCCCCACTCCGAATAAGACAAATCAAAGTCCTTCATTATAGCTACAGCTGCAAGTCCTACAATTGATTTGTCTGCAAAGTTAATAACCATGCCTAAAAATAGTAGTATAAGAACAAACCAGCGCATAAAAATCCCTCTTTTCCCTAATATTTTCTCTTAATTATTAGGTCCTTTCGCAACTTTCAATACCTGTACCCCACAATGATAGATGACCAATGATTCAGAAACATATCAAGATTTGTCTTTCTATTGTTTTATATTCTACCCAGCACGTTTTTCACTTTCGTCTCCACTCTAACTTTTGGTAATTATTCATCTATTCCTTCAACACTTATTTTTCAAGAAGCAAGGCAATTCCTTGTCCCCCACCGATGCAAGCAGTTACAATGGCTCGTTTAGCACTTCTTCTTTTCATTTCATACACTGCTTTGGCAACGAGCATTCCCCCTGTAGCTGCAATCGGATGGCCGTGCGCGATAGCACCCCCATTTACATTCAATTTTTCATGGGGTATCTTTAATATGCGATTACAGGCAAGTACCTGGGCGGCAAACGCCTCATTTAACTCAACAATATCAATATCTTGCACTGTTAAGTTATTCCGCTTTAACAGTTCCTGTACAGCCGGCACTGGGCCAATCCCCATGATATTAGGATCTACACCCGAAACTTGGGAGTCGACAACACGTGCCATGACTTCTAGTCCACGCTTTTCTGCTTCTACCGCGGACATAACAACAACAGCTGACGCACCATCGTTCACGCCGGAAGAGTTGCCAGCCGTGACTGAACCATCTTCTTTAAAAACTGGACGAAGTTTCATCAGTTTTTCTTCTGACGTTCCGGGGCGTGGATGCTCATCGCGGTCAAACAAGACCGTATTTTTTCCCACTTTCACTTGAATAGGAACGATTTGTTCCACAAAAAATCCCTCTTCCATTGCCTTCGCCATTCTTCTCTGGCTTTCAGCTGCATAGTTGTCCTGTTCTTCGCGTGAAATGTTATACTCCTCAGCCAAGTTTTCCGCTGTGATTCCCATCGGTGGATCACCTATCTTTGTTGGTGATAATTGTCTTTTAACAAAAGTGGGAGGCTGCCGGTCATAAGTACGTGATGCCGGCGCCAGCAAATGGGGTGAACGCGACATACTTTCCACGCCCCCTGCTACAAAGATCGTCCCTCTTCCGGCTCGGATCAAGTCGGCCGCAAGCGCTACACTATTAATCGATGATCCGCACTGACGGTCAATGGTCAGTCCTGGCACAGTAACAGGAAATTCCGCCTCTAGCAACGTCATCCGTGCTGCATTGCCACCACCACTTAAACAGTTGCCATAAATGACATCATCAATTTCCTCTTTTTTAAGCTGAGCTCTTTTAACCGCTTCTGTCATTACTTCTGCTCCATATTCATAAAAGGGTACTTCCGAGAGTGCACCGCCTTGTTTGGCGATCGCTGTTCTTACCGCTGATACAATAACCGGTTCTGTCATAATCACACCTTCTTTCACTTAGTCTCTTTGTATTTTAAAAGTTGCCATACCATATGAAATAAGGTTACCGCTTTCGTCCAATATATCCCCTCTACCACTTCCTGTGGTCCCTGCCATTTGAATGATATACCCTTTACATGGGAGTTTTTCAATCTGTTCTTGCTTAAACACTTGAACATACAGATCAATGGTTGATGTAACGCCTGCTACTTGGTCTGATATGGCCGTACCTATCGCGACATCAAGCAATGAGTAGTAAAGGCCACTGGAGATGTGGCCCACCTCGTCTATATGAGTATCTTGAATGGTTAGTGATATGACAACTGCTCCCTTATCATTTTCTTCTCTTACCATTCCGAGATGCTCAAAGAAGGAAGAACTATCGACTTTTATAACTTGAGCGTTCATTATTTCGGTCCCTGTAAATTTTCGATTAAAATGGACATTCCTTGCCCACCGCCAACACATAGAGATGCAATTCCATAACGCCCCTTGCGTTTTTGCAACTCGTGCATTAGGGTGATGACAATCCTTGATCCTGTAGAACCTACGGGATGTCCAAGCGCAATCGCTCCACCATTGACATTTAACTTTTCTGGATTGATATTAAGTTCGCGCTGCACAGCAAGTGCTTGGGAGGCAAACGCTTCATTGATTTCAAATAAATCAATCTCTTCAATTGGTATATTGGTCTTTTCCAGTAGTTTTTGAATTGCAGGCACAGGACCGATTCCCATCACTTCCGGCGGTACGCCGACTGCTACCCAGTCAACGATGGCAGCTCGTGGTGCCAGAGATTGTTCTATCGCAGCTGATTCACTCATTAAGAGAACGGCTGAAGCACCGTCATTTCGACCACACGCATTGCCAGCTGTTACGGTTCCCTCTTTCTTAAAAGCCGGCTTTAATTGGCCCAGTTTTTCTAGCGTTGTTTCCGGTCGTGGATGTTCGTCTGTGTCAAAAAGAATCGTTCCTTTTTTCGTCTTCACTTCATAAGGAACAATCTCTTCCTTAAATTTATACTCCTCAATCGCTGCAGCAGCCCTTCTCTGACTTTCCACCGCAAACGCATCTTGATCTTCTCTTGAAATCCGATATCTCTCGGCCACATTTTCAGCGGTGATCCCCATCCCCATAGACTCACCGTACAGTTCCTTCGGTTGCTGGCCAGCCTCTAAATTAGAATCGACCAAATATGTTTTATCTCCGCCAAAACGGGCTCCTCTCAAGTAAATAGGTGAACAGCTCATACTCTCTGTACCGCCAGCCACGACGATCGTTGCCTGGTTGGACTGAATCTGCTGGACTCCGGAAGCGATTGCCTGCATGCCTGAAGCACAAAGGCGATTCACTGTGAAAGCCGGTTTTTCAACGGGAATCCCTGCACGAATGGCCGCTACACGAGCAACATTCGAAGATTCAGTCGTCTGTCTTACCTCGCCTAAAATCACTTCATCGACCAACTCAGGTGACAGGGAGGTTTTTTCCAGTAGTTTTTCAATAACATGTGCCCCTAATAACCCTGAGTTGATTTCTTTTAAAGTGCCTCCATATCTTCCGATCGGCGTACGAACCCCTTCCACAATGACCACACGCTCGCTCATCAAATTGACCCCCCTTACGAATATTCTTTATTTAATTGACCTGCGATAATATTTTTCTGGATTTCTGATGTACCTTCATAGATACGCGTAATTCTTGCATCGCGATAAAACCTTTCAATCGGATAGTCTGAAATATAGCCGATACCACCATGGATTTGCAGTGCTTTATCGGCAACGCGATTATACACCTCTGATCCAAAAAGCTTTAACATCGCTGCCTCTTTAATGACTTTTTGTCCTTCATCAACCATCCAAGCGACCCGGTATGTAAATGAACGAAGCGCTTCGATGTCGACTGCAATTTCCGCAAGCATATGTGCGACCGCCTGATGTTCTATAATTGGGACTTGGAATTGCACCCGCTCTTTTGCATACACGGCTGATAAATCAAGCAATTTCTGACAGGAGCCTAAATTTCTCGCGGCCAGCCCCGCTCGCCCGTTTGTTAAGATTTTCAAGGCATTGACATACCCTTCGCCTTCTCCACTTAACACATTTTCGACCGGAACCTCACAATCTTCCATAATGATTTCGGCAGAATGAGAGCCGCGTAGTCCCATTTTTTTCTCAACTGCCCCAACATGGAAACCAGGAAAGTCTTTTTCAACGATAAAAGAAGTGATTCCTTTAGCTCCTTTTGAAGGGTCTGTCACTGCCATGACAGTGAAGATATCCGCTTCCGTCGCATTGGTGATATAATGTTTCGTTCCATTTAAAATATATTTACCGCCCTTTTTCACGGCTGTCGATTTCAAATTCGTAGCGTTCGAACCCGCTGCCGGTTCAGTGAGGGCAAAAGCCCCGATTCGATTTCCCGAAGCCATATCAGGCAAGTATTTTCTCTTTTGTTGTTCATTGCCCATTTCCACGATACCAACCGTTCCAATTCCCGTATGGGCACCGATTAGTGTCGTATAGCCGTTATGGGTGGCTCCTATCTCCTCGTATAACGCACATTTTCCAACCATTCCGATGCCGAGACCGCCGTACTCTTCGGGGATACTCAAACCGAACAATCCCATCTCTTTGGACATTTCAACAATATGCTCTGGAATCTTATCTTCCTCTTCAATCTGCATGGCCACTTTTTCTACTTCATTCTGCACAAAATCACGGACATTTTGTTTTAAAAACTGAATATCTTCATCCAACTGAAAATTCATTGGTCGGCACCTCTTTAGTTATATTGATAAAATCCTTTACCTGTCTTTTTACCTAGCTCGCCTTTTTCTACTTTTTCAATGACAGTACGGGATGGCTTATCCTGTTCATCACCACTCTCGTGATATCGTTGCATCCGCACAAAATAATTTACATCAAGGCCTGTTAAATCCATTAAAGCAAACGGACCAATCGGATGATTCAACGCTTTTTTACAGACAAGATCAATTTCTTCATGCGTGGCGTAACCGTTTTCATATAAAAATAAAGCTTCATCCATTAATTTTCCGAGAATGCGATTGGCAATAAAGCCTGAGATTTCTTTTTTCAGCAAGACCGGGGTTTTGCGGATACTCTTCACAAATGCCATGCTTCTCTCAGCCGTTTCATCTGATGTATGAGGCCCTTTCACCACTTCAACCATTTCCATGACAAGAACAGGATTAAAGAAGTGAATATTACAAACATTTTCCGGATGGGTTACGGCATCTGCGATTTTTGAACTTACAATTGTTGAACTGTTCGTGGCTAATATCGTATGAGGAGCGACAATTTTATCGAGCTTGGCAAAAAGTTCTCGTTTCGCATCCAGTTTTTCAACGATTGCTTCAATGACCAGATCTGCATTAGACAAATCCTCAACATGTTCAGTAAAACTGAGACGTGTAAATGCGTTGTCTACTTCTTCTACGGTATATCTCCCTTTTGCAATTCGCTTGTCCATCTGTTCTTGGAGAAACGCCTTTGCTTTAGAAAGACTATCCCGTTCAATATCTTGCAATGTAACCGGATAGCCCGCAAGCGCACAAACCATCGCGATTTGCGAACCCATCACACCTGAACCGACAACCGCTACTTTCTTAATCTCATTATTTTTCACCATGTCCCAAACCCCTTTTCTCTAATTCTTCTTTAATAAGCAGTCGTTTTAAAAGCTTTCCGACTGTATTTCTTGGTAATTCTTCAATCACTTCAAATTCCTTCGGTACTTTGTAGGGCGTTAATCTTGCATAGCAATACGCCTTTAATTCATCGAAATCAATTGTGGCACCGTCCCTGGGAACAATAAACGCTATAATCGTTTCCTCTAGCTCCGCTTCAGGAATACTGACGACTGCAGCTTCTTGAATATCCGGATGTTCGTATAAGACACTCTCTATTTCCTGAGGGTAAATATTAAAGCCCCCGACAATAATCATTTCTTTTTTTCTGCCGACAATATAAAAATAGCCTTCCTCGTCCATCATCGACAGGTCCCCTGTGAACAACCAATCGTTCCGTAGCGCTTTTTTCGTTTCTTCTGCATTATTCCAGTAGCCTTTCATAATTTGGGGACCTTTAATAAGTAACTCACCAACACAATAAGGTCCCAACTCCGTACCGTTATCGTCAATAATTATGCAATCGGTGCCTGGAAACGGTATCCCTATGCTCCCTATTTTTCGTTTAGCAAATATCGGATTGCGGTGTGTCGAAGGGGAGGCTTCAGATAAACCAAATCCTTCACCAATGACTGCACCTGTCAATTCTTCGAAACGTTTAATGACTTCAATAGGAAGCGGAGCGGAGCCACAAGAACAAAACTTCAAGCACTTCAGATCGTATTTTTCGATATGTGGATAATTGACGAACGCATTATACATTTTAGGTACACCTGGAAAAAAAGTCGGTCGATATTTCCTTACATTCGAAAGGACGGTTTCTATATCAAATTTCGGAAACAATAGAATCGTTGCGCCCATGTAAATACCAAGATTCATAGCGCTTGTCATTGCATAGACGTGGTAAAGCGGTGTCGCAGTCAGGATCGTTTCTTCACCCCGTCTCATTGCTGGACTGTACATTTCAACACTTTGAACGACATTGGAAGTAAGATTGTAATGCGTGAGCATTGCCCCTTTCATGACGCCAGTTGTTCCACCTGTGTATTGGATAACAGCAATGTCTTCATGCGGATCAATGTCTACAGGTCCACTTATCTCCTTACCATTGTCAATCAGAGTTGAAAGTGATACATATTCACTGTCGTTGTCTTCACTCGTAAAGCACTGCTCAAACGCATACATATCTTTTATTTCTTCAACTGTGCGTTTCGCAATCTTATCAAACACAAGATATTGCGCGCGTGAATCAACCAAAATCTGCATTAACTCACGAGGGGTATACATAGGATTCAGTTGGACAACGACGAGGCCCAACGCCTGTGCAGCATAGTAGCTTACAATATAAAGAGGATGATTAGCCATCATCAGTCCAATTCGATCCCCTTTGTTCAATCCGATTTCTTTCCACATTCCAGCCAGTCTGTCGACTTGCGTTTTTAACGTAATATAATTTGTTGGCACGTCTTCAAATAGGATTGCTGTATGATTCGGAAACTGCTGAACAGTATTTTCAAGCAAAGCGTAAATTGAACATTCTGGAAGCTGAATGGATGATGTATTTTCTTCATACCATTGTTTCCACGGTTTATTTACAGCCATTTTCACCTATTGCACCCCCACTTCCAATGATTTATTTGTATATTCGTGTTTTTCGTCATTTGATGCCCTGTACTTTGTCCATTCAACAATTCATGAAAATAACCGCTCGTCTATTAATTTTCTAAAACGTTACGAGCAATTATAAGCCGCTGGATTTCATTTGTACCTTCGTAAATTTTCGTTATGCGTGCATCGCGATAAAATCTCTCAATCGGATAATCCGCTACATACCCCATACCACCGTGGATTTGCACAGCTTTATCTGCAACCCTATTAAATACATCAGATGCAAAGAGTTTCGCCATGGACGCTTCTTTAATGACTTTTTTCCCATCATCAACCATATGGGCTGCCTTCAATGTCAGCATACGGGCTGCCTCCGTTTCCGTTGCCATATCCGCAAGCATCCATTGAATTGCTTGGTTATCCGCAATTGGCTTACCGAACTGTTTCCTCTCTTTTGCATACGTCGCAGACATCTCGATCAATTTATCGCAAGAGCCGACTGCTCTGGCAGCGAGCCCAATACGGCCTTCACCAAGAATTTTCAACGCAGACATATAGCCCATCCCTACTTCTCCAATGACATTTACGTCTGGCACTTCACAGTCTTCAAAAATGAGCTGAGCAGTATAAGAACCACGAAGCCCCATTTTTTTATCGATTTTTCCTATCGTAAAACCAGGAAAATCTTTCTCGATCAAGAACGCAGTAATACCACCCTTTGCTCCTTTTTCTTTATCCGTTAAAGCAAAGACAGTAAAAACATCCGCAACGGGCGCATTGGTAATAAAGTGTTTCGTACCATTTACAATCCATTTATCGCCCCGTTTTTCTGCTCTCGTTTCTAGATTGGTTGCATCAGATCCCGCCCCCGGTTCTGAAAGCGCAAATGCCGCAATTTTTTCTCCGGCTGCCATCTCTGGCAAATACTTTTCTTTTAAATAAGGAGAAGCCAATTTCACTAGACCGGTACTTCCTATCCCGGTATGTGCGCTGATCAAACTCACAAAACCATTATGTGTCCTGCCAAGCTGTTCTAGGACAATCGCTTTACCAACCGTATTTAATCCGATTCCACCGTATTCTTCAGGAATACTCATTCCAAACAATCCAAGTTCTTTTGCCTGTTCGATTAAATGCTGTGGAATTTTATCCTCTTCTTCTATTTGCTGTGCGTAAGGTTCCACTTCTTTCTCCACATAGTTCCGAACCATTTGTTTCATTTGTTCAATTTCTGGTTTCAATTTCATTACCATAATCGTTGCCTCCCTTGAATGGTCAATCTCAATTACTATATTGCAAGTTTCGTGCCAAGTTTAAAATGGCTACTTTCCTTATATCTTCAGACTTTTTGTATGTTTTTAACTAATCCATTAATTCACTTTTGAATCAAAACATGTGCATTCCTTTCTTTATGCGATTCAAAAATGAATTAATGATTCATTATTGTTCGTTCCTTCTAAAAAATAAAAAACCTGTAAAAAATACAGGTTTAAAGGGAACTTTCTTTACTTTTTAATAATAAATAAACCGTCTTCAAAGTGTTAATTGATATTCCGTGAACAGCTGCCTTAGTGACTAAATAGCCTACCAACTCTTCCGCTTCCGACACTTTTCCTTTTCGAATGTCTTGAAGCATTGACGTTGTATGCGTTCTTGCAAATTCGGCATTTTGAAAAGCGTTTTGGATGTCCTTTTCATTTAACGCATAGCCCGAAAATGTGGCCACTTCAATAGATTCCAATCCAATCATCCATGCTATTTGCCTTAAGTAAGGATCGTCAAGTATTTGTCCGACTGACTTATCGGTTGCCGCAGATAACGGATTAAATATTAAATTCCATAAATACTTTTTCCACTTTCTCAATAAAATTTGTTTGGAAATATCCGTAGGGATTTTGACTTCGTTGAAAAGTTCTGAAAACCGTTTTTCTACTTCTTGTCCAACTTCACTTAACGAACCTATCACAAGTTTATACCTTCCACTTTGCTGTATAATACCTGGCGACTCGACTGCTGACTGAACGTATACCGCTGCTGACAGCACCCGGTCTTTGCCGAATATCTCGACAAGTATTTCTTCATTGCTCACGCCATTTTGAAGTGTCATGACATAAGCTGTATCCTGAATCACTTCGTTCATTCTTTTTGCGGCCTCTTTCGTATCTCCAGATTTCACACAAAACAGAATGAGTTCACAATCGGCAAGGTCTTCCACATTTTCGGAAAACGCTTGCTGAATCACTACTTTTTCCTTCTCTTTAATGATGGACAGTCCATTCTTTTTCATTTCGGATAAGTGAGCCCCGCGTGCAATGTATGTTACATCATGCCCGGCTTCAGAAAAGAAACTGCCGAAAAAAGAGCCGACTGCACCGCTTCCCATGACTCCAATTTTCATAGACGATCAACTATCCTTTCAATACGATATTATACTTTTTCAATTTCCTAACAATCGTTGGTTGACTTGTGTCCAGAGCCTTTGCGATGTCATAAGTTGTCATATATTTTTCGGCTGCCTGCTGTAACACATTTTCCTCAGCTTGTTCTACTGCTTTTTTCAGTGTAATCAATCCATCATCCAAAATAGTATGGAAGCTTTCTTCCTTTTTGTATTCGGCTGGAAGATGCTCTAGCTTTAACATTTCTTCTTTATTTAGCAACACGATTTGTTCCAGTAAATTCGACAACTCTCTAATATTTCCCGGCCACTGGTGTCGGTAAAAAAAAGCAGTGAGCTCCGCATCTAATTCCTTTTTCATTCCATACTTCTCATTTATATCATTCAAAAATATTTTGATGAACGAATAAATCTCCTCGGGACGCTCTCGTAAAGGAGGAATGGTTATCGGTATGACATTTAAACGATAATAGAGATCTTCACGGAATTTGCCCTCTTGAACCATCTCTATTAAATTCCGATTGGTTGCAGCAATTAGGCGAACATCGATTTTTTTCGTAGACGTTCCACCAACCCTCTGAATTTCCTTTTCTTGAATGACCCGAAGCAATTTCACTTGAAGATCCAATGGCATTTCACCAATTTCATCTAAAAATAAAACCCCTTTATCTGCCATTTCAAACATTCCGGGTTTCCCATTCTTGTTGGCACCCGTGAAAGCCCCGCCAGCATATCCGAATAATTCGGATTCAAGTAAGTTTGCCGGAATAGCACCACAATTCACTTTAATATATTTACCAGTTCTGCTCCGTTCACTTTCATTGAAAATATATTTTGCCAGCACATCTTTACCAACTCCCGTTTCACCAAGGATCAGCACCGTAGCTGGCACATTGGCAATTCGCTTGGCGGTGTCATAGATGGAGCGCATCCGTTTATTTTCCACGACAGTCTTTCCATCTAAGTATGGCCCGCTTCCTTTTAATCTTTCAATTTCCAGTTGGTAGCTTTTATTTAATTCATTCGCTTGCCGGAGTGCGGTTTGCAAGTTATTCAGATCAGACAAGTCACGGATATTCGTCACTACACTTTCCACTTCGCCTTGATCATCAAATACCGGATTCCCCGTCAGAAGTGTTTCTTTGCCAGAATAATTGAGTTGCACAAGGGATACGCTTCTTTTCTTTTTTATGACCTTATCTGTGATGGAATTCTCAAGAATTCCCCGCTTCACTAAAGCATCCACATTTTTATTTATATAATATTCTTTCGGGATTCCTGTAATTCTTTCAATGGCCGAATTCGTTCGCAATGTGACGCCATCCCGATTTGTAATGTAAATTCCATCATATGAATTTTCAATGACTGCGTCCAGGTGCCGGTTCAGCAACTCTAGCTCCTGTAGTTCCTTGTTTTTATTTTCAAGTTCCCGTGACCGAATGCCAACATAGACAATCCGGTTCTCATTCATTTGCTCTTTTAAAAAAATATAGCTATCATCGTTCAATCGGGCATGAATCAATTTACCGCCGCGCTCAACATGCCATACATCAAAGAGTTCCTTGATTGGCTTATGCTGAAAGTCTTTTTTCATGTCGGCTAAAAGGCGCTCATTCATATCGATTACCTCATCATTTAATGACGTTTCCAGACAGAAAAACGGTAAGGTATCTACTACTATCACATTCATCCCCCCTCTTGGAACAATATTACCCCTGTTTTTGAAATAATGCAAAATCTCTTTGACTATGAAATTTTTTATGAATAGGTCCTGGAAAAGTGTGTAATTGATTTTATTTCAATTGTCTTCAAATGTATTCTCTAAAAACAGAAAAAGCTGTAAACATTGATATGACAATGTTTACAGCCTTCAACTGACTTCGTATCATATTCAGTTTTTATTCAAAAGCGTTCCAAAAAGACCCACTCATGCTTTTTCTTTTTTCTCTTTTTCTTTCTCTTTTTCTCGTTTCCTCTTCTCTTTCTCTTTTTTCTTCTCCTTCTTTTCCCTTTCCTTCTCCTTTTTCTTCTCTCTTTTTTTCCGTTCTTTCTCTTCTTTCTTCTCCTGTTTCCTTTGCTTTTTTTCTTCTGTTTGTTCTTTGTCCTTCAGCTTCTTTTGCTGTTTCTCGAGCTCTTTTTTATTTTTCGCAATTAATGGTAAATCAAATTTCTTTGTAGGTAATTCACCGATCGATCTTGATAAGACTTGCCTGAAAATTGGCGGCGCAGTAAAACTACTAGTCGATGTTAAGTAATGTTCGGGATCCGTTTTATCATAGCCTAACCAAACCGCACCCACGATGTCTGGTGTATATCCAACGAACCAATGATCCTTTGATCCACCCACACCCGTGAATGGCAGCTGGGTGGTACCTGTTTTACCGGCCACTTCCATCCCTAAAATTTGAGCGTTCTGGCCTGTACCTACTTCGACAGCACCTTTCAGCATATAGGTCATTTGCTGGGCAACTTCCGGTTTTGTTACCTCTTCAGAATGCTCACGCCATTCTCCAACTACTTTGCCTTCTGAATCTTTTATTTCTAAAATGGCATGGGCTTCCATCATGACTCCATTATTCGCAAATGCAGAAAAGGCTTGGGCCATTCGCAGAGGTGAAGTACCTTTGTGCAAGCCCCCTAATGCTAGGCCAAGATTATGATCATTTTCCTCCAATGGGATTCCGAACCGTTCTACGGTGCGCACCCCATTTTCAATTCCGATATCATGTAAAAGCCAGACAGGAGGGATATTATACGATTGAGCGACTGCATCGTACATTGTCACCTGCCCTCTATATCGCTGATCGATATTTTTCGGAGAATATCCATTAATATTGATTGGTTCGTCAACGAGCAAATCTGAAATTTGAAAGCCTTGCTCCAACGCGGCAGTGTAGACGGCAAGTGGCTTAAATGTTGATCCCGGCTGTCTAATGAGCTGGGTCGCATTATTAAAGCGTCCATACGTATATTCTCCTCTGCCCCCGACCAATGCACTAATTCCACCTGTTTTGGGATTCAAGAAGACGGAAGCGCTTTGAATGAGTTGATCCGGCTTACTCTCTGGAAAATAACGATCATCCTCATACACTTCTTCCAAGGCATCCTGAATGACAGGATTTAACGCTGTATAAATATGTAATCCACCAGATAGCACTTCATTTTTCGTTAGCCCGTACTTGTTGACTGCCTCTTCAACAATGTGGTCAATATAATATGGATATTTTCCTTTATAATTCACCATTGTTTGATTAGCTAACACAATTTCTTGTCCTGTTGCTTCATTGAACTCCGCTTTACTAATATACTTTTCTCTTTTCATTAACGATAAGACAATGTTTCGTCGTTCCACCGACTTTTCCATGTTTTTATAAGGAGATAGGCGGGAAGGTGCTTTAATTAATCCCGCTAATGTAGCAGATTCGCTCAACGTTAATTCGCTTACATCTTTTCCAAAATAGATTTGTGCCGCTCGTTGAACACCCCATGCGCCTTCGCCAAAATAGATTTGATTCAGGTAGCGTTCCATTATGTCATCTTTTGAATACGTTCTCTCAATTTTCTTCGTTAGAATCAATTCTTTAAATTTACGAGAGTACGTACGGTCCTGCGTTAAAAATACATTTTTGGAAAGCTGTTGAGTGATTGTACTCCCACCTGCAACGACTTCACCTTTTATCAGGTTTTGGGTAAATGCCCGCGCAATCCCGAAATAATTAATCCCATTATGTTTGTAAAAATGTTGATCCTCAACAGAGATTACAGCTTCGATTAGCTCTTTCGGAATTTGGTCTAAATGAACTCCTTCAATGTTGGAATTCGAAATTTTACTAGCGACCTCTCCATTTTGATCGTAAATAAATGTCGGCCTCGGTTCAGGCTCTTCCAATTTACTTACATCACTTGATGAAATTAATAGGTTTATCATGACCAATCCACAAATGACTATAGCCAGCATTCCAAATAAAAGTATTCGGACAGGTTTTGTTAAGTTAGACCATTTATTTCCTGCATTCAATCGTTTCTGTTGCTGCTTATGTTCCATTCTGCTCAAATCAATTCCACCTTTTTCAATGCCTTTCGAACTTTCAAGTTTAGCATACTGGAAAGAAGAAACCTAACTTAATTGAATTTGGCCGATAAATGTGTGCGCGACCGCAAGCCTGCCGTCGTCATCTGTTTTACTACGATTTCTAACGCCTTCCGAATCGGCAAGCCGAAGTTTTGGGATACGTAGGTTGGTTGCGCCGGGTTTTCGATTGGCGCGTCGAATGGGACGGATAAATCCCCCTTTACCGCGAGTTTACTTCGTTTTTTCGTCAAATAAAAAACCTCCTAGAAACTTAATAGGACACCGGTCGGACGAGTCGAATCGCGGGGATATTACCGCAATACTGACCGTTCCACTGACCGATGCCCTATACACTCTAAAAGGTGATACCTCTGCGGTTTATACCGCCTATTTTAACGTCCCAGGAGGACGTTATTTAGAGTATCTTAACCCTTATATAATAAGGTTTTCACTATTTAATGTGTATAATTTGTGTATAGACTTAATATCCATTATATGGTATTTTTCATTTAAAAAGAGAGGTATTTTTCAAAGTAAGAATGCCTTAGTCACTCCATCATCCAACAACATATACACTAGCCTTTTTGTTTATTTGAAATGGTATCCCCACCATCTCCACTTTTCTTAATCAACTTCTATATTATTCATTTTTTTCACCCATTCATTTAGCCACTCTACTTCATCATGCGTCAATCCCCGCCCGCTCTCTGCCTCGCTTTTTTCCACATACTGCCTATTAGCTTCTTCCCATTGTAAGTAGGTTTTCCAATCCTCCATTACCTTTAATGCCTTTCCTTTTTCCAATTGTTGTTTGGTTTTGAATGGAATTATTTTAGCGATTTTTAGCACCCCATCAACCTAATATGTTTCTTCCATAATAAAGGTTACAGGGTAAATAATCAAAAAATGAAAAATGAGCCAAAAACCAGATTGGTCTATAGCTCAACTTTTTCTCTTTATTAAATTTGGAGCTAATCATTGTCGATATATACTACCAAAATTCTTGTTGAATTTTACGCCTGGAATGTCTAATCTTCTTTAAATATCCTGACTTAATCAACTTATGAAGGTCGTTGTAACTGCTAAACTAAAATGGACAGTTTTTGCTCGATAGAACTGAACAGTTTCCAGCCACAATCCCTCCTACCAGT